>JAPOYI010000067.1 GCA_026706665.1 Gammaproteobacteria bacterium | reverse complement strand
CTCAGTGGAGCGGCAAGCTCCCGCCAGGTTTCGTGCCGCAGGCCATCCTGCGCGACGAGCCGCCCCGGTGCGCGCAGCCCAGATGCACCAAGCCGGCCTCGCGCAGGATGGCCTGCGGCACGAAACCTGGCGGGAGCTTGCCGCTCCACTGAGCGATGAGGGTTGAAAGTTCCATGTAGTTCTCCGTTTCAGGGTTGCGACGCGGAGTGCGTCGGTGCCTGAACGGGCGGCACGCGCGCGCAGGGCGGTCACCTCGCGCCAGCGAGGTCGGAGCGCCAGCGGAGAACCGGCCCGGTTGACCGCCGGAGCACGCGTGACACGCTGGCGCATAAGACGCACGGACGGATCGGTGCACAGAGCGATGTTGTCGGCGAACGACGGGGCCAGAGCGGGAGAGCACGCGACATCGCGGGATTGCCTCGGTTGCTGAGCGGCCCGTAGAGTGGAGGCGCGACTGAAATCGGCGACCTTGGCCGAGGTGGTCGCGTCGTATTGCCGTGCAGCGGCTCCGGTCGTCACGAACAGCGAGAAGAGGGCACCGAAGAGGTCAGTGAACAGTGAACGAGCGTGAAGTCAGGGAGCACAACGCGAGACTCGAGGACTTGACCCGCGCGTTCCGAAGCCGTGGCACGAGCGGGAAACCGAGGGACTTTCTCTGCCCGATACTTCAGGTGGAGGAACCCGCGATCCTGTGCAAAGGGCACATCGTCCCAAGGGCGGTTCGGGGCCGTACGTGGGTAGTCCAGCGAAAGGACGTCGACAACTTCTTCGGGCGGTTTGTTGAGGCGGACTTCATCCACGGCGTCAGACTGCGGGGGATGGCAACGTTCGAGGACGCCGTGGAGTACGTGGTCAAGCACCGTCTGGCGCGGCGGGCCGACCTTTCAATCCTCGACAGCGACGGGGCAAGCGCGTCCGTGCATCCGACGGGGAAACGGGCCGGAGCTCACGAGGTGGTGGTTCGGCCCCGAGACGGTGCGATTGACGTGGACGGAGATCTGTCGATGAGTATCGATCTCGACGTCCGCTACGAAACTCTCTTGACGTGCCTGCATACGGCGCACTTGGGCAACTTCCAAGGAGCGGGATATGCGTACGCCACGAGCGGGTCGGGTCGGTTCGTTGCGAATCTGCTGCGGGACGTCTACGACCGGTTCTCGACTCCGGGAAGCGGTAGGGGTCGCTCGACCGATCGCGACCGCTTGGAGGCAATGTGCCGGGCACACAGCAACATGGTGCGACCGCTAACCAGCGTCGACGAGTTCAACAAGGAGTTGCTTGAGGATCCCTTTCGCTCGTTCGTTCTTTGCTGGTGCGGGGACGCCGTGTTCGCGTCCATACATCTACTGCAGGCCGACTCCGAGTGGAATGCCGTGATGGTCTACGCCGATATGGACAGGCGCGCGATCGCGATGATGGGCTCAACAACGCCGGTGTCGTTCAAGGGGACAATGGGCCGAGTCGAAAACGGAGTCATCCAGGCGGGGCCGGTGCGAGATGATTCGTCCACGATTGTCTGGCCCTGCGGAGAGAACGCTGAACTCGCTGCCACAGTGCCCATTGAGAAGGCAGTGGCGGGGCTTCCGCCATGGCCGTCCCAGTGAGCGGTGAGTGCGCGGATCGGCCACCTGGAGCTTCGCCCGTAGGCAGGTACGGCCGGAGCAGCGATGGGGGTTGTCATGGCGGATAGCCGCGGATCGGTCAACAAGCTGTCCGCGATCGTCGGTCGTAGCGCCTGGGAACCCCCGGCGACCCACCACTGCGGGAAACGTCGGCGTTGGCGCCCGGAGGGCGCAAGCGTTAGCGACCGTCACCCGAATGGGCCGAGACCGCTTGCGGGCTCGGGTCGGCGAAGCCGACTAGGGCGCGGGCCGAAGGCAACGCCCCCCCTTGGGACGACGTGCGCTGCCGGTGCGGCTACGGCTTCAAGGCGTCCTTCAACCCGTCTAGGAGCGTCTGCGCTTCGGTGATCTTCTCGAGCAGTTCCGGGTCACCTTTCAGCTCACTCAATTCCGTCCATGGATACTGCTTTACCAGTGCCGTCAGTGCGTCGATGTCGCCGGCCAAACCTCCTTTCGACTCCGGCTCAGGCGGCGCGATGCGTAGGACGGCGGAGTCGATGTCGCCGGACGCGGTCATGAAGTGCTGCTTGGCAACCGGATCTCGCAAGACCTGACGCAGCTTCCGCAGGTCCTTGGAGTTCGTGATGCGCTTCGAGTTGACCTTGTCGACCACCGCGTCGACTACTTCGGGGGTGAGCAGCTTCTTGGCCACGCCGTTCAATTCACGCGCCCAGGTGATCGACGCCCCCGGCTCCTGCAAGTCGGTGAAGCGCTTCGAAAGTTCGAACACGTGAACGAGCTTGTCGAGTTCCCGCACGGTCACGCCCAGGATGCTCGCGGCGCTTGCGCGACCAAGGAGTTCCACGAGACGGTACGCGACCATCTCCTTCTCCCGCGCGTCCCACTCCTTCCTCTGACGATGGATGTAAATCCAGACGCGCAGACGTTCTTCGTCGGACAGCGTCCGGTCGGTGACTTCGACGGGGAGTGACCGCAAATCCGAGCGGTCTGCTTCGATGACCAGCACCCTGGTGTTGGTCCACCGCCGGTCGCCGTCGATGATGCGAAACTTCTCCTCGAACTCCGGGTGGGGCTCGACGAGCAGCGGCTCGAAAACGCCCTGGTTCGCCACGATCTGGCGCTGGAGCTCGACGTCCTCCTTCGGACCGGACCGGGGCTGGTGGTCGTTCGGCACAATCTCGTCGATGTCGAGATTGGTGCGATACGTCCGTAGGACGTTTCGACCGAGGCGGCGCTCCTGAAGCCCGACCACGTTGGCGCGCGAGGTGGTCGGTTTCGGGGACATCCGGTTCGTGGGCGTACTCACGGCAGGTCTCCCGCGACGATGCGGTCTATCTCCCGAGCCAGGTCCGCGTGGGCCTTTTCCGTCTCCTTGAGGAAACCACCCCGTTTTCTCCAGACCGTCTCGTGCGCCCTCTTCTCGCTGACGTCCAGATCTAGAAGGTCTTTGGTGAGCGAGTCGAACCGGTTGATCAGTTGGCCATAGCGCTCGGAAACGATGAACTCGTAGAGGACCGTCTTCTTGTCGTCGCGTTCGTCGGCGCTCAGGCGCAAACGATGGGTCCGGACCAAGTGCTCGCGAAGCAATTTGACGAGTTCGACCACGCGCGCCGGATTGGCGACGAGTACCCCGTCCAGAAGGACTAGCTGGCGCTGACCCGCAGGGAAGACGCTCGTGGACAGGATCGCGTGATCAGCCTCGTCGGCGAGCTGGTCCTTTTTCAGCTTTTCGACGAAACTAGACCGCCAGGCACGGTGATTCTTCGAGTCGTAGAGAATCTTGCCCACCGGTTCGCCGTTGTGGAAGACCTCGTGGCGAATGTCCGCGCCGGGCTCGCCTTTCGGGATCCGTTTGATTCGGTCATCTTCGAAAGCGTTGCGCAGTTCCTGGTACAGGTCGAGCTCGGCGCCCTCCCCAAGCTCGTTGCTCGTCTTCTGGGCAAGTTGACGCCGAAGCTCGTTGACCGTCTTCTCCAGTTTCTGGTTCTTCTCGAATTCCTCTGCCTTTGCCCGGTTCACTTCATCATCTTTCGCCTTGTCCAGGGTCTGACGTTGGTCGGCAAGGGCCTCCTCCACGGCCTTGGCGGTCTTCGGTCCAAGCTCCTTCTCCACGTCGGCGCGGATGCGGGCTTCCTGGGCTTTGGCGCCTTTTGCCTCGCGCTCCAGGAGTCGTGCTTGGAGGTCTTCGGCGGTAAGGTGATCCGGGAGTGGTTGATCACAGAGCGGGCATCGTTGGGACCCGGCTTGGGGAAAGAGGCGGTCGGTGTCGGAATGAGCTTGCGCCTGAGATGCCATAACGGACTCCTTATAGGAATGTGTTCAGTCCTATTTTGTCCTATAGTGACGCTTCCTGCAACTATCTAGGAACCGAAAGATGAGCAAGCGCGTACACGTAACCCCGCACCCGGACGGAGGTTGGCAGACGAAGCGCGAAGGCGCGGGCCGGGCTGGCAGCCGGCACGACACGCAGGGCGACGCGATCGACCGCGCCCGCGAGCAGGCGATTCGCGAACGGGGCGAAGTGGTGATGCATCGCCCGGACGGCCGAATCCGCGACAGCGACAGCTACGGAAACGACCCGAACCCGCCGAAGGACCGGAAACACTAGACCCCGGTCACGACTGGGCTCGGCGGTCACACCGGGACGGGACGGAGGGTGCCATCCACTTTCGGGAGACCGGTGAGAGGATGGCGCCGCGCCCCGGTTGCTCTTGACGGACTGCGCGGCGCGGGGGAGCGGGCCAGACTCGTCGGTCTAGGTGCTGTTTGGCGACACGTAGGTCGCCCAGGCGGCCATGAGTTCCCGGCGTCGCTCGAACAGATCGCTACGCCGGTAGGCGGCCTCGACGCGGTCGCTGTTGACGTGCGCGAGGGCGAGCTCGCACACCTCCCGGGGCACGTCGGTTCGCTCCGCGGCCCAATCCCGGAAGCTGGACCGGAACCCGTGCGGGACGGCCCCAATACCGAGCTCCCGCAGGAGCTTGGACAGGGTGCTGTCGCTGAGCACCCGTCCTGTCGGCGACGGGAACACGAGGCCGCTCTTGTCGGCGATCTCCCGCGCCTCGTCTAGGACGGACACCGCGCGCCCGGAAAGAGGCACTCGGTGCTCCAGCTTCGCTTTCATGCGCGCCGGCGGCACCGTCCAGGTGGCTTTAGTGTCGTCCACCTCGTCCCAGCGCGCGCCACGGACTTCTCCGGAGCGGCAGGCGGTCAGCACGAGAAACTCGAAGGCGAGTGCGGTTGCCCGGTGGGCCCTTGAGGCGCGCACCCGTTCGAGTGCCGTGCGGACCTGCGCGTGCGGCAGGGCCTTCTGGTGCTGGCGGCGCACGCTGTTCTTTGGCAGCGCGGCGGAGATGGCGTCGCCGGCCGGGTTGTCTTCGCGATAGCCTTGCGCGACGGCCCATTTCATCACCGCGCCGATGCGTTGCCGCACGCGCCTCGCGGTTTCCCGCTTCGTCGACCAGATCGGCAGCAGCACTTCCATGACGTCGGCGGTGCTGATGCGGTCAACGCGCCTGCGGCCGATCTTCGGTGAGGCGTAGTCGCGGAGGCTGGCGCGCCACTGGGCGGCGGACTTGCCGCCGTCCTTCCAGTTCTCGGCGTGGATGCCGATGACCGTCTCGACTGCCTGTTCGAAGGTCGGCGCGCGGCTGGCCCGGTCTCGGGGATCTCGGCCCTCGGATGCGGTCCGCGCGTTGGCAAGTGCCTTCTGGCGCGCACGGGCCAGCGTGACCACCGGGTAGGCACCTAGGCCGACGTTGGCGGCTTTGCCTTCGAGGCGTATCCTCTGCGCCCAGGACTTCGAGAAGCCGCCGGTGGAGGCGGGCTTCACAAGAAGGCTCAGGCCGTTTCCGCCGCGTCCATCGCCATAACGGCCGGGAACGTTGACGGTGTTGACGAAGGTGGCGGAGAGTCGCTTGGGGCGTTTCATCGTGGTGGTTACTATCACTTCCGTTATCACAATTATGGGAAGTATGCGCGCACCCGAACGACACGTCAAGGAACTAAAAACGTCGACTTATCAGACTGTTAAATGAACTTCAGGAGGTCTTTGGAAACTACCGAAATCGGTATTCTGGCGGTCTGCCCCTCCGCCACTTCCATTTGGGTCCGTTCCGGGGACATGGTTTACAGTTCATTCTGGAAACATAGTTAACACTTGTTCCCCGAAGGGGTTGGGACCGGGTTCCATTGCGTCCCTCCTCGTGATCGAAGTATCCCAGATCGTAGTGCAGGAAGCTGACCAGCATCGCGGCTATTATCTGAGCTGCTCAACGAAGAGCGTCCAATAGCATTCGGCGGCGCCTTCGAAGGTGAGCGCCCCACTTCCCTGGTGGCTTAGATGCGAGAAGCCTATGGGTTCGAGGTGAAGGGTAAAGCCGTTGTCGCCTACCGACATCGACTCATTGTAGCTGTTGCCATCGCCAACTCCGGCGTGCGAGAAGAAGACTCCTTTAACACCCCATGTGCTACCGAGCGTGACCCAGATTCCGCATCGACTTTGTTCGCGACCCGACACATAGCCAGCGGCTTCGAAACGGTTAGCATCTATCTGCCGGAACTCAGTTTCGACGTGTTCGTTCCGGGATTGAAGTTCCTCGAGCGAATTCTCGAAATAACGCGCGATATACTCGAACGCCTGGGTCAGAAACGCATCCCGTTCGCGGTCGGTAAACTCCTTTGGAACACTGAGGTTGCCGGACTGCGGAATGCTTGGGAAGGGCGTGGTCTGAGTCGTGGCGATGTGGGAACGAATGTGGCCCTGGCTCGCCGGGATGGGAGCGTCATTGGGAAAGGACTGGGCTGCCTGACGTACGGCTTTCGCTACCTGAACGAATCCGTCATCAAGTGTTGCCTGCTTGGTCACTGGCTTCCCGTTCTTTGGAACCGCCATCAGCTTGCCGAACGGAGCTTCTTGCCAATCGCACGGACGCAAGATGACGGGAATGACCCGGGCCTCGCCCAGTTCGTGGCGCTCCATTGCATGGCTCATTTCAGTGTCGTAGCAGTAGTCGGAACTAAGGAAGTGCGCACTGACGAGTAGGAGGATGATATTGGCAGTTTGGAGTTCGGCAGTTATCTGCTGGTGGAGTTCCTCACCGGGCTCAATGCGATGGTCATGCCAAATGCTGATCACGCCTTGCCGGCGAAGCGATTCGAGGTGCTTTTCGAGTTCATTCCGCAACTGCTCGTCGGCGTGCGAATAGGACATAAAGACTATGGCCATGAGTACCTCCTCACCAATGAGCCGGGATTTGCCAGAATTGGCCGGGGTTCGCCGAAAACGGCCAGCGAGTTGTTCTACAATGGCTTCCATCGGGCACCTGGTCCGCCACCTGTCGGCTCAATCACCCCCTTGGCGTTAAGTGTGGCAATATCCTCCCGCACTCGACGCGCGCCGATCTCCTGCTCTAGCCGCGCGAGAACCTCTCGAAGAGCGAGTCCACCGTGGGAGCGACGAATCAATGACGGGGTCGAAGCTTGCTGTTCGGTCAAGTCGCTTTCGGCCTGTCCAAATGACGTGTGGCCTCTGCTGCGGAATCGTACCGTCACGCAATCCCTCTGTTCCTCGATTTCGGGGCGCGGCAGGCCCGCGGCGAGTTCCGACTACTCCTGCACTACCCATTTGGCGTCACGCCTCCGCTTCCGTGGCAGCCGCATTGACAAGCGTCTACGCCCCGGACGGGGAGTTCAACTCCCACCTGGCTTCTGACTTCGCATGATCGACAGCAGCAAATAGGATGGATGTATATACAGTTGTTGTCAAGGTGTTGCAGTCGGCTGCTCCTGTTGCAGCCTTACGGCAAAGATCGTGGCGTTCTCCGGTGGTGTTTCCCCGGTAATTCGGGTGCGTGGAACCCCGCCGGTTCCTAAGCTGCCGCGATCAATTCCGAGCGGGCGGTCTGCAGGACCTGCGACTCCGCGCCCGCCGGAGGGGCACAGCAGAATCCGTGTTCATCCGTAGCATCGTCGCCCCCTCGCCGTCTCGATTCTGCGGACCGTGACTCACTTGGACGATCCAAAGTAGCTATCACTCTGCCTACCACAGTTCGTGCGACCAGGAGTCTGTCAGGAGCTTCGACCTTGGCAACGGGCCATCGCGCAGCGACTCTCGCCGTGTTCCCAGGTTCGGGCCGTCCTTCACGACCCCGGCTCGCGCCCAATGAGCCACCGCTTTAGACTTGGCGCAAAGGCCCGGCACGAAAATCGAACCACTTGAGACCTAGCATGACAAACGGCGACCTGAACTGGATTGCCAACTACATATGGAGCATCGCGGACGATGTGCTCCGCGATCTCTATGTGCGGGGCAAGTATCGCGACGTGATCCTGCCGATGGCCGTGCTCCGGCGACTCGACGCCGTACTGTCAGACGGCAAGCAGGCCGTACTCGACATGAAGGCCGCCCTGGACGATGCGGGCATCGTCGAACAGGACACGCCTTTGCGAGGCGCCGCCGGACAGGCGTTCTACAACACGTCGAAGTTCACGCTGAGTGACCTCCGTGCCCGCGCCAGCCCGGAACGCCTCGAGGCCGACTTCCGCGACTACATCGACGGCTTCTCGCCGAACGTGCAGGACATCCTCGACTGCTTCGAGTTTCGCAACCAGATACCGCGCCTGAGCCGAGCGGACGCGCTTGGAACGCTGATCGAGAAGCTCACCTCTCCAGATGTCAACCTGAGCCCGGAGCCGGTCAGGAAAACGGATGGCTCGATCAGGCATCCGGGGCTCGACAACCACGGTATGGGGACGATCTTCGAGGAACTGGTACGCAGGTTCAACGAAGAGAACAACGAGGAAGCGGGCGAACACTGGACACCGCGCGATGCCGTGAAATTGATGGCTCAGCTCGTGTTCCAGCCCATCGCGGATGAAATCAACTCTGGCACGTACCTGCTCTACGACGGTGCCTGCGGTACCGGCGGCATGTTGACCGTGGCGGAAGAGACGGTGCAGGAAATTGCCGACCAGCGCGGAAAGGCAGTGTCTACGCATCTCTACGGTCAGGAAATCAACGCGGAGACGTACGCGATCTGCAAGGCGGATCTGCTGCTGAAGGGCGAAGGCGATGCGGCCGACAACATCGTCGGCGGCCCCGAGCACTCGACGCTCTCGAACGATGCGTTCCCATCCCACGAGTTCGACTTCATGCTGTCCAATCCACCCTATGGGAAGAGTTGGAAAACGGACCTCGAACGCATGGGCGGCAAGACTGGCATGCGAGATCCGCGGTTCCTGATCGACCACGAAGACGATCTGGAATATTCGCTTGTGACGCGATCCAGCGACGGCCAGATGCTGTTCCTCGCCAACAAGCTCTCGAAGATGAAAACGAGCACGCGCCTGGGCAGCCGCATTGCGGAGGTGCACAACGGCAGTTCGCTGTTCACGGGAGATGCAGGCCAGGGGGAGAGCAACATTCGGCGCTGGATCATCGAGAACGACTGGCTCGAAGCCATCGTTGCCCTGCCAGTGAACATGTTCTACAACACCGGCATCGCGACCTACATCTGGGTGCTCACGAACCGCAAATCCGAGCACCGTCGGGGCAAGGTCCAGTTGATCGACGCCACGAACCGATTCCGTCCCTTGCGCAAGAACCTGGGCAAGAAAAACTGCGAACTCGGCGAGGAGGACATCGCCCACATCTGCGAGACGTTCCTCGAATGCAAGGAGAACGACGAAAGCAAGGTCTTCGACAACGCGGCCTTCGGCTACTGGAAGGTGACGGTCGAGCGGCCGTTGCGGATCGAGGGCATCGACCCGGGCCGCGTCTACCTGGCGGCGGAGATCAGGGCGCTTAAAGGTGCGGGCGAGCGGAGCGAAGATGCGCCGCCGGTCGTCAGGAAGCTGCACAAGCACGGCACCGCGCCCGATCCGCTGCGCGGCCTTTTCGCGGCCGAGACCGGCGGCAAGCCCGCAGTGGTCGAGTACGAGCCGGACCCGGAGCTGCGCGACATCGAGCAGGTACCGCTTCGCGAAAACGGCGGCGTCGAGGCCTTTCTCCGGCGCGAGGTGCTGCCCTACGCGCCTGACGCCTGGTACAGGCCGGACAAGGTCAAGACCGGCTACGAGATCAGCTTCAATCGCTACTTCTACAAGCCCGAGCCGATGCGGTCGCTTGAGGATATCCGGGCCGATATCGTGGCGCTGGAACGCGAAACGGAAGGTCTGCTGGGAACGCTCGTCGCGGAGTCGAGAGGCCGCTATACCGTTGGCGCGCTGCGCATCTACGCGGACACGTCCGTGTTCGGCGGTTGCGAAGACGACGAATTCCGCACACCGTCACGACGCCTTTTCGAGCAGTTCAGGATGGGTAACGCAACGCTGTTGCTTTCTGAGGCCACCGTCCGCGAACTGACAAACGCTCCAGAGGCGGTACGGGCCATCGTCGATCAGATACCCGAAGAGCGTATCGAGAGGTTGCCAATCTCACCAGACGCCGAGAAGCTGGCAGCGGCCTATCTGGAGTCCGGCGCACTGGCCCCGTCCAGCGAAGCCGATGCCCTGCACATCGCGATCGCGAGCCTGGCCGAAGTGGACTGCCTCGCTAGCTGGAACTTCAGGCACATGGTGAACCTGTTCAGGATCCAGTCATACAATGAGGTCAATCGACGCTTGGGCTATCCGAGCATCGACATTCGCACGCCCCAGGAGATCGACCATGGCGACTAGCGAAAACACAAAGCGGTTCGACTGCGTCCGGTTCATGCGGGAGGCTCGGGAGCAGATCAGCCGGGAAATAAGCGGTCTCGACCACGACCAGCTTGTCCATTGGTTCGCCTCGCAGGAGTACACGGATCCCGCGCTGGCGAGATTGGCGAGAAAGTTCCGGGAAGACCAGGCAGTCGCCGACGCCACGTTGTGCCGCAAACGGAATTGAACCCCTACCCCGCCTACAGGAACTCCGGCGTGGAGTGGCTGGAGGATGTGCCGGCGCATTGGGAGGTGGCACCGCTAGGGCGGATCGGACGATTCTTCAAGGGTAGTGGCGGCACCAAGGCGGACGAAACGGAAGAAGGCGTCCCCTGTGTGAGGTATGGCGACCTATACACGCATCACGACTTTCACATCGCTTCGAGCAGGGCCTATGTCGCGCGTAGTGTTGCAGCTAAGACATACACCCCGATTCAGTTCGGAGATGTTCTTTTCGCGGGTTCTGGCGAAACCATTGACGAGATTGGCAAGTCCGCAGCAAATCTCATGGTCGATCAGGCATGCTGCGGCGGAGACGTGATTGTCTTTCGGCCCAGCGTTGAGTCGAACGCCCGGTTCTTGGGATACGCAACAGATTGTCAGCCAGCCGCACGGCAGAAGGCGCGAATGGGTCGCGGATTCACCATCATCCACATCTATGGGAACGATCTGAAGTCCCTTGCCATGCCCATCCCGCCCGTTCCCGAACAGGTCGCCATCACCGGCTTCCTCGATCACGCTACAAGCCGCATAGACCGCTACATCGGCGTCAAGAAAAAGCTGATCGCGCTGCTTGGAGAGCAGAAGCGGGCGATCATCCACGAGGCAGTCACGGGCCAGATCGACGTCCGGACTGGGAGGCCGTACTCCACGTACAAACCCTCTGGAATCGAGGGGCTATCGGACGTGCCAAACCATTGGATCCGGATGCGCCTAAAGTCGGTCCTACGGTCAGTCGACCGCAGATCCACGACCGGCACGGAAACACTACTGTCATTGCGCCGAGAGCACGGAGTCGTCGTTTATGCGGACCACTTCACCCACCCACCTCAGGGAGAGACAGTCGGATTCAAGCTCGTTAGAGCTGGCGAACTGGTAGTAAATCGGCTGCAAGCGAACAACGGCTTGGTATTCAGCTCAAATATCAATGGGCTCGTGAGCCCCGACTACTCGGTTTTCGAAACGAAAACGCCGGTACAAACCCAGTATCTGAGCGACCTGGTGCGAACCGAAGGCTACCGCGCGTATTTCCGTCAGGAAGCGCGCGGGCTTGGAACCGGAACGTCAGGGTTTCTACGCCTATACGACGACGCCTTCCTGAATACCGTAGTGCATCTACCACCCCTCGCCGAGCAGCGGCTAATACTCCGAACGCTCCGCGACGCAGAACGGGGGATGAATGCCCTGATAGCAAACGTGCGACGGCAACTAGAACTCATGACGGAATTTCGGGCGAGTCTGATCTCCAATCTAGTTACAGGCAAGCTGGACGTCCGTAACGTGGCGGCTGAGTTGCCGAATATGGACCCGTTCGCCTGCGAGGTCCGTGGCGTTGCCGTGGTGACCGAATCTAATCCGAAAGTGGCCGAACTTGGCGGTACCCAGGAGTTGAACCCATGACGGACTGGACGACATGCCCCGCAGTCGAACGTAACCCCCGCAAAATCAGCGGAGCCTGGGCGTTCACCGGGACAAGAGTGCCCGTATACGCGCTTTTCGAGAATCTGGAGGCCGGGGCCACCGTAAGCCAGTTCCTGGAATGGTATCCAGAAGTTAAAGATTGGCAGGTGGAGACGGTTCTCAAGCACGAAGCGGAGTACTTCAAGACGCCCGCCTGACCATGAAGATCCTGTTCGACCACGGGACGCCCGCGCCGCTGCGGCATCACCTCCAAGAACACGTCGTGGACAGGTCCGCTGAGAGGGGATGGGAGTTGATGGAGAACGGCGAACTGATCCGCAAGGCCCAGGAGGAAGGGTACGATGTCATCGTGACCACTGACCAGAACATCCGCCACCAGCAGAACCTAACGGATGTGCGGTTGGCCATCGTGGTTCTTCTGTCGCCCGCGTGGCCAAGGGTTCAGTGTCGGACCGCGGAAATACGGCAGGCTATCGAGGAAGTAGGACCGGGAGAACTGATGGAAGTCCCGATCTGATGGTCCCAAGGCGAACCGCGTGAGCACCGACACTTCCGAAGCGGGTCTCGAAAGCCATATCTGCATCGCGCTCGCGGGCCATCCGTGCGAGCCGCCGAAGGCCGATTCCGTTGGCGAACCGCCAGCCAGCTACGGCGGCGTTGGCTGGACGGGTGGCAGCTATCTCGACTACAACCGCGAGTATTGTGTCGATCTGGTCCAGTTGACCGCCTTCGTGCAAGCGACCCAGCCCGAGGTGGCGGAAGCCCTGGCGCTGAGCCAGGACGGCCCGCCCCGGCGCCGATTCCTCGCGCGGATGCAGGGGGAGATATCCAAGCGCGGGATCGTCGATGTGCTGCGCAAAGGCGTGGCTCATGGCGCACATCATGTTGACCTCTTCTACGGGGCACCTTCGCCGGGGAACGCGCGTGCACGCGAACGCTTCCGAGCAGAACCGGTTCAGCGTCACACGGCAGCTTCGCTACAGCCGCGACAAGACGCAGCGGGCGCTCGACATCGCGCTCTTCATCAACGGCCTGCCGGTCATCACGTTCGAACTCAAGAACAACCTGACCAAGCAGACCGTGGACGACGCGGTCGAGCAATACAGGCGCGACCGGAACCCGCGCGAAAGGCTCTTCGAACTCGGGCGGTGCATCGCGCATTTCGCCGTCGACGAGTCTGAGGTGCGTTTCTGCACCCGGCTCGCCGGCAAGGCGTCCTGGTTTCTACCGTTCAACCGGGGCTGGAACGACGGCGCTGGCAATCCACCGAACGCGAAAGGACTGAAGGCCGACTACCTCTGGCGCAAGGTACTAACGCGCGAGAGCCTGACTGATGTCCTCGAGAACTACACTCAACTGGTGGAGAGTCGCGACGACAAGACGGGGCGAAAGACGCGTCTACAAATCTGGCCCCGCTACCACCAACTCGACGCTGTCCGGGGCCTCCTCGAGGATGCAGCCGAGCGCGGCGTCGGGAGAAAGTACCTGATCCAGCACTCGGCGGGCAGCGGCAAGAGCAATTCCATCGCGTGGCTCGCGCACCAGTTGATCGAACTCGAAAGAGGCGGAGCAATGGTGTTCGATTCCATCGTCGTGGTTACCGACAGGCGGATTCTGGATCGCCAGATCAGCGACACCATCGGTCAATACGCACAGGTGCGCGCGACGGTCGGCCACGCGGATCGTTCGTGCGATCTGCGCCGCTTCATCGAGTCCGGCAAGAAGATCATCGTCTCCACCGTGCAGAAGTTCCCGTTCATCCTCGACGAGATCGGGGACGGGCAACGCGACCGGCGCTTCGCGATCATTATTGACGAGGCGCATTCAAGCCAGGGAGGCAAGGCGTCAGCCGCGATTTCGAGTGCGCTCTCGAATGCTGGCGGCGGGGATGACGAAGACAGCTACGAGGACCAGATCAATCGAATCATGGAGTCGCGGCAGTTGCTGCCCAACGCCAGCTACTTCGCGTTCACCGCGACGCCGAAGAACAAGACGCTGGAGCTCTTCGGCGAGCCGGACCCGCAGCCGGACGGCACCGCACGGCACCTCGCCTTCCACAGCTACACCATGAAGCAGGCCATCGAGGAGGGGTTCATCCTCGACGTACTGCGGCACTACACGCCGGTGAGGAGCTATTACCGGCTCGCCAAGACCGTCGAGGACGATCCGGAGTTCGACACGAAGAAGGCGCAACGCAAGCTTCGCCGTTTCGTGGAGGGACACGACCACGCCATCCGCCTCAAGGCAGAGATCATGGTGGACCACTTCCACGACCAGGTGCTGGCGCGGAACAAGATCGGAGGACAGGCCCGCGCCATGGTCGTCACCAACGGCGTTGCACGGGCGATCCAGTACTTCCATGCGATCGAGGCCTACCTGCGCGAACGCAAGAGTCCGCATCGGGCCATCGTGGCGTTCTCGGGTGAGCACGACTTCGCCGGCAGCTCTGTGACCGAAGCCTCTCTCAACGGTTTCCCGTCGAATGCCATCGCCGAGCGCATTCGCGAAGACCCGTACCGCTTCCTGGTGTGCGCGGACAAGTTTCAGACCGGCTACGACGAGCCGCTGCTGCACACGATGTACGTGGACAAGACGCTGTCGGGCATCAAGGCAGTGCAGACGCTTTCACGGCTGAACAGGTCACATCCGAAGAAGCACGATGTGTTCGTCCTAGACTTCCTGAACGACACTAACATCATCAGGGACGCCTTCTCCGACTACTACCGAACGACGGTCCTGGCGGACGAGACGGACCCGAACAAGCTGCACGACTTGCAGACGGAGCTCGACAGCGCGCAGGTTTACTCATCGGACCAGATCGAGACGCTGGTTCGACGGTTCTTGGGCAACGAAGATCGCGACCGGCTCGATCCGATACTCGACGCATGCGTTGCGATCTACAAGACAGACCTCGACGAAGACGGCCAGGTGGCTTTCAAGGGCAGGGCCAAGGCATTCGTCCGAACCTACGAGTTCCTTTCCTGCGTGTTGCCTTACACCAATGCCGCATGGGAGGAACGCTCGATTTTCCTCAACTTCCTGATTCCGAAGCTGCCGTCCCCGGAAGAGGACGACCTGTCTCGGGGCATCCTGGAAGCCATCGACATGGACAGCTACCGGGCGGAGAAGCAGGCTGCCCAACCCATCCTGCTCCAGGACGAGGATGCCGAAATCGATCCCGTACCGACGGCGAGCGGCCCCGGGCGGCCCGAGCCCGAGATCGAGCGGTTGTCGAACATCATCCGCATCTTCAACGAGCACTTCGGAGACATTGAGTGGGAGGACGAGGACCGCGTCCGGCAGATGATCACGGAAACGATCCCCTCGCAAGTGGCAAACGATGAGAAGTTCCGCAATGCAAGACAGAACTCAGACGCCCAGAACGCCCGCATAGAACACGACAAAGCCTTGGTCCGCGTCATGATGTCGCTGATGAAGGACGACGCGGAACTCTTCAAGCAGTTCACGGACAACGAGGGTTTCAAGCGGTGGATGGCGGATACGGTGTTCGAGCTTGCGTTTGACCAAGCGACGGTCGAGTGAGTGGAGCCGCCGAACAACAAATGGCTTCAAGCTGAGCAGTAGGACAATCGTAAGGGACTGTCCAGGCCCTTTTGGGAGCAGAGGTTTATGAAGTCCCTGTCTCACAACTTACCCTAGACCTAGCTAGACCTAACGTCGAAGAAATGGGACGCATGGCGAACCGGATCAACAACAAACTGACTATTGGCAGTTGGCAAATCGCGGACCCCAGGGTCCAGAGCGTGACGCTGCGTCCAATGGTCGGCGGCTTCGAGTTGATCTTCGGCCTTCGCGTCCCCACGGCAGGAGAATACGGTGAACGGCATGCCTGATGTCGCACATAGGCACCTCGACGGTCTTCTTTGAGTCCTTTCACCCCCCGATTCGCTGCAGGCCAACCGTCAGCCGAGTGCCGGTGGCCTCCGCATAGCGTCGGAGAGTCGCGATAGACGGCGATACCCGGCCTCCCTCCAGCCGGGCAATCGCCGACTGCGTCGTGCCCAGCCGCTGCGCGACCTCGGTTTGCGTGAGCTTTGCCTCCGTTCGGGCGCGAATCAGTTGCGCCACCAGCGAGTATTCCTGGTCCGCCAGCGCGTACTCTTCCCGGAACTCCGGATCCTCCATGAGGCGCTTCTTCAGGTCTCGCAGTCTCGTCATCGCATTACCTCCTTCATTCTCTTCCTTGCCGTGTCGAGCGCACGCCGCGGCGTCTTGCGGGACTTCTTGGCAAAGACGTGCAGTACCACCACACGCCTGCCGGTTGCCGTGACATAGATTCCCCGGGCGATGCCCCCTTGCGCCTTTACTCGCAGTTCCCATAGTTTGCCTTCGAGATGTCTGACGTGCGGTGCCCGAAGTTGCTCCAAGCCCACCTCCTCGATCAGCTCCAGCAAGCGAACCAGCCTGGCGCGAAGCACGACCGGCAAGGAATCGATCTCGGCGTCAACGGCCGCAACGGTGTCGACCGTCCACTGCATCGTGTTTTGTATAGCGTATCCGCTATACGGCGTCAACTACACAAGCCCACGATCCTCTCGACATCACGGACACTTTTGAGCTGTCGGACACGGTAGTCAGAGGAGCCGGAGATCGCGGTTACGATGACCGTAAGTGCGGGCAGATCAGCCTCATGACCCGCTTGCATGGAAGTACGTATATGGTTCGCCCCGCCTTGGCAAGTGAAGGGGAGAAGACAGCAGGTTCAGTTGCTCACGTATATCCGGCCTCTGATTCGGGAGTTGTCGAACTCCCGGGCCCTGATGGATTCCGCACACGCCCGCCTCATCGCATCCGCGGTCTCGAAGACCCGGGTACTTCCTCAGGCTCCTGGCGTGCCGGTCCGACCTGTCTGCCATCACTGCCACTTCACTTGCGCAACTTGTGGTCCTTTCGCTACCGCCGGTGTTCGGCCGGCCCTGTCGGGCCCGGGCCGGAGATGGCCGGAAGCTTGCTTTCGGCCATCGTCACCTCCGACGCCGCCGGCGGCGCCGGGTCACCCGTCGGGGTCGCAGCGAAGCGAAGAAGGCGCGCAGCGCCTTGACGCGGTGCCGGCGGCGGCGTTCCCGGGCGTCCGTTCGGGGTGCGCGTTGTCATGCGGCCTCTCCCATATGCGCGACATCGAACGACTCCCCGCGCGCCAGCAATGCCCACGCCGCTCGCGCGTTCTTGTTGGCCAGCGCCACCGCCGCCGCGTTGTTGCCTCGACGTTGCTTGATCCCGACCGCCCAGCGACTGCGCCGATCCGTCTTCGGCGCCGCCGCGCACAGTGCCGAGCGGGCGCCGTGGATCAGCAGCGTGCGCAGGTACCGGTCGCCGCGTTTGCTGATCCCGAGCAGGGTCGCGCGCCCGCCCGTCGAGTGTTGCCGCGGCACCAGTCCGAGCCAGGCCGCCATCTCCCGCCCGTTGCGGAACGCCGACGCGTCGCCCACCGCAGCCACCAGGGCCGTCGCCGTCTTGTCGCCGATCCCCGGGATCGTCATCAGCCGCCGCGCCGCCGGCATCCGCGCCGCCAGCGCCGCGATCTCCAGGTCGAACTGCTTCACCCGCCCGTCGACACGGCGCAGTTCCTCGCCCAGATCCCACAGCAGCGCGCGGGTCGCGGACAACAACTCGTTCTCGCCGTCCTCGAGCACCTCCGCCAGCCGCCTCAGCAGCGCTCCCATACCCTTCGGCGCGGCGATGCCGTACTCCAGCAACATCCCGTGCAGCTGATTGGTCTGCGCCGTCCGGTTCCGGATCGCCAGCCGGCGGGCGCGATGCACGTGCTGGACATGCTCCTGCTCGACCGACTTCAACCCCACGAACCGCATCGTCGGCCGCGACGACGCCTCCGCGATCGCGTCCGCGTCGAGCACGTCGTTCTTGTTCGACTTGATGTACGGCGCGACGAACTGGCCGCCCATCAGCCGCACCCGGTGGCCGTGCATCGTCGCCAGCCGCCCCCAGTGGTGTGCGCCGCCGCAGGCTTCCATCGCCACCACGCAGCCCTTCGGCAGGCGCGCCAGGTACGACTGCAGTCCCGCGCGCCGCAACCGCTTGCGCTCGACGATCTCGCCGCCGCTGTCCATCGCGGTGAGGTGGAAGATCTTCTTGGCCAGGTCGATGCCTACTCGGGTAATCTCGGTCATTGGTTCGCTCCGTTTCTCGATTGTCGAATTGAAAGACGCAATTCTGGCTCATCGAGGCCTTGCGTCGGGGAGCGGGGCGAACCATTCCATTGCATCCGGCGACGGGGCAAATGCCGGCACTTCCTTACGCGTCAGCGGTCGGGGAACATCCCCCGGCTGAAGGCTCCTCGCGATGCAGGCCGGAGTTCGTCAAGCTCGCGCGGTCGAATGCGTAGCCGCCTCGGCGAAGAACACCCAAACGGTCGGCGACGCCAACCTATCGGGGAAATGCTCCGCCATCTCGCCGACAGCGTGTGCGGACACGGCGAGTCATTTAGTCTCTAACCCCTCGCAATCAGCACAGCCCTGTTCAACCATGGAACACGACCGAAACTTCACCGGCACAATAGACCGCACCGCCGCCGAATCCACAATCGCCTGGACCCAAGAACCCTCCCAGCTAGCCCAACGACCCAACATCGTCCTAATCGTCCTGGACGACGTGGGCTATGCCGAATTCGGCTGCTACGGCTCCGACATCGAAACCCCCGCCCTCGACAGCCTCGCAGCCGACGGCCTCCGCTACGCCAACTTCCACGTCACTCCCCTCTGCTCGCCAACCCGAACCTGCCTCCTCACCGGCCGCAACCATCACAGCGTCGGCATGGGCCGCGTGGCGGAGATGGTCAATGGTTTCCCCAACACCCGGGGATTCGTCTCCCGCGAGGCTGCGAACCTGGCCGAGATGCTGCATCCGCACGGATACCAGACCCTCGCCGCGGGCAAGTGGCACCTGGGGTCCATCCACGAGACCAGTCCCGCCGGCCCTTACGACCACTGGCCCCTGCAGCGGGGTTTCGACCGCTTCCACGGCTTCATGCCGGGCGAGACGAATCAGCGGAACCCGGAACTGATCACGGGCAACGAGCGAGTCGAGCAGCCCCAGCGGGAGGGCTATCACCTGTCGGAAGACATCGTGGATCACTCCTGCAAGTGGCTGCGGCAGTTGGTGTCCGCCGATCCGGACCGGCCCTTCTTCCTCTACGTCGCCTTCGCCGCCGGCCACTCGCCCCACCACGCGCCCGCCTCCTACATCAACAAGTACAAGGGCAGGTTCGACGAAGGCTGGGACAAAGCCCGCGACCGGATCCTGACGCGCCAGAAAACCTCCGGCCTGCTGCCCCAAGATCAACGCCTCGCCCCCCGAAACCCGGGCGTGCAGGTCTGGGACGACCTCGACGACGACGAGAAGCGCCTCGCCGCCCGTCTCATGGAGGTCTACGCCGGCTTCCTCGACCACGCCGACGACCAGATCGCCCGGCTACTCGCACAGATAGACGCCC
>JAPOYI010000090.1 GCA_026706665.1 Gammaproteobacteria bacterium | reverse complement strand
CCACCAGGCAGAACAACGGAGAGATGTTCCGAAAGGAACGTGCGATTCAAGTGCGTGCCGCGGGTGTTCCAGCAGCGCGCGTCGAATCATCCAGCCACCCCGGCTGACCACAACGGGAGACGGCCTCAAAAGGGCCGGCGATCGCCGCGGAACGCGGGAATTCCAGCAGTTTCGCTTCGATCCACAGCACCCCGGCTGACCAATACGGGAGGCGCCCACAAGGCGTTGCAGACGTTCCACTGACCCAAAAGGAACCGCCGCCCGCGACATGGGCGAACGCGTGAACAGTGCCGGCGTCGTCCGAAAGGACGGAACGGGTGCGAATAGGATGACCGGACTAGTCACCGCGATTCCGCTCAGCGTCGACAGATTGCAAGCATCGGTCGAATGCGAGGTGTTTCTTACAGCTACATCGTCGACGCTTGCAAACTACGACGCCGAGAAGCACTGTCTCGTCGCGTTCGTCCCGCGGCTGGCCCGGCAGGCGGGCACCAGCCCTCGCACCACCGGTCGCCCGTCCCAGACCCAGAGTTCCGTGCACTCGCCATTTCCCCAATCGGCGTCAACGCTCGCGTGCCGGTACTACTGCTAGCACGGAACGCCTATACCACCTACAATGCCGTCCCCCAAACGCGCTCGGCGTTGGCCGACTCGAAGACTCGGTCAAACACCGCCGAGCACGTGTCTCGTCCCCCAATCGTGCGGAGATGGCCAACAGCATGTCAGTGGACTCTCATGGCCCTGCTCGACTCACCGTCGGCTCGACTTGGCGACGTTGGGACCTACACGTCCATACACCCGACACCGCACTCAACGACCAGTTCGGGACGTGGGACGAATTCCTCGCCGTGATCGAAGAACAGACAGCAGTCAAAGTGCTGGGAGTGACGGACTACTGCTCGATCACAAACTACTCCCGACTCAAGCACTTTAGGGAGGTCGAAGGCCGCATACCAGATATCGACCTCATCATTCCCAACATCGAATTCCGCATCGCGCCGCCGAACGATCACGCTAGAGCGGTCAACATCCACCTCCTCGTTTCCCCCGACGACCCCGATCACGAGACTCAGATCCTCAACGCCTTGGGCCGCCTGAGTTGGCAGTTCGACGACAGGAACTACTCCTGTCTTCCGGATCAACTCATCGCCTTTGGATACGCCTATGACCCGCAGGTGAACGACGACCGAGCGGCGCTCCGCACCGGCATCACCCAGTTCAAGGTGGATTTCACCTCGCTACGCGACTGGTATCTCAAGGAACCATGGTTGTGCTCGAACTCGCTGATCGCTGTGGCTGCCGGCGACGACGGTCTTTCCGGTTTCCAGCACGACGGAGCCTGGGGGGGCTATCGGCAAGAGATCACGCGCTTCAGCCAGATGATTTTCTCCGGCCGCCCCGGCGAACGAGACTTCTGGCTCGGGCGCCGCCATCCCGATGACGATGTCACGATCAAGCGCCTCGGCGGCTTCAGACCATGTATCCATGGCTCGGATGCACACGACATCAAGCACCTCTTCCGCCCGGACCATGACAGGTACTGTTGGATCAAGGCAGATCCGACCTTCGAGGGCCTCAAGCAAGTCCTTTACGAGCCTGCCGACCGGGTCTACATCGGCCCGACACCGCCGATTCGTCACGACGAGTCGCGCGTTATCCGCTCGGTAGCGTTGTCCTGCTCGAATGGCTGGTTCGACGACCTTGAAATCCCCCTCAATGCCGACCTCGTATCCATAATCGGACGGAAAGGCTCCGGCAAATCCGCGCTCGCCGAGCTCATCGCCTACGCGGCTGGTAGTTGGCCCGCCACCGAGCCGGCCATGTTTCTCGAACGCGCTGGCGATCACCTACAGAGTCTACGCGTACAGCTGACTTGGGGCGACGGCGCTGTTTCTGATGCTTGCATCGGCCAGGGCCAACCGGCCGCCGACGGCGTCCGTTTCCTCTCCCAAAGGTTCGTCGAGCGCCTCTGTTCGGACGACCACATTGGGGGCGAACTGGTCGCCGAGATTGAAGCCGTCGTCTTCTCCCACCTTGACCCTACCGACACCCTCGATGCCTCTAGCTTCCAAGAACTGCGAGCCCGACGTACCGAAGGTATCCGATCCGAAGGTCAGCGCCTGCGCGACCACATGTTGAGCCTCACCCGCGAGGAGTGTTCCTTGAGGGATAACGCATCCAAGCTTCAAGAAAAGAAGGACCAACTGAAGAAACTGGCGACCGAGCGTGCCGGCTTGGTCAAGCAGATTCCTCCGCCCGCGACCGAGGAGGAGGCCCAACTCCAGGCCGATCTCCAGAAACGGCGCCTGGCCCTTGCCGATGCCCAGCAGGCCACCGCGACTGACAAACAGAAACTCCAGACGATCAACGATCTCAGAACCCGCATCGCGGCCTTCACGGCACAGATGGCGACGTTCACGACCGAGCTCCACGAGACGCTGGACTACATCGGCGTGCCGACCGACGACAGGGACGCGTATCACCCTGCGTTCCCCCACGACACCGAGCCGCCGCTCGCACGCCGGGAAGCCACCCTGAACGATGCAATCCAGAAGCGTGATGGCGCGGTCGAGGCGCCGCTTGAAGGCACGATCCGGTGGCTCCGCAACGATATAGCTGAACTCGAGAAGCGGGAGTCCGCCGACAAAGCCCGCCACGCCCGGATCAACGAGATCCACACTCGCATCGCCCAGATCGACACCGACACGCGACGCATCGGCGCCGAGGTCGCACAGATTGAAGGACCTGAAAGACAACGCATCGCCAATCTCCGCCAGGAGCGGCTCGATGCGTACGCCGACTATTTCGCCAACCTCCGCCGTGAACACAAGACCCTTGAGGAACTCTACGCGCCTGTCTCCGCCCGCCTCGCCGAGGAAGACTCGGCAGAGCAGGAACAGGACCTGGAGTTCTCGATACGTTGGGAGGCTGACGTCGATGCCTGGCTCGAACGTGGCACGACGCTATTCGACCAAAGGACGGCCATACCGTACGGGACGATGGAAGGGCTCGCGGAGGCCGCCCGCAAGATTCTGGTCCCGGCGTGGATCTCGGGCGATCCCGAACGCGTCAGGGTGGCCATGGAGGACGAGTTTCTCGATGGCTTCCTGGACACCCAACTCGCACCGGGCAAGTACTTGCGCACCGGAGTGACCATCCGAGACGTCCTGCAGTGGCTACACGAAGTCGAGCACGTGAGGCTCAGCTACGGCCTGAAATACAACGGAGTCGAACTCGAGAAACTCTCTCCCGGCACCAAGGGAATCGTCCTCCTGATCCTGTACATCGGCATGGACCACGCCGACACTCGCCCGCTAATCGTCGACCAGCCCGACGAGAATCTCGACAACGAGTCGATCTACCAGTTGCTGACCACGTACTTCAAGACAGCCAAGGGCCGTCGCCAGATCCTCCTCATCACCCACAACCCGAACCTAGTCGTCAACACCGACTCCGAGCAGGTCATCATCGCAGCCGCTGAACGTCGCGAGAACGGCCTGCCGCATATTGCGTATCGGGCCGGCCCCCTTGAGGACAACGTCCCGGGTCAACAGGGCATCAGACAGCAGGTGTGCCGCATACTCGAAGGTGGTTCGGACGCCTTCCGCCAGCGCGAGCAACGCTACGCCCTTCCCGATGGCCACACTCAATCGCCGCATGCCAACACTTCCCAAGGACCGGTCGCCCCGTGAGTCCACTCCCTGTCCGGCCCACTATCCTCCGACGCCCTGATGCAGCCTAGCCTTACACTCTCCGAGCCAGGGTCGCCATGAAACGGCCGCGCGCGTGACCGAGCGTGTGTCGACGGCAATGCCTGTTGTCTGCACCAGAAACAGGCTAGATGTCCAGCTCCGATGCTACACGCTGCATCACCCCCCCTCCGGGCGAGCGTGTCCACCGCGCCGGACACAATCCCCCCGTCAGCTCTCCAGTACGCCCCCACCGTCGGGCCGGGCCCGGTGGAGTAGTCTGTCAGGAAGTCGTCGATCCGGTCCGCCGCCGCCAGATGCTCCATCAGGATACGGACGGGCTCCCGCGAACACTCGCGTTCCCCCGAGAACGTCCGGGTTCCTCTCAAGCAACGTATCGGTGTCGTCGTTCGTCAAGCTGGATGGCCAGCGTCGGTCGCCGAGCGGCCCGTCGCACGGTCTCCAAACGTCCTTGATTGCCCCAGGCGCGCATCATTGCCTGACCAGAGCCGCCGAATTGGCGTCGTAGGCGTACTTCGTGATGGTCCCGTCCACAATCTTCTCGACCGCCTCGTTGATCGCGGGCAACGGAACGAGGAACCACTCGCGCGGCACCACCGGATTGCCGAACCGGTCTTCGACCTCGATATCGAGACGTACGGAATCGAAGATCCGGTGGATCAGCTGTTCGAGTTTGCTGCGGTCAACGTTGTACAGCCGATAGGTGGCAACGACCTCGACGTCCGCCATCAGGTAGGTCGGATCGAGGCGCGCGCCCGCAATCCGAGACTCCACCTTCGACGTGGTAACCCCGATCTTGTGTACCAGGTCGCGGTTCTCGGCCACGAACGTTATGTCCGCGTGGCTGCGCAGCACGTAGATCGTGCCGGTGGCCTGGTCGCCGTCAGCGGATTGATCGCCGAATAGTGGACCTGCCCAATTGTCCGGGATGCGTCTCCCTGTTTCGTCCTTCTGCAACGCGCGCTCAAGCGAGCGCCTGAGCATGTTGTTCTCGGTCCCGTTGTCGAAGATCACGCGCAACCGTGCGTCCCGCCGGTTCTGCGCGTTCCTGAACTCCTCTCCCTTCTCCGCAACAAGAACCTTCTGCCCGCCGAGAATGAATAGCTGTCCGGGCTCGATGCTCGCTTCATCTTGAAACCGTCTCGCTTCCCGAATGCCGGTGTCCAGCTCGCGCTGAACCTGCTCGAAAAGCGGTCGGAATGTGTCGAAGTCTCGGCATTCATGGCGGGTTGCGACCTCCTCGGCCGCTCGCTTCTCGGCGCTTGGCCGCACATGCCGGAGCCGCGTGACATCCGTCCCGCCCGGCGCGACGCCAAGCTCCGCCAGCAATGCGTCGTCGTCCAGGTCGCCGATGGACGGCGACTCCGTTTCAGGTTGATCGCCCAACAACGCCTGATGGTCGAACGGCGTCAACAATGCGCGGCAGTCCTCCTGTTCGCGAATCCGGTCAAGTCGCACCGCGTAGAGCCGTTCGAAAACATCGCCGTCCGGGTCTTGGCGTGGAGCGCGGCCGTTCTTCTCGACGAAGCGCTGGATGTCTTCGAAGCCGGCGATGATCCGCTCCTCGCGTGGCGTCCGGACAACGGCCTTCCGGGGTTCAATGTCGACGCCCAGTTCCGCGAGCAGCGCGTCGTCCTCCTCGGTGAACTTCCTATCCATCCATCGACTCCGCCTTCATGCGGGCGAGGTACGCCACGCCTTCAGCCATCCGCTTCTCCCAAGGGTCCGGCGACGTGATCGACGGCGTGCGGCCACGCTCGTGCTTGAACCGGAGTGCGCGCCGTGCAAGATCGCGCGCCTCTTCCGGCGTTAGCTGGACCTTCTTCCCCGTGATGACAGCCTCCACCTGCCTCAGGCTCTCCTCGCTCATCGACTTGGCCAAAATGGCGTACGCTTGGCCGAAGGGGTTGATCCGGTCGATCAGATCGATGTCGAGGTCACGCACGTCCATTGCGAACCGGCGGACACCGTCGATCAGCGCCGTGCCACCACCCGACTGCGACTCTTCATCGTCAAGCGCGTCCTTTTGCGCCTGCTGCGTCAGGTTGAGTGCCGCCACGGCATGCTCGCGAACGGCTTCCCGATCCCCCTCGGTCAGTTCCGGATAGCGTTCCTTTACGATCTTGCCCATCCGGACCTGCGTCAACTCCTCGGGTACAAGCTCCTCGTCGAAGAGCCCGCGCTCGACCGCAGTACGGTCCTGAGCGAACGCAGCTATCACCTCGTTCAAGTCCTCGCTGCAAATGCGAATGGCCTCCTTACTCTTCGGAGTCCCCAACCCCTTGATCTCGACATGGTATTGGCCGGTCTCGTCGTTCACCCCGACGTTGCACTTCTCTGGGTCGTACCCCCCTTCGCCGTAGTCGACGCCTTCGACCGGCCCGCTTGCCTCCGCCTTCGGTGTGAAGTTGAAGCGCGGCGCAAGCACCTGCTCCATCAGCAGGCTGGCAGCAATCGCCTTCAGCGTGTCGTTCACTGCCTCGGTGACCGCATCCTCCGAAGCATCCGGTTCGGCAATCAGGTTGGTGAAGCGAGCGCGCGACTTGCCCGGCGCATCGCGCGTCGCACGCCCTATGATCTGCACGATCTCGGTCAGGCTGGAACGGTAGCCCACCGTCAGCGCGTGGTCGCACCAGATCCAGTCGAAGCCCTCTTTCGCCATTCCCAGCGCCACGATGATATCCACATGGTCGCGGTCGTTCTTGCGGTCCGGGTCTCTAAGCGCGGCGGCCACCCGCTCGCGCTTCGCAGGGTCGTCGTCCACCAGATCGGCGATCCGCAGCACACGCCCCCCGGCCGTCCCCACCAATTGGAATCCCGTCGCGGGATCAGCTCCCCGCCACTCCCCCAGTTCCTCGATGATGTGCTCGACCTCCCGTATCTTGTCCTTCGTGCTCTCGCGGGAATTGACGTTGGGGATGTGCACGATGGTCTTCTCGCCTGTGTCGAGCACTCTCAGGATGTCGTCGGCATAGCTGCCCGCGTAGAAGAAGTAACCGATGTCCAGCTGCTTCAGATGCTCGTAGCCGTTCAGTTGTTCGTAGTACGTGTAGGTGACCGTCTCGAACTTCATCTCGTCTTGCGGCATCAGCACGGGCTCGGCATCGCCCCGGAAGTAGGATCCCGTCATCGCCACGATGTGCGTCCGGTCGCGCGCGATCAGCTCTCCGAGATGCTGACCGAGCCGGTTGTCCGGATTTGCCGAGACGTGGTGGAACTCGTCGATCGCGATCACTCGCCCGTCGAACGCGTCTGCGCCGAACCGCTCGACGGCGAAGCGGAAGGTCGCGTGGGTGCAGACCAGTGTCCGGTCGTTGCCGTCGAGGAACGACCCCAGCGACTTGACCTTGCCGCCTTCGGTCCCAGGCGCGTTGCAGAGGTTCCACCTCGGCAGGACGGTCCAGTCTGCCCAGAAGCCGAACTCGCTCAACGGCTCGTCGGCGAAGCTCGCCCCGATGGTCCGCTCCGGAACCACCACGATCGCTTGCCGCAGTCCCTGGTTGTGCAGCTTGTCCAGCGCGATGAACATCAGCGCCCGGCTTTTGCCCGAGGCGGGCGGCGACTTGATCAGTAGGTACTGCTCGCCACGCTTCTCCCACGCCCGCTCTTGCATGGGCCGCATCCCGAGTTCGTTCGACTTCGTGGATGCACCCGTAGTGGCATAGGACACCGACACCGTGGGGATCGAGGGACGTTCCGTCATTGTGCCGACTCCTTCTTGCGAGACAACGACCGTTTCGGCGGAACAGCCGCACTGTACATTTCAAACAGCTTCTCCAGTCGTTCAGTGTCGTTCCTGAACCGGCGCCCGATATATATGCGCTCCAGCACCTCGTCGTTCCGACCGTGCGCCGCGCGCAGATTGTCCGGCATCCGCTCCGCAGCGTAGAGCTCGGCGATCGTCGCCGGGAAATGCGCCTCGCGCGCCAGCAGAATGTTCTCCGCGCAAGCCGACAGGTCGGCTCGGTTCTTCTCCGTCAGCGGCGGCACGGGGAAGGTGTTCCAGCCGAGCGTATTGGAGTACGAGAATCGCATCTCCAACCGAACGCACACCGTCCCAATCCAGACCCAGTGCAGCCGGGACGCGATCAGTGCCATGTTCCACAGCGGGGCGTCGTAAAGGGCAAAGTTCCGGTCGCCGACGATCGTGCCGGAGGCTACCAGCCCGACCGGCAGGTAGTCGCGATTTTCTGAACTCACGCGAGGTACGACGATTGCTGGCTCCTCTCCCGTCTGTCGAACCTCGCCAAAGCGAAAGGGAACCGACGCCAGTTCCCTGGTCGTCTGCCTCGCCGATTCGGAGCGCCGCTTCGCCACCGCCTCGAAACGCGATCTCATCCAGGGGTTGTTCCGAGCACTGTCATGCTCTTCCTCTTTGACCCAAAGGCACCTTCTCTCCACGCCGCGGATAAATTCCTGCGAACCAACGAACGGCCGGATGAACGAACGGTCGACCCCGTGAACTTCCGCGGCATCCGCCGCGTCGGCCGTATTGAACAGGAGATGACCACTATCGTTGGGCATGCTCCCGAAGCTCATCTCCGCGACAGCGCTCAGCGGCTCGGCCTCCGGTCGCACGAACAAATTCTCTGCCGGTACGAGGTAGGGGTTGATATTGGTCGCCTCCCTGACCACCACCTTCCCGTCGTCTCTCTGAGCATACAAATGCCGCTGGCGCCCGCCGCGGTTGGACAACCCGACGATGGCCACCGTGACACCCGCGTTGTGTGCGGCCAGGTTGGCCCACTTGAACGATGTGTGCGCGAAGTCGATTTCGTGGCCCGTCTCGAAGATCAACGGCCAAAGCGTGCCCACCTGGCGGCCCTGGCAGATTGAGTTCGTCGACACTAGCGCCGTCACGGCCTCGGTCGCCGTTCCGTAGTCGGCTGCCTTCATGAACCAGCCGGACACGTAGTCCAGCGACCTCCAGCGTTTTGTTCGCCCTTCGAAAATCGCCGCTAGATCCGCCTTCTGTTCATCCGTCTGCCATTGGCTGCCGCGATATGGCGGGTTGCTGCATATGTACGTCTCGCCACCTTCGTTGTCGAAGTCGATCTCCGGCTGATCGAGCGGCGTTTGGAGCAGATCGTCGGTCGCGTATCTCACGCCAGTACCGGTGGGCGGGCAGAGCTTCAGCCAGTCGAGCCTCAGCGCATTGCCACAAGTGATCCAGTTCATGGCGTCGAGCGGCAGGAAGTCCTTCAGCGCTTCCCTCTGGCCCCGATAGAGTACGTCGCACTGGTATTCCGCGATGATGAGGGCGAGGCGGGCGATCTCGGAGGGGAAGTTCCGGACCTCTATGCCTCGGAAGTTCGTCAATGGAATGTCCGACCGCCGGCCGCTCTCGTTCCTGCGGCTGTTGATCTCGGATTCGATCTGGCGCATTTCCTTGTAGGCAATGACGAGGAAGTTGCCGGAGCCACATGCGGGATCGAAAACCCGGACCCGCGCCATGCGGTTGCGCAGGTTAAGCAGCTTTCGAGAGTTGGTGCCAGCTTCCTCCAGCTTCGCTCGTAGATCGTCGAGGAACAGCGGATTCAGCACTCTCAGGATGTTCGGCACGCTGGTGTAGTGCATCCCGAGCGCACCGCGTTCCTCGTCCTCGGCAACGGCCTGAATCATCGAACCGAAGATGTCGGGATTGATCCTCTGCCAGTCCAGATTGCCGATGTGAATGAGGTAGGACCGGGCAATCCTGCTGAATCGAGGAACATCTGTCGAGTCCGAGAACAGCCCGCCGTTCACGTAAGGGAACGCGTCAGCCCAACGCGGAACGTCCACAGCCTTACGGGCGTGGTTTTCGGTGTTCATTGCGCGGAAGACTTCGGCGATGACCTGAGCCGTGTTCGAGCTGTCACGGGAGCTCATCCGTTCCACCGTGTCCGTGAAGAGCCCCTGCCCATTGAAGATGTCAGTGTCTTCGGCGAAGAAGCAGAAGATGATCCGGGCCATGAAGTGGTTCATTTCGTGGCGACGTCCGGCGGTCCCCCAGTCGGAGTTGTCCTTCAGCAACTCGATGTAGAGCCGATTGAGGCGTCCAGTGGCCTTGATGTCGAAGGCGCTCTCGCGGATTTGCTTGACGGTCGTGATGCCTGCGAGCGGCAGAAAGAAGCCGAAGTGCTCCGCAAGGTCGGGGTAGTGACAGGCTACGACTTCGCCGCTGGTCAGATCCTCGGCCTGAAACTCCAGGCCGTCTGTCGCGAGAGTGAACTTCGCTTTCGCCCGGACCGTTGCGGCACTTGTCCCAATAGCGGCGAGGGTTGCGGTCACTTCGCCCGGTGGACAGACTTTGATATGGATATTGTTGCGCTGGAGTACGCCGCCTATGTCGGAGCCGTTCGACGCGCCGGACCGAAGGCGCTTGATCGTGGTGCGTTTGTTTCCGAAGGCTTGCAGGAACGCGAACGGGAACTCCTCACCCTCGAAAGGTCGTCCGGCAAGGGCAGATACCGCCTCCTCGATTTCAACGGCGTTCATCGATCACCAGGGCATATTGTCAAACGCCGTCGTCCCATGCGGCGTCCTTCAAGCAGCGGAGCAGGGACATCGTCGCCCGTTCTTGCCTTTCTCCCGATGAGATGAGCAACCCCGACGAGTACAAAGACTGCTCAACGTCGTTGACGACATCTACCACGGCGCCGACGAGATCTCGAATCTCGTTTGGCGTGACGCCATACTTCTCATAGACATCCTCGCGCGTCATTTCACGATCCGTGTGCGCCGCCGACTTATTCCTGATCCCTCGTATTCGTTCGATCAAATCGCCATTGGACGAGAGCAGGCTGTCGACCTGGCCTCCCTCCTTCCCGTACCCGTGCTCTACGAGGACTTCGTGCAGCCGCTTGAGGCCAAGGGACCTTTGGTCATGATCCAACAGCCTGCCTAGTGACACGAATACAAGCGTGAGGAAGCCCGCCTTACACGCCTGAAAGAAGTCGACGTACGCGACGTTGCCCATGGTTGCGCGGTGCTCGGGCATCGCGACCCCGAACAGTGCCCACCAAGTGTGGAAGTAAACGTGTGCGTGCGTGGCGTCCTGGTGCACACGTCCGAAGGTTTCACGGACTTCAATTGGTGTTGGTCGGTTGCTCACCACGCGTTGGATCCCGCGTGGGTCAATAGCGTCACTTCGACAGTGATCGCTGGGACAGGCAGTCGATCTTTGTCAGGCATACATCAGGCGCTCGCCCTTGGGTTCCGGGACCGGTCGTCCCAGTTCGCCGGCTGTGTCGATCCAGAATTGCATGGCGTCCTTGATGTTCTTCAACGCCTCTTCCTGATCGTCCCCGTGCGCCATGCAGCCTGGCAGTTCCGGCGCTTCCGCGATGAACGCCTGGTCCTCGTTGCTCCAATAGAGGATGATCTCGTAACGGTGCATCAGTCGTCTCCTCCTAGCTTGTACTTCAAGATGATGTTCCGTATCTGCCTCACCTGATACGGTTTAGCTTGGCCGCCGCGGCTCTGAATGTTGATGAGTTCCACGACGCCCTGCTTGTAGAACAGATGGTGGCCGCCACGGACACGCTCGTCGAATCCGAGGTGAAAGAGCAGCGCCCGCAGGTCGGCAAAGCGAATGTTGGCATCCGATCTGCCGCCGAGAATAGTCTGCAACACCCGTTCATGCCGGTCCATCGGAGGCAGTCATCTTGAATCGTTGTTCGTTGTTGGCAGCTGGCGCCCGCTAGCCCGATCCGTATGGTCATCACAACGAGGAACCGCCCGCACACCTTCGCCTGAGCGGCTCCTGCGGTCCTTCGCAATCATTTCCTTTGATAATCGCGTCTCGGGCGCTTCGTGGCTCACCACCATCACTCTCGCGCCCCGCTGATACGCTTCGTGATGCCTGCCTCTCTCCCCGCGAGAGAAGTCATACTCACCTCGACAGCATTCCCGAGCGCGCCGATCCTTTCTGCCTTGGTTTCGATGCGAGGTTTGCGTCACGCCCGTATTCTCCGTCGCCGCCTCGTGGCCCAACCCTGACCGCCCATCATGCCATACGGGGCAGCTGGATCACGTCTCCGGCCTCGCGAACGAGGTACCGCGCCCAGGATTCCATCAGCGCTCGGCGCTTTTCGAAAAGGTCAGAACGCGCATAGGCTTGCTCCACCACGTTGCCCACCTTGTGGCCGAGGGCTGCCTCCGCTACCTCGCGTGGCGCGTTGGTCATCTCGCCGCACCAATCGCGGAACGTCGACCGGAACCCATGCGGCACCGCGCCGATCCCGAGCTCGCGAAGCAGCTTCGACAATGTGCTGTCGCTCATTGTCCGGCCCGTGGCGGTCGGGAACAGTAGGTCGTTCTCCCTGAACGCGCGGGCTTCGCCAACCACCGCCATCGCACGATCGGAAAGCGGTACGCGGTGCTCGGTCCCGGTCTTCGTGCGATCGCCGGGGACGGTCCAAACGGCCGCATCCACGTCGACCTCGTCCCAGGTCGCCTCCCGGACCTCTCGGGACCGGCAGGCGGTTAGCACGAGGAACTCGAAAGCAAGCTTCGTCGAACTAAGCGCGTTGCAACTGCGCACCTTCCGCAGGGCCGCAGCGACCTCTCCGTGCACCATCGCGCGCTGGTGGGTCGTCTTGTGCCCGACCTTGGGCAACGCAGCACCGATGGCGTCGCCCGCCGGGTTGTCCTTCCGGTGGCCTTCCGCGATCGCCCATTTCATGACGGTTCCGACGCGCTGCCGGACCTTGCGTGCCGTCTCTCGCTTTGTGTTCCAGATCGGCAGCAAGCAACGCATGACGTCGGCGGGCTCGATGGCATCCACCGGCATGCTACCGATCTTTGGATAGGCGTAGGACTTGAGCGTCGACTCCCAGGACGTCACCGACTTCGCGTTCCGCCAATTTGGGCTGTGCATGTCGATCACGGCGGCCGCCGCTTCCTGGAACGTCGGGATGAGCCGCTTGGCTCGCATCTCACGCGGATCGCCGCCCACAAACGCCAGCTTCCGGTTGTCGTAGGCCGTCTGGCGCGCCTCGCCAAGCGTGACCAAGGGGTAGGGACCGAGCCCCAGGTCGCGGCGGCGACCGCGGATCGTCAGGCGCTGCACCCAGGATTTCGCCCCGGTTCCCCTCACGAGCAGGATCAGGCCGTTTTCGTCGTAGTATTTGCCCGGAAGAGTCACCTTTCGGACAAAGTGCATGTTCAGTCTCGTCGCCTGTCTCGGCATAGTCCGTCCTATCCCTCTGAAGACGTAGTGGGAACGATCCCGGAAAGTGTGGGAACGATCAGTCTAGTTCCCCCTAAAATTCCCACTACGAAAAGAGATGCTACGAGAAACGCCCTTCAACGTCAAACAACGACAGGCGTAAGTTTATCAATCTGTTAAGGAATATTCTGGCGCAACACTATGAGCCCGAGTTCGACTCCCCCTCGGGATTCCTAGGGGACGCCAATCTTCGCTGAACGCCTCGGCTGGAATCACTCCGATACGTCTGTCGCCCCGCAGCGTACCGCCGCCCACCCGTAGGGTATCGGCCGACTCATCCGTTTTTTCTTTGATTAGCATGCCTTGACGGCGGTGCCAGCGCCTGCCGGAGCGCCCGGGCAACGGAGGATCGCAAACGTGTCGGAACCAGAAGGGCCCAAGCTCGTTTCGCTGACAGAGGTCAGTCGCGAGACGCGCGAACAGGCCCTGGACCGGCTCTACGACGAACACGCCGCCGCACTGCGAAGATTCATCGTCGCGCGTGTCGTTGGAAACCTGGATGTCGATGACATCGTGCAGGACGTATACACGCGATTGGCGGGTATGGACAAACTGCCCGAGAAGCTGCCGCCGGGCAACCGGAGCACCCGCGCCTTCCTCCTGACCATGGCCAACCGCCTGGTAATCGACCGCGAGCGGCATCGGGGCGTTCGGCGACAGCACCTGGAGCGGCTGCAACTGCTCCAGGACCGGGACGGTGCGCCTTCGCCCGAGAGCATCGTCCTGGCGCGCGACGACCTGGATGCGGTGGCCGCAGCGATCGATGACATGAAGCCCCAATGGCGCCGTGCCTTCGTGCTCAACCGGTTCCGCCAGTTGAGTTACAGGGATGTGGCCAGGACCATGAACGTCTCGACGAAGACCGTCGAGAAATACATCAGCAAGGCCTTGCTGCACCTGCGTGCTGCGTTGCTCCGCGGCTGAGGTCGAAAACGAGGTCACCATGAATCGTCGCGCGTCGCGAAGGATCACAAGGCAAGCCACGGCTGCTGCGGTCCGCATATACAGCGAAGACCTCAAGGAGTCCGAACGCCTGGCCATCGCGGCGCGCTGCGAAGAGGACCCTGTGTTCAAGGCGCGGTTCGTGGAAGCACACCAACTGCTCGGCGCACTGGACGGCTGGCGGGACGAACTGCGCGAAGACTCGGCGTACCGGTCGATCTCGGGCCGGCCACGCGCCCGTGGACGCCGCGCTCGAAGCATCGCTGCATCCGGTATCGCGGCCGGCGTGCTGGTGGTGACCGCCATCCTGTTGACGACATCCTCACGGCTCTTCACGGAGCCAGACAGTGAGGTCCCCCGCTACACCACGGTGGTGGGCGAACAGCGCCTGGTCACCCTCGAAGACGGATCGAGTATAACGCTCAATACGGACTCCCAGGTGCTGGTCGAAATGACGTCCGCCGCGAGGAGGATCGTGATGGACCGCGGTGAGGCCTACTTCGAGGTCGCTCCGGACCCGCTGCGGCCGTTCACGGTGGAAGTGGGCGGGCAGGCCATGACCGCCTACGGCACGGCGTTCAACCTGCGCCGGCTTGGCGACGGATTCACCCTCGCGCTGATGGACGGTCGCCTCGCGCTGCATCGTCAAGGCGGCGAACCGCCCCTCGATCCGCCCTGGCTGGACGCGAAAGGAGATCCAGGCGGCGCCGAGCAGACGGTTGGCGAAGGCCTCGGGCTGCGCGCCGGCACAGTGGTTCGTTTCAATGCGCGCACCCAGACCATGAGGGCGCGCCACGAACCCGGTCTGGGACAACGGCAACATTGGCGGCAGGGACGACTGAGCTTCAGGGACCAGCCGATGTCAGCCGTCATCGCGGAGCTGAGCCGCTATTCCGAGAAGCCCATTCGCATCCACGATGCGCACATCGGCGACACCCGCGTGTTCGCCACGTTGCAGCTCGATTCCATCGACGGGGCATTGGCGACGCTCGAGAATGCCCTGCCGATACGCGTGGTTCCGAAAGTGTCGGAGATCGTGATCATGGCGGCGCGCGAAGAGTCCTCATTGCAGGGACCATGAGCGCCGCCTCTTGACTGAACTGGAGAAGTAATGCCTCAGGGAGAAATAACGTGACAAGCAACAGTCTTTTCGTCAGGCGGCTGATCGCCGTATCGATGGCGTTGACGGCGACGGCGGCAATGGCCAATGAGGCCAATGAGCGCGAGGTGGATCTCGCGATCGAACGCCAGGGCGCCGGAGCGGCGCTGGTCGAGCTCGGCGAGAGCGCGGGAATCCAGGTGGCCGTGCAGAGTGACGTGTCACGCGAGATTGAGCTCGGTCCCGTCAAGGGTCGCTACACCGTGACGGATGCGCTCGACGTGATGCTCGAGGGGTCTGGGCTCGTCTACCGTTTCGGTCCCGGCGACTCGGTGACCGTCGGCATCGCAAAGGCTGCGGAAGGCAGCGGGAACGATGGCGGCGGGGCAGCCGGCACTGCCGCCGGGGCGGACAACCCCGGGTCGGAGGAGGACGACAGGATCCCGGAAGAGATCATCGTCACCGGCACACGCCTGAAGGGCGTCGATGTGGCGTCGCCGCGTATCACGATTGATCGCGAGCAGATCGAACGCGGCGGCTATGCGAGCATTGAAGACGTGTTGCGCAACCTGCCGCAGAACCTGGGATCGGCGAACGCCGCAGCGACCCAGCTCTTCCAGGGCGAGTACGGCAGCAGCCGCGTGCCGTTTGGCGCGACGCTGGGCGCCAGCGGCATCAACCTTCGCGGCCTGGGCACCCGATCGTCGCTGGTGCTGATCAACGGCCGCCGCAAGGCGCGCTCGTCGCTCGACGTTCAGGACCTGCTGACGGACACCTCGTCGATCCCGCTGGCGCAGATCGAGCGCATCGAGATCATCACCGATGGCGCCTCGGCGATCTACGGCGCCGATGCCGTGGCAGGTGTGCTGAACATCATTCTGCGTGACGATTACGACGGCCTTAGCCTGGGTGTGCGCACCGAGGCCGCGAGCAACGATTCCAGCCGTGACCGGATTGACCTGGGCCATACCTTCAGTTGGGACAGCGGTTACTTTACGACCTCGGTCAACCTCGAGCAGACCGAGCCGACCAATCCGAACAAGCTGATCCGCGTGGGCCCGGACGGCGTGGGCGATTTCACGGATGTCGGCGGTCTCAACCGGCGTGTTTACGGCATCGGTCCGGCAGGCCAGGGATCCGTGCTGGCGGTGGACTCGATAGTACGTTGGGGCCGCGTGACCCGGTATGCGGGCGCGGTGCTCGACGGTCCGGACCCGTTCCTGCCGCGCGATCCCGCAACGGGCGACATCCTCGGGCCTAGGGACGCGGGCGTGCCGTCGGTTTACAACGAGGAGGACCTTGGCCCGGCAGTGCAGCGCTACTCGTACCGATTCAACGGTGAGCAGCGCTTCGGCGCGTCGCAAACGCTGAGCTTCGAGTTCGGCTACGACAATCAGAAGGACGACAACCACATCGGATTCAATACCGTGAGCTTCAACGGCACCAACCCGGCCTCCTGGCAGGGCAGCCTGCTGGTTCCACGGGCCGGCGGCGGCTCGCAACGGCTCAACGGTGCGCCCAATTACCTGTTCCTGACGGCCACCAATCCGAGCAACCCGTACGGCCAGGAGGTGCTGGTGGGTTACGACATGCTGGCCGAGACGGCGTTGATCGCGGCCCAGGCGCTGCCGATCGCCAGCGAACTCGACAACACGTTCGTCGACCTGGGGTTGTCCGGTGATCTGCCGTTCGACGGCTGGACCTACGACGTGAGCGGCAGCCTGAGCCGCGAGGAGACTGTTTCCCGCAACTATCAGGGCGAATTTGGCGACAACGCTTCGGTAAACGCGATCGCGGAGCAGTTCGATCCGTTCTCGGGCGATGCGGCGGCGGTAGCGAACAACGCCAGGCTTTTGACCTTGCCGCTGGACATCAGTGACAGCGATGCCGTCAACGAGACTTACCAGTACACGGCGTTTGCCTCGGGTCCGGTCTTCAGCCTGCCGGCCGGCGACGTGCAACTTGCCGTGGGCGTGGAGGTTCGCGAGAGCGCGGCCGAGAGCGTGTACGTATCGACCAATTTCGACGGTAGCCCGGTTCTGGACTTCTTCGGCGAGCCTCGCGAGCCGTTCACGATCGGGCCCAACAAGGAATCGGTGGAGGCGGCGTTCGCGGAAATCGCGGTCCCGCTGCTTGAAGGTCGCCCGTGGTTTCGCGAGCTGACGCTCACCGCTGCGGCCCGTATCGAGGACTACGAACGCTCCGGATTTATCAACGCCTCGAACTTTAGCGCCATCAGTTCGATCGACGGCGTCGACCTGGCGGACCTGGTCGGGGCAGCCGCAGCCGACGCGCAAGGCTTTATCAGCGACGTGGAGCAGAGCGTCACCTTCGACAACACCTCGCCCTCGTTCGGCCTGATCTGGCGGTTGGCGGACGATCTTGCGCTCAAGGCCACCAACGGCGAGTCGTTCCTGACGCCACTGAGTTCGCAGTTGTACGGCACCGTTACGATACTCGATGTTACCTTCAATCCGTTTTCCAACCCGTTCTTCCTCACACCCGTGCCGCCGTACAGCAGGTTCATTGCCCTGTGGGGCTCGAACCCATCACTCCAGCCGCAGACGGCGTCCACCACGACCGTGACGCTTGAGCACTCGCCCGCATGGATGGAGGGGCTGGATGTCGCGGTCACCTGGTCGGATCTCGCTTACGACAACTTCATTTCCACGCCGCGCGCGATCCCGGAAGAAGACCTCGTGGCAAACTACGAGCGCCTGCCCGAGATCTTTGTTCTCGGCGACAGCAACACGATCATCTACGATAGCCGCGAGCTGAACCTGTCGAGCAACGTCTCGAAGACCATCGATTTCCGCGTGGACTACCGCTTCTCCACGGGCTACGGCGACTGGGGCATCCACCTGAACGCGGTGCACACGCTGGAGACCGCGCGGCAACTGGTGCCGTTCATCCCCGAGGTCGATATTTCCGACACCGAGCGCGGTCCCAGCCGCTGGGCATCCAGCCTCCGGGTGAACTGGGACTACGGCGCCTGGAACGTAACGACGGAAACGTACTACACCAGCTCGACCAGGTTGCTGGATCCTGCCAGCGCGTCGGTTGTCCTGCCGGGCGAGCGTTTTCGCAGGTATGACGGTCTGCCGATCAACCAGAACCCGCAGACCCATGCCGCTTCTTACATGCGCACGGACGTGCAGGTCGGCTGGACGGCATCGGCCAACTCCGGCTGGCGTCAAGGCCTGCGGGTGGTTGTCGGCGCACAGAACGTGTTCGAGCCCGACCCGCCGTTCGTCGACAACTTCAGCGGCTTCGCGGCCAATCGCGTGTTCGCGTCCGGCCGTGTCCTGTATCTGAACCTCCACAAGGATTTCGGACTGTAGTCCCCTCGGTGCCGGCCGCTCAGGGAGGGGCGGCCGGCTCGGGTTTGAGAGCTGAAGATGATCCGCACGGTAAGTTCTCTCGCAGCAATACTGCTTGTCGTCTGCGCCTGCGCGCCCGACAACGAATACGAGATCCGCATCGACGCCTCGGCGCTTGAGGACTAGGCATCCACGGCGGTCGCTTATGGCTACATTCCGGGCGAGGATGATCACGGCGAGCTGGGGTCCGTGGAACTGCGAAACGGGCAGGCGACCTTGAGCGGGGTCGTGGATTATGTCCGCATCGTTCAGGTCGACGTGCTTCCGGCCGATTCCATTTATCCGCTGGGGCGGGCGGAGTTCGTGCTTGAGCCGGGCCTGATCACGGTGCGCTTCCTTGCGGACTCCAATGAAGTCGAGGGCGGCAAGTACACGCGGCTCGCCTTCGATTCCTGGCGCGGCGACCCCGAATACCGCGCCGCCGACGAAGAGAACCGCGCCAGGTTCGACGCCATGGCGGCGATGTCGGAGGAAGAGCGAGAAGAGCGTGAGGCCCGCCGCGTTGAATGGAGTGAACGGACGATCGAGTCGAAACGCGAGACGCTCAAGCACAGTCTGATCCAGTCGCGCATACTGCGGAAAATCTATACGACGCATGAGGATCCGGTCACGCGTTTCGTGGCCCTGTCCGCCGACCGGGGCTGGATCGCCAAATGGGACCTGGAGGAGGACTCGAAAGCGGGCCGGTCGAAGGGATTCCTGGAGCAGATTGCCTTCTACGAGTCGCTGCAGCAGGAACTTCCCGGGAATCCGGTCGTGGCGTTTGCGGCGGACCGGATCAGGGACAGTTACGAGCGGTACCTGACCGCCAGCTCCATCGCCATAGGCACCGCGATCAGGGACTTCGGGGCCGTTTCGCTGGATGGAGAGCCCTTCCGCCTGACCGAAGTCCTGAATGACAACGAATACGTGCTGGTCGAGTTCTGGGCGTCCTGGTGCGGACCCTGCAGGGCCGAGATTCCGCACATGAAGGAGGCCTACGAGAAGTACCGTGGCCAGGGCTTCGAGATCGTTTCCGTGTCGCTCGACGAGGAACACGAGGATTGGCAGGAGGCTTCGATCGAAGAGCAGATCCCGTGGATCGACGTGGGCGATCAGCAGGGCTTCGAGAGCGAGTCGGCGAAGCTCTACGGCGTGATGGGCATTCCGGCAAACTACCTGGCCA
>JAPOYI010000147.1 GCA_026706665.1 Gammaproteobacteria bacterium | reverse complement strand
AGGCGCTGGAGGCATGCCAAAATAATGACTAGGTATTTATGCGACTGTACACTAGTGTTCCGTCAAACCCAAATCTACGGACGGCGAAGCGGAATTCATCTCCCGCGATGATGCTGCCGCTGCGCGAGCGATCGTCCTTCGCATCCACGATGCTGTCGACAACCTGAAGGCCAATCCCGCTTTGGGCCACCCCGGGCGCATTCAGGGGACGCGGGAACTCGTGGTGCCTGGCACGCCTTACATCGTTCCCTACCGTGTCAGACCTCGCCTGAATCGGGTCGAGGTGCTGCGAGTGTTCCACGCATCGCGTCGTTTGCCGGAGAGGTGGTAGAAGACTTGAAATCCGTCAGAGCCGAAGGCGCGTGCTGTCTTTACACCCCGGCACACCCCGGCGCAAAATCTGTGATTCGCCCAACCCACCCTCTGATTCGCGTAGCACGAAAACCAGCCCGAACCCTTCCGGGCGGGGCTGGACTGGCTCTGCATAAAGCGCGAAAGTTGCACCCTGGCTGGCGGAATACGACACTGAAGCCATGCGCACACTGACTGCCGAACAACACCGACAATGGGCAACGGACGGTTACCTTCACCTGGAAGGGGTGCTTGACGCCGAGCAGGTCGAGTTCTTTTCGCGCGAAATAGACCGGATCCGCACGGTGCCGGGATGGGAACCGGACCGCAGACCGGAGTTGCCCAGGGGGCACTATGGCTGGCTCGGCCACGCCGAGGACCTCGACCCGTCCGGTTTCATGGACCGGCGCGACCTGCTGACTTACGACCAGGCGTTCATCGACCTGATGGATCGCTCGCCGGTGTTCGACTACATCCTCGACATCATGGGTCCATACATCCTGCTCAGCATGACGCAGGCGGTGGTCCGGGCGGCGGCGAGCGATTTCCAGGGATATACGCACACCGACGGCGGCGAGTCCCTGCGAAGGATACGCGTGGGCGAGTCAAGTCCGCCGATCGCCATGAAGGCGATGTACCTCCTGACCGATGTGGCCGGAGAGAACTGCGGCAACCTGACCGTCTTCCCGGGCAGTCACCTGCGCCAGATTCCCTACCAAGGCGAGCGCCAGGTGACGCCCTATTCGCCCGGCGCCGCCCAACTCACCGGCAGGGCGGGGGACGTGTACCTGTTCCCGCACGCGTTGTGGCACGGCCCCGCGCGCAACGAATCGAGCCGCGCGCGCAAGTGCCTGCTTTACAACTACTGCCAGCTCTGGGTCCGGTGCTACGACTTTGACGCCATCCCTGGCGTCCTCGAACGCTGCACGCCGCGCCAGCGGCGGCTGCTGGGTGATCTGGGGTACGATTTCCGGCCCGGATCGTATTTCTATGTTCCGAATGACCAGGTCGACGTGATTCGGGACACGGGTTGAGCGGGTATCGCCCTGACGTGAACAGGCGTAGACACGACGCGCGTTTCCGTCAAGTGTCCGTTGCCATGAATGGCTGGACCCCTTGACCTACGACCTGAAGACCCTGCGCGGCGACCTGTTCGGTGGCATCACCGCCACCGTGGTGGTTTTTCCCGCCGCGCTCGCATTCGGTATGGCGTCGGGCCTCGGCGCCGCAGCGGGAATCTACGGGTCGATCGCAGTTGGGTTCTTTGCGGCGGTGTTTGGCGGCACGCGATGCCAGATATCCGGACCGACGGGTCCGATGGCGGTCGCCATGGCCGTGATTGTTGCCAGCCATGCCTCCACCATCGCCGAGGCGCTGATGATCGTTGTGCTGGGCGGGTTGCTTCAGGTGCTGTTGGGGCTGACGAGGATCGGCCGCTACGTGGCGTATACGCCTCAAGCGGTCATCTCCGGGTTCATGTCGGGAATCGGCATCATCATCATCCTGATCCAACTGCTGCCGGTTTTGGGAGGCTCGGCGCTCGGCGGCCCGCTGGATTCGGTGAAGGCGCTGCCCGCCGCGATCGCGAATGTCAATCTCAGCGCTCTTGCCATCGCGGCGCTGTCCCTGGCCATCGCCACGCTTTGGCCCCTCCGGCTCGCCGCCTGGGTGCCCGGGCCGGTCGCTGCGCTGCTGGTGGGAACGCTGCTTGGTGTGTTCTGGCTTCACGACGCCCCAGTCATCGGACACGTGCCCATTGGCGTACCCACATTTGCCCTGGAGATGCCGCAGCCTTCCTTCCTGCTGCACGCACTGGAACCCGCCCTGATTCTCGCCTTGCTCGGCTCGGTGGACAGCCTGCTGACCTCACTCATCGCCGACTCGGTCACGGGCACCAAACACGATCCGAACCGGGAACTGGTGGGTCAGGGCGTCGGCAACATGGTCGCTGGCATGTTCGGCGGATTGGCGGGCGCGGGCAACACCTTGGGGACCCTGACCAATATTCGCGCCGGCGGAACGACCCGGGCGTCCGGCGCAATCTATGCGGTTGTGATGCTGGTCCTGGTTCTCGGTCTCGGCCGTTTCGTGGAGCCGATCCCGCACGCCGTCCTCGCCGGCGTGCTGATCAAGATCGCCGTGGACATTATTGACTGGCGTATCCTGGCGTGCATTCACAGGATCAGCCCGGCGCACCTCGTCGTCATGTTGACGACATTGGTAATCACCGTGTTCATCGACCTCGTGACGGCGGTGACATTCGGTCTCATCGCTGCGGGGATGGCCCATGCCCGACAGTTGGAACGGCTGGAACTCGACAACGTTGTTTCCACTCCGCTGCTGGACAGCACGTTCTTCGGCCTTGGCGAGGAAGCTGGCGATCCCTACGCCGCGCGTACTGGCCTGGTCGCGCTGAAGGGCGTCTTCACTGTGGCGTCTTCGCATCGCCTGGTCGGGGCTTACGGTGTCGACATCAGGAGTCACGAGGTGGTCATCTTCGACTTTTCCGACACGGTCCACGTCGACGAAAGCGCCGCCATGGTGATCGACCAACTCATGGAAGTCGCAAAGAGTGCGGGGACCGAGTTGATCATCGTGGGCCTTTCGGGACCGGTGCGGGACACGTTGAATGCACTCAGCGTCCTGAGGCACGTGCCGGAAGGGCGCACTGTCCAGACGCTCGACGAGGCCCGCGAGGTGGCGAAGGATTTGCTTGGGGTAAACGGCAAGCCGTCGGCGACCGCCGCCGCAGGGAACGAGGATGCGCCGCGACGGGGGCCTTCAACCGGGGAAGCTTCCCCGACTAGTGACGCGTAAGGAAGCGTCGGCGGGAGCCTAATGATCGAACGTGGCGCTCTTGACCAGGGCGTAGACGCTTTGGCCGACACTCAATCCCAGTTCGTCGGCCGAGGCGCGGGTGATGCGTGCCTGCAGATGCTGATCGCCAACTTCGACGAGGGCTTCGGCAAACGGTGAGTCTTCTTCCCTGACGAGGTCGATCAGGGTTCCGGACAGCACGTTGCGAATGCTCAACGCCCGTGGCCGGGCCGTTGCCAGCGCGACGTCCCGGGCCCGCACCCGCACCCGGGCGAAGTCGCCCGCGGCCAGCCGCGTCGACATGGGCATGACGATGTGCTGCCCCCCGACATCCAGCGTCGTGAGGTGATACTGCGGGTCGTGTTCCACCACGCGTGCGCGCACCAGCGTGCCGGCTTCGAAACGGCCGGTGATGGACTGGATGTCGAGGCGTTCGAGGATTTCCCGGGTCGCGCCAAAGGCGCGCACGCGGCCGTCGGCCAGCACCAGGGTGCGTTCCGCCAGCAGGGCGACTTCGTCGACGGCGTGGCTGACGTACAGCATCGGCACGGACAGGTTCTCGAGGTAGGACAGGATGTCTGCCTTGCGCTCGGTATCGAGTGCGGACAGCGGTTCGTCCAGTAGCAGGAGCTTCGCGTCCGTCAGCAGCGTACGCGCGAGCGCCACCCGTTGCCGCTCGCCGCCGGACAGGTCGGCGACGGGCCGGTGGAGCAGGGATCCGAGATCGAGCGCGGCGACGACATCGTCGACGGTCGCGCCGCCGTTGCGCGCGCGTCGGGCGGCGAAAAGAAGGTTTCCGCGAACGTCGAGATGGCCGAACAGGCGGGCGTCCTGGAACACGCACCCGACAGGGCGCCGGTGAGGTGCCATGTGAATGCGGCGTGAACTGTCGAGCCACCGCTCTCCTCCCAAGGCGATTCGGCCGCGCGCCCTCTCGAATCCGGCAATCGTTCTGAGCAGCGTGGTCTTGCCGCCGCCGCTTGGGCCGAATACGGCCGTAATACCGTCCAGGGGCAGGGCGAGAGCCGCCTCGAGGTCGAATGCGCCGAGTTTCGCCGTGACGTCCAGTTCAAGGGATTCAGATGGCATGGACGGGAAACCGGCGATTGATGCTGTACACGACGAGGAGGACGACGAAGGAGAACGCCAGCAGTCCGGCCGACAGCACATGGGCGTCGGCATATCGCAGCGTTTCGACATGCTCGTATATGGCGATGGAGACCACCCGGGTCTCGTCGGGGATGTTGCCGCCGACCATGAGCACGACGCCGAACTCCCCGACCGTGTGGGCGAAGGTGAGGACCGAGGCGGTCAGGAATCCCCTTGCCGACAGCGGGACGGCCACGCTCACGAACGCGCCGAGAGGACTGGCGCGCAGGCTCGCCGCCGCTTCGAGCGGCGCGCGGCCGACGCCGGCGAAGGCGGTCTGCAGCGGCTGCACCATGAACGGCAGCGAATACACCACCGACGCGATGACCAGGCCCGAGAACGAGAACGTCAGAGAATCGCCGGTCGCCTGGACCCAGAGCGATCCGATGGCGGACCCGGGGTGCAACAGGATCAGCAGGTAGAAGCCGAGCACGGTGGGCGGGAGCACGAGGGGCAGGGCGGTCAGCGCTTCGATTGCGGGCTTGACCCTGGTCTGCGTGTGGGCCAGCCACCAGGCGAGCGGCGTTCCCAGCGCGAGCAGCACCAGGGTCGTGACAGCGGCCAGTTTTGCCGTCAGCCAGATCGGGCCGAGATCCACTACGGGTCCACTCCGTAACCAGAGTCCGAGATGATCGTGCGCGCCCGTTCGCCGTGAAGGAACTGGAGGAATTGCTGCGCGGCGGGGTTGTCGGCCCCGTGCGCGAGCAGTACGGCATCCTGCCGTATTGGGGCATGCAGATCGGCGGGGACCTCCCACCGGCTGCCCTCGTCGCTTTCCCTTATGCCCGATGCGGCAACGAAACCGATCTCCGCGTTACCGGTGGCTACCATGGCGTGGGTTTGCCCGATGTTCTCGGCGGTCACGATCCTGTCCCGCAATGTCGCGTATAGCCCGAACCCCTGTAGCACTTCCCGCGCGGCGGCGCCATAGGGCGCCAACGCGGGATTCGCCATGGCCAGCCGTCTGAAATTGCCGGCTTCGAGCAATGCCGCGACATCGCCCTGGATCCTCTCGGGATCGGCACTCCACAGCGTCAGGCGTCCCACGGCGTAGGTGCGCCGCGAACCTGGCACGGCGAGTCCGGCGCGCTCGAGCAGCGTTGGCCGCTCCTGGTCGGCGGCCAGCAGTATGTCGAACGGAGCCCCGTGCAGAACCTGGGCATAGAGCTTGCCAGTGGAACCCGCGGCGACCCGCAGTCGATGCGGGTGCGATGCTTCGAAAGCGCGTTCGAGCCTGGTGAGCGGCTCGGCGAAGTTCGCGGCTGCCGCAACCAGCGCATCGTCCGCTGACAGTTCCAGGGGCACGAATGCGAGCGCCCATCCGAGAGCCGCAGACCGCTTGCGCAATGGCTGTCGGGCCGGTGCAGCGCGGCGCCGGAATGTCGCTACTTGTCCCTGTTCGATTCCAGGCGTCCGAACAGCCAGACGCAGAACGCCGTTGCGATGATCGCGCCTGCGACCTGGGCGGCGATGAAGGCGGGCATGTCGATCGGTTGGATGCCGGAGAACGTGTCCGTGAAACTCCGCCCGAAAGTCACGGCGGGATTGGCAAAGCTCGTGGATGAAGTGAACCAGTAGCCGGCCGTAATGAAGAGTCCGACCGCGTAGGGGACCACCTGCGGCCGGGTCCGCACACAGGCCATGATGGTCGCCACCAGGCCGAACGTCGCCACCGCCTCCGCTACCCATTGGCCGAGACCGGTGCGGGCACTGGTGCCGACCATGATGATCGGTTCGCTGAACATGAGGTGCGCGAGCCACACGCCGGCCATGGCGCCCGCCACCTGGACGGCGACGAAAGCCAGGGCGTCCAGCCGCGAGATCGCCCGCTGCAGCGCGAAACTCAGCGTCACGGCGGGGTTGAAGTGTGCACCCGAAACCGGTCCGAAAACGAGGATCAGGACCACGAGAATCGCGCCGGTCGCGATCGTATTGCCGAGCAGGGCGATGGCGTCGTTGCCGTCCGCGAGGCGCTCGCCCATGATGCCCGACCCCACGACCACGGCCAGCAGCAGCGCCGTGCCGACGAACTCCGCCGCAAGCCGGCGCGTCAGGTCCGGTGTTTGTGTCATGTGGTGCGGTTCTGGCCGATTTCCACGCTCGGATTTCGTATACCTGTCTTATGTTGCAGCGACAGTTATCGCGTTCGGCGCGCCCCGCCGGTGGTCGCGTCTCTCGCTCGTCAGGCGCGCGGGTAACGCCCTTTCCGCCGGGCGGCACCCATCGCCGGATGGTGGGCGCGGCTGGATTCGAACCAGCGACTTCCGCCATGTGAAGACGGCGCTCTGACCAACTGAGCTACGCGCCCGCGTCCGCCTAACTCATCAGGAAATCCGCGTCGGGTCAAGTGCGGTGTGCCGAACTTGGTAAAGATGAACGGACAGCGGGCATGGAGTCAGTCTACCGTGCTGGGTCTGGGTGCCAGCCCTCCGTTCCATTCGGATCGGGCCTTGGTGGGCGGAGTCAGTCCCTGCTCGGCATGCCCTTCAGTTCGGACATCTCACAAGCCAGACTTTCGTGATCGTCCCGGAGCCGGTCGATTCTCTCGATGAGCATGCCCTTCAGTTCGGACATCTCACGGCTGTAATCGTCGCCGAGCCGATCCATTCTCCCGATGAGCAAGGATTCCGTATGACGGAGATCGCCCTTGAGGTCGCGCATCAGGTAGATGACGACGGCAATGATCGTTGCGGGCGGAAAGATTGCTGCGACCAGATCGACGTCGATGTCTCTTTCTCCCGCCATGCCGAAGCAAACGTCGAAGGTGGGAAGGATACTCCCTCCGGTTCGAGAACCACAGCAGAGAACGCTGCGATGTTGGTTGAGAAAGGTGCCCGGAATCGGGTGCGATACCGCCCACCCGCCCACGGGTGGAGTGCGTCTACGCAGGCGAGGCGTCAGCCCGCTTCCTGAACTGCCAGGTGGGCACGATTTCGAGCACATCCGTCTCGTCGCGCATGGCGGGCGGAAACGGTGCGTACGGTGCGGCGAGTCGAACGATGCGCACGGCCGCCTGGTCCAGCACTCGGTGTCCAGATGATTCAATGACTTGCACGTCCCGCAATGTCCCGTCCGGTTCGATGGCGACCAGCAGGCGCAGGCTGCCGTAGAGCCTGTTCGCCCGCGCCTGCTCGGGATAGTTGAGCCTGCCGATGCGCTCCACCTTGCGCCGCCAGGATTCCAGGTACCAGGTGTCTTCGGCAGTATGGGTGCGCCCTTCGACAATCCTGCGGACCCGTAGCGAACCGCCGGGGTTGCCGGCGTCGAGATTCGCGATCTGGCGCACGGTGTCGGCGTAGTCCAGGTTCAGATCCGGGGATTTGAGCGGGGTGATGCTGTCTTCGCTGGCGATGACCGGGTTGGCGGGGGGCTGCAGAAGCGTCTCTGCCGCCTCGCTTGGTCCGGGTGTGTCGTTGGGGGGCTGGGCAATCGGGCGGTCCGGCACCGATTCAGCCGGGTTCGGGGAGGCGGCAGGTGGAGCGCTTGTACGGGTCAGCGTCGCCTTGACGATGGATGGCGAGTCCGGCGCATCCTGGAACCAGTCGATCAGGCCCAGTATCATGATCGCGTGCAGCCCCAGCGAGAGCAGCAGCGCAACGGCGATGCCCCTGCGCCGCCTGGTGAGGGGAGCAACGGCGGGAGGCGCGGTGATCCTGATGGCGGGAGCGCTCATCGTTGCGCGATCCTCGCCTCCACCTTGTCCATCAGCATCGACGCGATGTCGAGCGAGAACTGCGCGTCAAGTTCCCGGATGCAGGTCGGACAGGTGACGTTGATTTCGGTCAGGTAGTCACCGATGACGTCGATACCGGCGAACAGCAGTCCGCGGCGTTTCAGTTCCGGCCCGACGCGGCTTGCGATGAACCGGTCGCGGTCCGTGAGGGGCCGGCCGACGCCGGTACCGCCGGCAGCGAGGTTGCCGCGCAATTCGCCGGGCATCGGTATTCGCGCCAGCGCGTAGTCGACCGGTTCGCCGTCGATGAGGAGTATGCGCTTGTCGCCGTCCTCGATCTCGGGGATGTACTTCTGCGCCATGATCCGGCGCTGCCCCAGCCTTGTCAGGCTCTCGATGACGACGTGCAGGTTGGGATCGCCCCGGCGGACACGGAAGATATCGGTGCCGCCCATGCCGTCCAGGGGTTTGAACACCACGTCGCCGTGCTCCGAGTGGAAGGCGAGAAGTTGATCGGGCCGCTTGCTGACAATGAGCGGGGGAATGCAGTCGGTGAACTCGGTGGCGAAGAACTTCTCGTTGCAGTCCCGCAGGCTTCCGGGTGCGTTCACCACCGCGGTGCCCCGCGCTTCGATGCGTTCGAGCAGGTAGGTGGTGTAGATGTACTCCATGTCGAACGGCGGGTCCTTGCGCATCATGAGCACGTCCACTGTTTCGGGGTCCGCCTCGGCTGGCTCTCCCAGGCGGTACCAGTCGGCACCGGCACGTGCGGGGTCCAGGTCTTCGAGAAAGCCGTCCTCGAGGGCGAGGTCGCGCAACACCGCCGTCGGCTGGCCGTCCTTCCAGGCGAGGTCCCGCTGTTCGAGATAGCTGACCCGCCAGCCGCGCCGCAGGGCGGCCCGGATCATCGCCAGCGTGCTGTCCTTCGTCAGGTTCACCGAAGCGATGGGGTCCATCAGGAAAGCGATATGCACCATGTCGGTCAGCGCCCCGGCGGCCTTCCTGCGATTCGCTCCGTTGTGCGCGGGCCAGCCCAGCCATCGATCATGGACATCATGTCTCGGCGATGCGCCGGATCGGCGGCGTGTCTTCCGCCAGGTTCAGCCTCCGCAGGATGGCCAGCGTGGGAGGCGCCCTGTTCAGCGTGTAGAAATGCAGCCCCGGCGCGCCTCCGTCGCGCAGCTTCGCGCAGAGCTCCGTCACGACCTCCTCTCCGAATGCGCGCAACGAGTCCGCGTCATGGCGGTATGCCTCGAGGCGCAGGCGTATCCAGCGCGGGATCTCGGCGCCGCAGTTGTCGGAGAACCGGGTCAGGCCCTCGTAGTTCGTGATCGGCATGATGCCTGCCACGATGGGCACCGCGATGCCGTGCTCCCGGCATCGGTCGACGAAGAAGAAGTAGCTGTCCGGATTGTAGAAGTACTGGGTGATGCAGCTATTCGCGCCGGCATCCACCTTGCGTTTCAGGAAGGCGACATCCGCATCGGGCGAGGGGGCGTTGGGATGGATCTCCGGGTAGCAGCCCACTTCGATCTGGAGATCTTCGCCGAAACACTCGCGGACGCGAGCCACCAGTTCTTCCGCATAACGTACCTTTGGCCGGGTTCCGGGCCCGGGCGGGATATCGCCGCGCAGTGCGACGAGCCGGCTGATGCCCATTTCGAGGTAATCGGCGATGCGACGGTCGATGGCGTCCGCGTCATCGTCCCCCCAGGACAGGTGCGGCGCCGCGGTGAACCCGGCGTCGCAGAGGGTCTGGACGGTTTCGAAGGTGCGGTCGCGCGTGGAGCCGCCGGCGCCGTAGGTTACGGAGAAGAACTCGGGACCGGCGGCGTGCAATCGCTCCGCGGTGCGCGCCAGGTTTGTCCGGCCCTGCGCGGTGCGCGGCGGAAAGAACTCGAAACTGACGCGCATGGATCAAACGCCTCCGGAGAGCGTCAGCGACCGGGGGTGGTTGTTCCATGCGCGACGAGCTGGGCCGGGCCACGTATGAGGCCGAAGGCATCGGCTGTGGGGCACGCGCATGTCACGCCGAGCGGGAGACGAGTGTCACAGCGCCGCCGCCAGCGCCTCCGCCCTGTCGGTGCGTTCCCATGCGAAGCTCTCCTCCGTGCGCCCGAAGTGACCGTACGCGGCCGTCTGGCGATAGATCGGCCGCTTCAGGTCCAGCATGTCGATCAGACCCCTGGGCCGCAAGTCGAAATTCTCTCGCACGAGATGAACGATCGTCGCGTCGTCGATCTTGCCTGTGCCGAAGGTGTCGACACTGATGGACGTCGGTTCCGCCACGCCGATCGCGTAGCTGACCTGGATCTCGCAGCGCTCGGCAATGCCGGCGGCGACGATGTTCTTCGCCACGTAACGGCCGGCGTAGGCGGCCGACCGGTCGACCTTCGAGGGGTCCTTGCCGGAAAACGCGCCGCCGCCGTGGCGCGCCATGCCCCCGTAGGTGTCGACGATGATCTTTCGGCCGGTGAGCCCGGCATCGGCGGCGGGACCGCCGATCGAGAAACTGCCGGTGGGGTTGATGAACACCCTGGTGTCCGAAGTCATCCAGTTGCCCGGCACGACGGGCTTGATGATCTCCTCCATAACCGCTTCTGTCAGTGTCGCTCGAGGGACATCCGGTGTGTGTTGTGTGGACAGCACGACCGCATCCACCGCAACCGGTCTGCCCCGGTCGTAACGGAACGAAAGCTGGCTCTTGGCATCGGGGCGGAGGAAGGAGAGGGAATTGCGGCGGGCGTGGGCCTGGCGCGCGACGAGTCGGTGCGCATAGGTGATGGGCGCCGGCATCAGCACGTCGGTCTCGTTCACGGCGTAGCCGAACATGAGGCCCTGGTCGCCCGCGCCCTGGTCGTGGTCATCCGTTTCGTCCACCCCCATGGCGATCTCCGGCGACTGCATCCCCAGCACGTTGACGATGTCGCAGGCTTCCGGGTCGAAACCGCAGGCGAGATCGTTGTAGCCGATCTCGGCGATAACATCGCGGACCAGGCGCTCGACGTCGACGGAGGCGCTCGTGCGGACCTCTCCGGCAAGGACCACGAGGTCCGACTTGATCAGCGTCTCGCAGGCCACGCGGGAATCGGCGTCCTGTTCGATCATGGCGTCGACGATGGCATCCGAGATCTGGTCCGCCACCTTGTCCGGGTGGCCTTCGGACACGGACTCGGAAGTGAACACGCTGAACTCTGCCATGAAGGCTCCGGAGGGCAGGCCCCTTGGGAAATGAGGCGCGCATTCTATCGCATAGTGCTGGCGGGTACGCTCCACCTTGGGGACCCGTTGGGGACCCGTGGGGGACCCGGGGACGCCCCCCGTGGCAAGTCGGTGGAATCCATGTGCAAGTTGATTCTGCCTCCATGCGATCCACCTGGTGCGGCCTTTCCAATGGCGAAGGCAACCGGGAGATCGTCAGCCGCCCCAAGTGCTACGCCTTCGACACGGGTTTCGTGGCCTTCGAATGCGGATGGCGCGACCGTGACCGCGGCTGGCTGTGGGAGCACCTGGTGCTCGACGCGTTGCGGTCGAGGTTCCCCGAAGAGGACATCCTCTACTGGCGGGACAAGTCCGGCCGGGAACTCGACTTCGTGGTCCGGCGGGAAACCGGCGCCGTCGACCCGGTCGAATGCGAGGTCGACCCGTATGCACCCGACCCCGAACCGGCGGAGCTGTTCCGTTCCCGGTATCCCGCCGGCGGAAACTGCATCGTGACACCCGCGGAGAGCGCGCCGTACCGAATACGCCACGGTTCCCTGACGTTCACCGTCTGCGCCAACAGCTACCTGGATTCGATCTGACGTCGGCGGTGCCTGTACCGGTCTTGCGGTCGGACCCTGGTCCGAGCATCCTACGGCGCGAATGAACGCCCGCAGTCCATGCCGCCAACCGCCCTGGCCGGAACCCTCCGCATGACGGACATTGCTCCGTCACAGCTCTCCGACCATGCGCTGCCGGGCAAGCGGGTGCTTGTCCGCGAGGATTTCAACGTCCCCTTGCGCGATGGCGCAGTGGCCAGCGACGCGCGAATCGAAGCGGCGCTGCCTACGATTCGAACATGCATCGAGGGTGGGGCTGCTGTCATCCTGGTGTCGCACCTCGGTCGTCCGACGGAAGGCGATTTCGATCCCGAACAGTCCCTGGCGTCGGTGGCGGATCACCTGTCGCGCGCGCTTGATCTCCCGGTTCCGCTTGTCCGGGACTGGCATGGCGGCGTGGACGTGGCGCCGGGCGGGGTGGTCCTGCTGGAAAACGTCCGATTCGAGCCCGGGGAAGCGGCGAACGACGACGGCCTGGCGCAGGCCCTGGCGAGTCTCTGCGACCTCTTCGTGATGGATGCGTTCGCGACCGCCCACCGGGCGCACGCGTCCACCCACGGCGTCGCCAAGTATGCGCCGGCAGTGTGCGCAGGACCGTTGATGGCCGCGGAACTGGACGCGCTGGGCCGTGCTCTCGAAGCTCCGCAGCGGCCGCTGGTGGCGATCGTCGGCGGCGCGAAGGTGTCGACCAAACTCGAGTTGCTCGAATCGCTGGCAGGTATCGCGGACCGGATCATCGTCGGGGGCGGCATCGCCAACACGTTTGTCCTCGCTGCCGGAAGTCCTGTCGGCGCGTCGCTCGTGGAGCCGTCGCTTGCCGAGACCGCGATGCGCATCGCGAAACGCGTGGACGTGCCGTTGCCGCTGGACGTCATGACGGCACCCGCGATCGATGCGAATGTTCCCGCGGTGCTGCGTCGTCCCGGCGAAGTCGGGGAGCAGGACATGATCCTCGACATCGGTCCCGGCACGGCGCGCGCATGGCGCGACGGTCTCGCTAATGCCGGCACGATCATCTGGAACGGTCCCCTCGGCGTGTTCGAATTCGACCAGTTTGGCGAAGGGACCCGGTTGATTGCGGAAGGGGTGGCGGAGGCAGAGGCGTTTTCCATTGCCGGCGGCGGCGACACCGTCGCCGCGATCGACAAGTATGGCGTGCGCGAGGGCATTTCCTGCATCTCCACGGGCGGCGGCGCATTCCTGGAATTCGTCGAGCGTGGAACGCTTCCGGCCGTCGAAATCCTGAAAGCCCGTGCGCGGTGAAGGCGACTACCGCCCGGAGTGGGGATTCGGCGACGCGTACCGCCGTTTCTACGATCTTGACCTGGGCCAGGACTACTTCCTGGTTTGCCACGGCGATCATCGGCTCGCGGCGCAGGTGTTCGAACCCGCCGGGACGCCAAGGGGTTCGGCGCTGGTAGTGCATGGTTACTACGACCATGTCGGCCTTTACGGCCACCTCATCCGCTACCTGTTGGGCACCGGCCGCCGCGTGCTCGCCTACGACCAGCAGGGCCACGGCCTGTCGACCGGCGCGGCGGCGACCATCGAGTCCTTCGATCAATACGCCGACGCCTTCGAGACAGTGCTGGACGTTGCGGAATCCCGCCTGCCCGAACCGGTGTGCGTGGTCGCGCAGAGCATGGGCGCGGCGGTCGTGATGCAATACGGCAAGCGCCAGGATTCCCGCGCCTTCGCGGGTACCGCGCTGCTCGCCCCGCTGGTGCGGCCGACCAACTGGCGCTGGAACCGTTTCGTGTACATGGTGGCGAAGCGCACCGTAGCCAGCGTCGGCCGCGGTTGGGTCAACAATACGGAGAATCCGGAGTTCATCGAGTTGTTGCGCCGGGACCCGCTCCAGTGCCGCCGACTGCCAGTGCAATGGGTGACGGCCATGGTCGAATGGATGTACCGCTTCGAGACCAGCGAGCCATTGCCCCTGCGGCCCCTGGTGGTGCAGGGGGGACGGGACATGACTGTCGACGGTGCCTACAACATTCCCGTGCTTCAGCGAATCTACGACGTTGAACTGCTGGTGATCCCGGAGGCCCGGCACCACCTGGTCAACGAGACCGAAGCCATTCGGCAGCAGATGTGGCGCTTTTTCGACGTGCGCCTGTAACCTTCACCGTATGGGATCGCGAGTCTATCCTGCGGTCGGAGGGTGGCGCGCCATGAGAAGGGGCATGCAACGGGCGTTGGAGGAGATCTTCACTCCGGCTCGTGTCAGGACCGCGCCCGAGGACCTGGCAACCTGGGGCGGAGACTGGACGCGCGCGTTCAAGGTCGCGCCGGGCGCGATCGTGTTCCCCCGGTCCATCGACGAAGTCATCGCGGTGACGCGGCTTGCGAACACCCGCGGCCTGCACCTGGTTCCGTCGGGCGGGCGGACGGGACTGTCCGGGGGCGCGGTGGCATCGAACGGCGAGATCGTGGTGTCGTTCGACCGGATGAACCGCGTGCTCGACTTCAACGCGGCGGACCGTGTCGTTCGATGCGAGGCCGGCATCGTGACGCAGGCGCTGCAGGAGTACGCGGCCCAGCGCAAGCTGTTCTATCCGGTGAATTTCGCGTCCAGCGGGTCCAGCCAGATCGGCGGGAACATCTCGACCAATGCCGGCGGTATCAAGGTGATCCGCTACGGGTTGACGCGGGACTGGGTCGCGGGACTGACCGTCGTCACCGGGGCGGGCGATGTGCTCGAATGCAACAACGCCCTGGTGAAGAACGCGACCGGCTATGACCTCCGTCACCTCTTCATCGGCGCGGAAGGTACCCTCGGCTTCGTTGTTCAGGCCGACATCCGGCTGCTGACCGCGCCGGCGCCAGCGCGGGTCATGGTGCTCGCCATCGACCGCTTCGCGGATATCCTGGACGTGCTGCAATGCTTCCGGGACGCCCTGACCCTGTCCGCGTTCGAGTTCTTTTCCGAGCTTGCCCTGACCAAGGTGCTGAGCCGCCGGGAGGTGTCGCGGCCCTTCGCCCGGGCAGCGAACTTCTACGCACTGATCGAGTTCGACGCCGACGACGAGGAGGCCGCGCTCGGTGCGTTCGAAACGGCCGTGGAGCGCGGCTGGGCAGGCGACGGCGTGATCAGCCGGTCGGATGCGCAGGCGCGGGCACTCTGGACGCTGAGGGACGGCATCACCGAGAGCATCGCCCCCTATACGCCCTACAAGAACGACATCGCCGTCCGCGTGTCGGATGTGCCCGCGTTCCTCGAGGACATCGACCGGCTGGTGAGCGCGCACTATCCTGACTTCGAGGTGTGCTGGTTCGGTCACATCGGCGACGGCAACCTCCATCTCAACATCCTGAAACCAGGGAACCTTGCCAGCGACGCCTTCTACGAGCGTTGCCACCGTATCAGTCCTGCCCTGTTCAAGGCGATAGGAAACCGGCGGGGCAGCATTTCCGCCGAACACGGCGTGGGCCTCCTGAAACGCGATTTCCTGCACTACTCCCGCAGCCCCGAGGAGATCGCCCTGATGCGGCAGTTGAAGGCCGTATTCGACCCGAACGGCGTGATGAACCCGGGGAAGTTGCTGGCACCGGCGAGACCCGGGACCGCAAGCATGGGGGGGCGTAGCTCTCCACCTCCCTCAATGGACCTTCAATAGACTTTTGATAGACCTTTGATAAAAAAATATTATCCATAGCTGAAGAAAACGATATTGGAAATTATCGCTTGCCGCTGGCAGAGTGGTTCGCACGTCCGGAATTCGGCATTCAGGCCGTTGGGGAAGAGGGTATGCCAGTCACGTTACGTCAGTTGCGCTATTTTCAGGCGCTGGTCGAACATGGTTCATTCAGCCGGGCGGCTGAGAGCGTTCACGTGTCCCAGCCCGCGCTCTCGCTCCAGATTCGCGAACTCGAGACGTCGCTGGGCGGGCGATTGGTAGAGCGGGAGAGCCGCGGCTTCCTGCTGACGCCTCTCGGACGCGACGCCCACGAGCAGACACTCAGGATTCTCGACGAGACCTTGCTTCTCGAAACGATGGGGAAGCGCTTCGAGGAAGGGCCGCTTCGCGTGGCAGTGGGGATAGTCTCCACCCTTGCCCCCTACCTGCTTCCGGGAATCCTGGAACGCCTGCAGACGTCTTCTCCCCGCGTTGAAATCGATGTCCTCGAGGCACCGGGCCAGGAACTCGTTTCCGGCCTTCTCGCCGGCCGGCTCGATGCCGCCATCGTTTCCCTGCCTCTCGGGATCCTGGAACTGCCGGAGCGTGAGCTATTCGAGGACTGCTTTCTGCTCGCCGGACGGACGGAACGTCTTGCGGCGATCCGCCGGGCCCACGGTGACGAGCTGCGGCCGGCGGATCTCGCGCGGGCCGACATCGGACCCCTCCTCACGCTTGGAAACGGACACTGTTTCGCGGACCAGGTGCTGGGGGCCAGCCTCATGTGGCGCATGCAGGAGGTGCATCGCGGAACAGAATCCCTGGCCACGCTTTCGAGACTTGTCGCGAGCGGCGCGGGACTTGCGCTTCTTCCAGAGACCTCGGCGCTCTGCGAGCATGCGGCGTCACCTGGCCTGCGCTTCCTGCGCTTCTCGGAGCCCCAGCCCTCGCGGCGAATCGGCCTGGCCCATCGTGTCGCCGCCCACGGGCAACCGTGGATCGATCTGCTCTCGGAGGCGGCGGCGGGCGCGGGTCGCGACCTTGTGCGCCGGACGCACGAGACGATTTGCGCCGAAGCGTCCTCTGGCCGGTCGCGAACCGTCACCCGGACCAAGAAGGTCTCGGCAAAATAGGACCGAACCCGAAGCGCCGGGCCGGTTGGCGAGCCGGTCGGCGCTAGGAGGGTGCGCCGTAGAACGGCACGCCCGAAGGGCTGACGGATTTCATGACCCTAATGGCTCTCCAGGAAGACGAGCGCGTCTGCCTTCGACGGGTGTATTGCCATGATCTTGTCGAAGCCGCTCTTCTTGAAAATATCGAGGACGTGATCGGACAGGGCACAGAGGGCGAATCGTACGTCGCGGTTTGACAGGGCCTTGGCGGTCACCAATACGGCGCGAAGGCCCGCGCTGCTGACGTAGGTGAGTTCCGCGCCATCCATGATCATGGCTCGATCACGGTCGTCGACCGCCGTTCGGACCGCTTCCTGGAACGCGATGGCATTCGAACCATCGATGCGGCCGGCCACTCGAACGGACAGGACACCGTCCTGTCTCTCGGTCGTCATGTTGATGGGTTCGGGTTCCACGTGCCGGTTCAATCCTGCAACTTGAGCAATGGCTTCTCGAGCGGTTCCATGCCAGCGCGCCAGCCCTGATCTTTCAGGACATTTACATGCGTCTGGCGCGACTCACCGTCATATACTGGCGGAAACCTAACACGGAACGAGGAGCGGAACATGAACCGGCAGGCGTTGGAAGAGACTGCGAACGCCATGGTGGCCCCCGGCAGGGGCATTCTGGCCATGGATGAGAGTCACCCTACCTGCGCGCGCCGGTTTGATTCCATCGGCGTCGACTGCAACGAAGACAGCCGCCGCGCCTACCGCGGGCTACTGGTGACCGCGCCGGGAGCTGCCGAGCACCTCTCCGGGTACATTCTCTTCGACGAAACCCTCCGCCAGTCCACCGATGCGGGCGACCGATTCCCCGATGTCATCGAGTCGTCAGGCAGCATTCCGGGCATCAAGGTCGACACGGGCACCGTCGACATGCCTCTGCATCCGGGCGAAAAATACACCCGCGGCCTCGACGGGCTCAACGAGCGGCTGATCGAATACCGGGATCTCGGTGCGCGGTTCGCCAAGTGGCGGGCCGTGATCACCATCGGCGACGGCATCCCGTCCAGCGCATGCATCGACGCGAACACGTGGGCGCTTGCGATGTATGCATCGTTCTGTCAGGACGCGGGCATCGTGCCCATCGTCGAACCGGAGATACTGATGGACGGGGCGCACGACATCGAAACCTGCGACTTCGCTTCGAGGGCGACGCTCAACGCCCTGTTTTCCGCGCTTTACCGCCAGAGTGTCCACATCGAGGGGACCGTGCTCAAGGCGTCGATGGTGCTGTCGGGCCCGGATTGTCCGGTCCAGGCAAGCGACGAGGAGATCGCGGAAAAGACCATCGACTGCCTTCGGGACATGGTGCCCGCGGCCCTTCCTGGCGTCGTGTTCCTCTCCGGCGGTCAGACGGCGCTGCAATCGACGGTACGCCTTAACGCGATGAACGCGAGCGGCGCCGACCTGCCCTGGCGGTTGAGCTTCTCCTACGGCCGGGCGTTGCAGGATCCGGCATTGCGGGCCTGGAACGGCAGCGCGGAGAACGCGGTCGAGGCGCAGCGCCAGCTCGCGCTAAGGGCGCGCGCCAATGGCGCAGCCACACTTGGGGAATACAGCCCGAGCATGGAAGAGGCCGCGTAGCAGCAGCCTTGAGCGTCTTCCCTTATCTTGCCGAGGCGGGTCAGGCGGCCGCCAGGGGTCCCCGCAACAGTTGACCGGAAGCGGCGCCCGTGTGGACGTTGTCTCGCAGGAGGACTTCGCCGTTGACGACGGTGGCCTTGATCCCGTCCGCAAGCTGTTTGAAGCGCCGGCCGCCCCCGGGCAGGTCGTGCACCACCTCTGGCATCCGGGGCGCGATCATGGCGGGGTCGAAGACGGTGACGTCAGCGGCATGACCCGGACGCAGCAGGCCGCGATCCGCGAGGCCCCATCGTCTTGCGGGCACCGAGGTCACCATGCGCACCGCCTGCTCGACGGTGAGCGCCTGCTTTTCCCGCACCCAGTGGCTGAAGACGTGGGTCTGCAGCGAGCTGTCCATGATCTGGGAGACGTGGGCGCCGGAATCGGAAAACGTCACCACCGTCTGCGGGTGCAGCATCATCTCGAGGACGTGGTCGTCCACGTCGTTGTTGAGCGGCTTGCGGAAGAAGACCTTGAAGTCGCTCTCGAGTCCCAGGTCGATCATGAGTTCGGCCGGCGGTACGCCGCGTTCGGCGGCGACCTCCGACATGCGCCGCTCCTTTTCCGAGGACATCGAATCCATGATGAAGATCCAGTCCCAGTCCGGGGGCGGCAGGTGGACGCCGCGCCGCGCATGCCGTTCGCTGGGACGTCCGGCGACATCCACCAGCTCCGCCTTGATGGCCGGGTCCCGCAGTTTCGCCTTCTGTTCGGCGAGGGGTAGCGCGCGAATGTCGCGCCAGACGTACCACGGGTCCAGGGGCGTGTACGACTCGAAGGTGTATAGCACGTTCAATGCGCGTGAATGCACCTGGGCGAACATGTGTCCGCCCTCGGCGGCAGTTGCGTCGAGCAGGGCGAGCGAGCGCCGCCACTTGTCGGGCGACTCGCGGGAACTGAACAGGCCCCAGGTGATCGGCGCGCCGGACTCGAGACACAGCTCTTTCAGCCGGCCCTGGTAGTCGCCGGTGTTTGCGGGGTCCGGTTCGCCCGCGATCTCGAACATGCCGGCGCCGGTTTCGCGCATGGCTTTGACGATGGCGCGGACTTCGTTCCATTCGGCGATACGGCTCGCCACGGGCTTGTGGTCGGAGGTCTCGTGATTGGGCGTGCGGGACGTGGAGAATCCCACGGCGCCGGCGCGCGCCGCCTGCTGGACGGTGGCGCACATGCGGGCGAGGTCGTCGTCGCTCGCGGACTCGGTGAACGCCCGCTCTCCCATGACGTAGGTGCGCAAGGCGGAATGCCCGATGTACCCGGCGTAGTTGATTCCCTTGGGCAGGGTCTCGAGCACATCCAGGTACTCCGGATAGCTTTCCCAGCGCCAGCGTATGCCGGCCAGCATCGCCTTGCGGGAGATGTCTTCGGCCCGTTCCAGGTTCCGGAATACGAGGTCGGCCTCGGATTCCCGGCACGGCGCAAGCGTGAAGCCGCAGTTGCCCATGACGACGCTGGTAATGCCGTGGTAGCAGGAACACGAACCGATGGGGTCCCAGAACACCTGGGCGTCCATGTGCGTATGGCCGTCGACGAATCCGGGAGCGACGATGTGGCCCTCTGCGTCGATGTTGTCGGCGCCCTTCTCGGGAATCCTGCCGATGCGGGCGATCCTTCCGTCGACCACACCCAGGTCGGCCAGGTATGCGGGTGCGCCCGAACCGTCGACGATGGAGCCGTTGCGGATGACGAGGTCGTAGGGCATTGCGTTACTCCGGCGATTCGTCTTCGATGATCACGGCGGTCCCCACCGCGAGCAGTTCCGCGGCGCCGCCCATCATCATCGACGTGGTGAAGCGGGTGGCGACCACCGCGTTGGCGCCGAGTTTCGCGGCTTCGGCGATCATGCGGTCCAGGGACTGCTCGCGGCTCTCGGCGATGAGCTTCGCGTACTCGTGAATCTCGCCGCCGACGATGTTCCTGAGCCCGGCCATGATGTCGCGGCCGATGTGGCGCGCGCGAACCGTGTTGCCGCGCACCAGTCCGAGCGTCTTGACGATGCGCTTGCCAGTGATGGTCTCGGATGTAACGACGATCATGATCAGATATCCACGTCCAGGTACTTGTCCGACTTGCGTTCGATGAGCCGCTGCCGCAACACCGATACCAGCAACAGGCCGAGGCCGCCGTAGACTCCCGCCAGCAGCAACTTGATCAGCAAGGGTGCCTCCAGGAAAGCCTGGAATCCCAGTACGGCCATGACCACCAGCCCCACCGCCAGGAGAATCCAGCCGATGGTGGCGATTCCCAAGCTTGAGTCGGTGGATCTTCGGTTCATCTTCCGCTCCGGGTTCGACCTGTTCCATCGTGCCGCATATCCGGGCGAGGGGCAACCAAAGGCGCGGCGCGGACAGGTCGACGTGTGGCAGGATAGGCCGGACCCGGGAGACAACGCACATGGGCTTCTACAGCGATCGCATCCTGCCACGCTGCATCGATCGGGGTTGCGCCGCCAGGCCCGTCAGCAGGCAGCGCGAGAAGGTGGTCCCGCAGGCGCAAGGCCGGGTCCTCGAGGTCGGCATGGGCTCCGGCCTCAATCTCCCTTTCTATGACGCGGACAGGGTCGAGCTTGTCTGGGGCCTGGAGCCATCGGACGGAATGCGCAGGAGGGCGAAGGCGCGGGTCGAGGGGGCGCCGTTCGAGGTGCGTTGGCTGGGGCTTCCCGCCGAGGAGATTCCGCTGGAAGACGATAGCGCCGACACCATCGTGGTGACCTATACGTTATGCACCGTTCGCGGATGGAGAACCGCCCTCGCGCAGATGCGCCGCGTGCTCAAGCCAGGCGGCAGGCTGCTGTTCAGCGAACATGGCAGGGCACCGGACGCCGCGGTGCGGCGGTGGCAGGATCGGCTCGACCCGTTCTGGTCCCGAATCGCCGGCGGCTGCCACCTGAACCGGGACATCCCCGGCCTGCTGGCCCGGGGCGGTTTCGTCGTCAGGGAACTTGAGGCGATGTACCTGCCGTCGACGCCCAGGTTCGCCGGATTCACCTACTGGGGATACGCGGTCTGACTACTCCGGCGGCGCACTCTCGCGCACGAACGTCCCGGATGCCGCCACCGGGGCATTGCCCATGCGCCATGGCTGCCAGTTGAGGTAAACGCTGGCCGTTTCGTCCGGGTCGAAGTCGGCCACGGCGACGCCGATCCGCAGCACATCCCACCTCCCGCCGCGCACGGCATCCAGGAACGTTCCCGAGACCTTCGCTTCGGCGTTGTACCCGTCTTCCGTGCGCACCGTTCGCCACTCGACCGCGGCCCGCGCATCATCGAGGAAGGCGATGACCTTGTCCTCCCGGGCGGCCGCCAGCGTCATGTAGTCGTGGGCGATCTGTTCGAGGTGGCCTGCCCGCATGGCCTCGAACAGCGGGTAGTTGCGGGAGCGCTCGGGATCGGGCCGCGCATCCACCGTGATGCGCGCGTGATCCTGATAACGCGGGCTGTCGTGCTCGGAGGCGTCGATCTTGTCGTCGGTGACCGCGATGCCGAAGTAGACGTCGCCTCCCGCCTCCCGCACGCCGAAGCGGCAGGAAACGTCTTCCGCCCTGGTATTGCGCGAGTCGATATCGCCCTGGCGGTCGACGACGAATGGCAGGTCGTCCCAGTCGGTCAGGTCGCCGTCGACAGTGGGCGCGGTTCCGGTGGGCAGCGGCAGCGGCGCTACTGGAAGCAGGGCGGATTTGGACTGGACGGCCAGCGGACGCCCGTCCAGGACGGTCTCCATGGACCAGGTGATGCGGCCCGGCGCGAGCGCACCATAGGCCACGGGCGTGTCAGCCTGGAGCTGGACTTCGATTCGTTCCGTTTCGCCAGGGCCGAGAACAAGTTCGCTCACATGCCCTGTGACGCGCAGATGCGGCCCGCCCTGTGCGAGGGGCGAGAGGCGAAGTTCGGCATCGTGAGGATTGCTTATCCGGAACGCCACGGATCCGCTTTCAAAGTAGTCCCCCTCACCCAACACGGGTAGCGAGACGATGGCGTTTCTCAAGGACCCGATCGTGGCGCGGGTGGCCGCGGTGGACACGTTCTCATCGTGGATGCCGTCGAGCAGCAGGTTTGCGATGCGGGGGCCGGTGTCCGTCATGGTGATCCAGGCGATGTGGTCGAACTCTCCGTAGACCGGACCGCGCAATCTGCTGCCGCCGCCTGTAGTGGCCAGGGTGATGTACCTGCGATCGTTTCGGACATGCTTCACATACCGGTGGAAGTGACCGGCGAACACGGTGTAGTTCCGTTCACCCAGCATTTCTTCCACCAGCGGCCAGTCACCACGCACCTCTGCGTAATCCCAGAGCGGCTGGTGAATGATCACGATCATCCAGCGCGGATTCGGGTGCTCGGCCAGGGTCCGCTCGATGAAGGCGAGTTGCTCCGCCTGCGTCCACGGGCCCGGGACGGCGGACTCCGGGTCGCTCACCATGCCGAACAGTTCGGAATTGAGGACCATGAACAGCACGTCCTTGTACGTGAACCTGTAATACGAGGGGCCGAACCGTCGTTGCCAGGTTTCCGCCATCAGGGCGTTGCTCATGTCGTGGTTGCCGGCCGCGTAGAAGAACGGCGTTTCGAGCTCAGCGACGAACCGCTCGAACTCGTTCCACTCGCGGTCGAGTTGTGCCTGGTCCTCGGTGTAGCCCTCGATCAGATCGCCGACGCTGACCACGAATGCCGGCTCGAGCAGGTTGATCTTCGGCATCGCCGCCGGGAACACGCCCCGCCTCTCGCCGCCCGTCCGGTCGGCGACGATGACGAAGTGGAACAGGTCGTCGGCATCGTTCGGCTTCAGGCTGGTCCAGGGCGTGGCTTCCACGGCCGTGTCGTCCACGTCGATGGTGCCGCTCGCCCCGGCCGGCATCGCGCAGACGGGGAGGAGCAGGGCGCAGAGCCGCGCGATCAACAGGTTTCGCATGGGACATCCAGTTGGAGAAGCGGGCGAAGTCTATCGTGTTCGGAAACGGGTTTGGTGAAGGACCCGCGAAGCGTCCCGATCCGAGACCCGGCCCGGCGGGTGAACTGCCGCCAGATTTTTCGGTGGCGCCTTTGTCGGGGGTGCGCGTACTGGCGTTCACCCAGGCGCGGGCGGGCACATTCGGCACCGAGATGTTGGCGCTCCTGGGCGCCGATGTCGTACAGGTCGAGGCGCCCGCGCGGCCCGATAAAGGCGCGGTTCGGGCGCGCTGGTGCCTCCCGCGGTGCGCAGACCCGATATCGAACAGAGCGGCTCAACACCAACGGGCTGTACAACTCGGTGCACATGAACAAGCGCGCCATGACGTTGGACATGCAGCACCCCCGCGGCAACAGGGCGGCAGGCGAAAGCTGGATTGCCATCGGCGTGGAAACCGAGGCGGCGTGGGGGACGCTCGCCGGGCACATGGGGGTCGACGATCCGCGTTTCGCCGACATCGCCTCCCGCAAGGCGAACGCAGAGGCACTCGACGGCGTGCTCGCGCGCTGGTGCCCGAACCTGGACGCCGAGGAGACGGCCGCAACGCTTTCCGGCCTTGGCGTCTGCGCGGCAATCGTCAGTCCATTCGATGCGTTGTACGAGGATCCGAGTCCGAATTTCCTCGAACGCGGCTTCACGGTTCCAGTGACGCGCCCGGAGTCCGGCACGCACTTCCTGCCACTGGCGCCCTGGCTATTGTCGGCCCGAACTCGACCCCCTACGCGCTATTCACCGCGATTTGGCGAACACAGCCGCGAAGTGCTGCGAACGGAGCTCGGCATCACGGACGGGGAGTACGAGGAACTGGAAGCCCTCGGCGTGACGGGGATGGTCCACAGGCCCTGATGACCTTTGGTAGCGGCGGCGAGGAAAACGAGTCCGGTCAGGCGCAGCGAGGTGATACGCTGGCGGGCGTCGATTCGGGGGCGAGAGCATGGGCAGACTCGATGACAAGGTCGCCTTCATCACCGGGGCAGCGAGCGGTATCGGCCGGGCCAGCGCGATGCGCATGGCAACGGAAGGCGCGTCGGTGATGTGCGCGGATATAGACGGCGAGGGTGCGTCGGAAACGGCTGCTGCGATCAACGCGTCGACCGCGCGCGCCTCTTCGCTGGCGCTCGATGTGGCTATCGAGGAAGAGGTCGAGGCGGCGCTGAAGCAGACCGTCGACGAGTACGGCCGCCTGGACATGATCTTCAACAACGCCGGGGTGGGGGGCAGTCATGGCTGGGATACGACCGTCTCGATCAACCTGTCCGGGGTGTACTACGGCCTTCGCCACGGCGCGCCCATGCTCGCGGCGGCCGGAGGCGGGGCGATCATCAACACTGCGTCCATCGCGGGTCTTGTGAGCCTGGTTGGACGCGGGAACGTGCAGCCGGAGGTCGCATCGGCATCCGCCGGCGGGTACGTGGCGGCGAAACACGGCGTCGTCGGGTTGACTCGGCAGTTCGCGGCAAGCTGGGCGAACCGGGGAGTGCGCGTGAACGCGGTCGCCCCCGGCTATATCGAAACCGCGATGACCGAAGCGATGTTTGCTGACCCGGAACTCCGCGACCACTTCCGGTCTCTGCATCCATTGGGGCGTCTTGGACAGCCGGAGGAAGTCGCCGCCGCCGTGGCGTTTCTCGCCAGCGACGATGCGAGCTTCATCACGGGAGCCGTGCTGCCGGTCGACGGGGGATACACGGCGCGTTGAGGCGTCGGAACGCGCTTCGGCTGTAGAATTCCCCAACTTTTCACAGTGATGGAGAAAGTGGCCATGGCACCGACGTCCACTGAAGTTCACCTTGCGCGTCGCCCGAGCGGCTTGCCCGTGCCGGAAGACTTTGTCTTTGTGGATCGGCAACTCGCAGATCCCGGCGAAGGGGAGGTGCTGGTCCAGAACCTCTACATCAGCGTCGACCCCTACATGCGCGGGCGCATGAACGAGGCCTACGGCCTCAACGAGGCGATGCACGGCAGCGCTATCGGCAGGGTCGTGGCCACCCGGAACGACGGTTTTCACGAAGGCGACCTGGTTTCGAGCAACCTGGGTTGGCGCGAGGGATTCGTGTCGGACGGCAACGGCCTGGACAGGCTGCCGGAGACATCGTTGCCGGTCACCGTACACATGGGACCGCTGGGCATGACTGGCAGAACCGCCTACGACGGTCTGATTGGCGCGGCGGAACTCGTTGATGGGGAGACCGTCTTTGTCTCGGGCGCGGCGGGCGCGGTGGGCAGCATCGCGGGTCAGATCGCGCGTCTCAAGGGTTGCCGCACCATCGGCAGCGCGGGTTCACCGGAAAAGGTCGCCTTCTGCCGCGAGATCGGTTTCGACCATGCTTTCAACTACCACGACGGCGACCTGCTTTCGCACCTGCGTGAAGGTGCGCCGGATGGTCTCGATGTCTACTTCGACAACGTCGGGGGCGATCACCTGGAGGCGGCGCTGGCGCACATGAGGCTGCTGGGCCGCATTGCGATCTGCGGCGGAATCTCACGCTACAACGATACGGAGCCGGCACCGGGGCCACGCAACCTGCTGGTTGCCATCGGATTGCGCCTGACCCTGCGCGGGTTCGTCGTGGGAAACTCTCCGGAGCTGCGCGAGCCGTTTGAGGAGGACATGGTCTCCTGGCTGGAGAGCGGTCAGATCGTCTGGCGGGAGACGATCCGTGAAGGCATACGGAACGCGCCCGACGCGTTCATCGGACTGTTCCGTGGCGAGAACACGGGCAAGATGATCGTGAAACTGACCTGACAGACGTCGAGTTACCGCTGGCCTGGCCTGTAGTGCCTTTGCTACGACGTAGCGTACGTGCTACGCTCGCGATCCATGAAAAAGACCATTAACCAGCGAGAGCTTCGCAATGAGTCCGCGGCCGTACTTCGGGAAGTGCGGGCGGGGTACAGCGTCGTCGTGACCCGAAATGGAGACCCGATTGCGGAACTCCGCCCCATCCGGCCACGGCGATTCGTACCCAGGGCGGTCATTGCGGAAGCGGCGTCTTGCGCTCCGGCCATCGATGCCGAGCAGTTCCGCAGCGATGTGGATGCCATGATGGATCAGTCCGTCGATGGCTGAGGCGATTGCACCCCCAACCCGTGGACTGTTGGACACCTCCGTGGTGATCGACATGAACAGGATTGATGTCGATCTGTTGCCCGATGAATCCGCAATCGCGAGTATCACGTTGGCCGAATTGGTGGCCGGACCCCATGCCGCCCACAATGCCACGGAACGGGCGAACCGCCAGGACCGACTCCAATTGGCAGCGCAGACGTGGGATCCGCTACCGTTCGACACGGACGCCGCTCGAATGTACGGCCGCGTTTTCTCCGCCATGCGCGTGTCCCGGCGATCAACCCGGTCCCGCCTTGCGGACTTGCTGATCGCTTCGACGGCGGCGTCAAACGAACTTGCCCTCTACACGAGAAACCCGAACGACTTCGTCGGATTGGAAGATATCCTCACCGTCAAGACCGTGTGACGGTATTTTATCGCCGCCCGTCCACTCGTCAGGCGAGTTCCGCGAACACCTCGTCGTCGTGCTCGCCGAGTTTCGGTGCGCGGCGGGAGATGGCCCACGGGCATTCGGGCAGCCGGATGGGCGCGCCGGGATACAGGACGTCGCGGCCGAGATCCTCGTGGAACACCGGTACCTGGAATCCGTGCGACTTGAAGTGCTCGTCCTCGAACGCTTCCTCCGGCGAGTTGACGGCGCCGGCGGTGAGCCCGGCGCTCTGGCAGCCGATGAAGAACTCCTGGGCGGGAAGTCTCGACGCGATGAGCCGCAGGGCCGCGCGGCTGGCGCCGAAGATGGCGGTGATCTCGTCGTCTTCGCCGATCTTCGATATGTCGAGAGGGCCTTCATGGTTGGCGCCCATTTCCAGGAATACGGCCTCGGGCAACTCGGCGTCCAGGCCGAGCTCGCGCAGCCACCTGTCGAGCGCGGCGAATCCCCGGGCCTGGCGCGGCCCGACGCCGGTATTGGCGTAGCGCCCGTCCGCGCACAGTTGCTGCGTCTCCACTGACGGTTGCACGGAAGCATGGCGGCCGGTCTGCCGTTGGACGGTGTTCCGGGCAATCAGCCAGTTGTAGGAGGCGCCCTCGGTCGTGACGTTGCCGGCGGCTGTCATGCTGACGTCGATGAACTGGCCGGTGCCGGAAATGGCGCGGTGCAGCAACGCGGTCAGGGTCGACATGACGGCGAAATGGCAGGCGATGTGAAACCCCTGCAGCGGGCCGCGAATGGGCGGCAGCGAGTGGTCGTCGTAGCCGCAACTCCAGGGTGGTCCGCCTGCTGCCATGAGGGTCAGGTCGGTGAACGGCAGATCGCTTTTCGGGTTGGCGCGACCGTAGGGAGTCACGGCGACGTGGACGAGATCTCCTCGAATCGACTTCAGGTCTTCGTAATCGATACCGAGAGCTCCAAGTCTCTCGCGCGGTTCGCCTTCGAGCAGTACATCGGCGGTGGCGATGAGGGCGCGAAAGCGGTCGCGGCCGGCTTGGTCGTCGAGATCGATGACGACGCCGCGCTTGCTCGTGTGGTAATGCCACCAGTAGAGGCTGCGGTCCTCACCGGGTTCATCGTCGACGAACGGCGGATAACCACGCGCGGGATCGCCTCCGGGCGGTTCGACAAGGATGACGTCGGCGCCCATGTCGCCCAGGAGCTTGCCCGCGAACGCGACGGAATCCCCCGCGAGTTCGACGACGCGGACGCCCTGAAGCGCGCCGTGTCGAGCGCTGGAGTTGCCGGTGGCTTCGGTCACAGGACGCCTTCCTCCTCGAAGGCTGCAACTTCCTCGGCGGTGAAACCGAGGAGTTCCGTCAGCACCTTTTCGTTGTGCTCGCCGAGGCACGGGCCGCTGCGGTCGTAGTGCCAATCGGTTTCCGAGAAGTGCACCGGCTGTCCGTCAACGCGAATCTCGCCGATTTCGGGGTGTGTCACGGTTGGCCAGAGACCAAACTCGCCGGTGCTGGGATCCAGGTCAACCCGCTCCTGGGGCTTCAATACCGCCGAGACCGGCACGCCGGCGTCGCGCAGCAACGCCTGTACGTCAAATTTCGTCCGCGCTGCCGTCCACGCGCTCAAGTGGTCGTCGAGGGCATCCTGGGACGCGTGGCGCGACGAAACATCGGCGAATGCCGGGTCCCGGCACCAATCCTCCTCCGCTACGGCAGCCAGCCGTTCCCAGTCTTCCTGATTCCGGCAGGCGATGGCGACCCAGTCGTCGTCGCCCTGGCTCGGGTAGATGCCGTGGGGCGCCATGGGCGGCCAGAAGTTCCGGTTCGCATGCGGTCGTCCTTCGCGCCTGGTCGGGCGGCCGTTCACCGTCCAGTCGAGCAGGGCGGGGCCGTGAAGCGTCAGCGCGGCGTCGGTACAGGAGAGATCCACCCACTGGCCTTCGCCGGTTCGCTGGCGGTGGATGAGCGCCAGGAGGATCGCCATGGCGTGGTAGTAGGCGCCCGTATGGTCCATGTACGAGTATCCCCAGCCGGCCGGCGGCTGGCCGGGAAGCCCGGAGGTGAACGTCAGTCCCGAAATTGCCTGGACGACCGGGCCGAAGCTCTTGAATTCGCTATAGGGGCCCGTGTGGCCGAAGCCACAGTTCGAGACATAGATGATGTCGGGCTTGATGGCTTTCAGGCGTTCGTAGCCGAAGCCCCAGCGTTCCATCACGCCCTTGGAAAAGTTCTCGGTCACGACGTCTGACACGGCGATGAGCCGTTCGAGGATCTCCCTCGCTTGCCCGGTCCGCAGATTCAGCGTGATGCCGAACTTGCCGACGTTGTGGTTGTTGAAGGCGCCCCCGAGGTTGATGCCGCGCCGCTCGTCGACCCACGGCTGCCTGCCGCGCAGGATATCCCAACGGCCTTCCCGGACGGGGTCCTCGATGCGGATCACCTCGGCGCCGAAACCCGCGAGCCACTTGGTGGCGCCAGCGCCGGCGAGTATGCCGGTGAAATCGCAGATGCGGAACGACGACAGCGCGTCGGCCATGGACATTTGCCCCGAAGTTTGATGAAACAAGTTTGTCTGATCTTCTGCGGCGACCGCAAGCGAGGCCGCTCACCGCGCGGGTCTCCCCCGGAGTGATCAAGAGCTGAACGCGATAGTGTCTCAGACCTGCGAGTCTGATCCGGCGGCGTGGCCAGCCGTAGGGATGGAACGTCGCAGAGGAGGGTTTCCCGACGGGTGTCACGCCGGGTGATCGACTCACAGGAATTGCGGACATCGGCCATTGAGCACGGTTTGGCAGGCACCCACACTATTGCCATTCAACACGGTTTGTATGCGTAAACGAGGCCATGATATGTTCGCCAGCGATGCGCCGAACGGCGCGGCGGCGCCCCACCAGAGGGCATATCCATGAAGCCGAATCCCGTTCTTCCCCGCGAAGATCCCCTCTATCCGAGTTACGACGGTCTGCCGTTGGCTGAGAACGACTGGCAGCTCAAGGCGATCCTCGACGCCTTCGATGTTCTGAACCTTCGCTACCTGGATCGGCCGGACGTCTACGTGTCGAGTGACCTCCTGATCTACTACGAGGAGGGCGATCCTCGCAAGCGCGTGGCGCCGGATGTTTTCGTCGTCTTCGGAGCGGCGAAGCACAACCGGATGGTGTACAAGCTCTGGGAAGAACCCAACGCGCCGGACTTCGTGCTGGAGGTGGCGTCCAGGAACACCTGGAGGCAGGATCTGGGCCGCAAGCGCGCGCTCTACGCGGAACTGGGTGTGCGCGAGTACTGGCTGTTCGACCCGAAGGACGAGTACTTCGATCCCGTGCTGCAGGGACTCGTTCTGCAGGGTCGTGCATACCACCCGTTGCCGGCGTTCGTTGAAAACGGTGCGCGAACGCTTCGGAGCGATGCGCTCGGTCTCGAGTTGTGGGTGGAGAACGATGTGTTGCGCTTTCGCGACCCGGCAACCGGAGAGGTTCTTCAGAACCTTGCGGAGGCGACAGCGACCCTGACGGAGGCGACGGCGGCTCTCGCCGAGGAGGAAGCCGCCCGCCGGGCTGCCGAGGCACGAATCGCCGAACTCGAAGCGCGTCTTCGCGAACCGTAGTATCCGACTGCCGCCGTCACGCCTTCCAGAGCCTGCCCCATAGCTGTTCGTGCAGCGTACGGTCAGCCTGTTGGATCGGGAAACGCTTGAGGAATTGGTCGCGCGCTACGATATCGGCCAGTTGCTGGAGCAACGGCCGGCTTGCCGCGGCATAGAGAACCGAAACTACTTCATCATGACCGCGCAGGACGGTGTGCGGCGTGACTGGGTGCTGACGGTCCTGGAACAGCCCTCCCATGCAGGGTCGAGCTACGTGCCGCTGCTCGATCTCTGCCATGAGTCCGGCCTGCCCGTCGCGCCGGTGATCCGAAACGTCGCGGGAGACGCCATCGAGTCGGTGGACGGCAAGAGGGCCATGCTATCCGCGATGCTTCCGGGACAGCACGTCGACAGTCCTTCCGTCGAGCAGGCCCGAGCCCTCGGCCGCTTCATCGGTGAGTTCCACCGAGCGGCCCGGCGGCCCGAATTCAAGGTGCCCGCCTATCCCCGCAATGGTCGTTGGCTGCGGGACCGTGAGTCAGAGGTTCGGGGTCGCCTGGCGGACCCCGATGCGCGCCTTGGCGCACATGCCGTCCAGCGGGTAGCCGACCTGCTGGATCGAGAGGATGTCGCCCGCCTGCCGTCAGGCCCCGTGCACGGAGACCTGTTTCGCGACAACGTGCTGTTCAATGGACCGAAGCTGACCGGTGTCGTCGACTTCCACCACGCAGCGCACGGTTACCTTGTCTACGACCTGGCGGTGGCAGTCAATGACTGGTGCAGCGGCCCGGATGGGGCGCTCGACCTCCAGCGCTCTGCTGCCCTGGCAAGGGCGTATCACGGGGTCCGCCCGCTTGGCGGCCGGGAGACCAGGCTCTTCGCGGACTTCCTGCTCTACGCGGCGCTCGCCTTTTGGTTATCCCGGCTAACGGTCGCCGCCAGGGCCGGTCGCGACTCCACGACGCGATTCAAGGACCCGGATGAATTCAAGGCCATCGTTCTCGACCGAGGCACGCATCTGTCCTCCTATCAGGCCTTTTTTCGCGCTTCCCTGTAGAACGGTGCCCGTGCCTTGACCGGATCCAGCAGGGACCAGCCGCCCTGTTCGACCTCGTGGCCGCCGGGGAAGGGCGGGGTCGACTTCAGGTCGATCGACTGCAGCACGCGTCCGTCCTCGTAGTAGGCGGTCGCCGCGCAACGGATCATCTGCCCCAGAAACCGGGAGGTCTCCCCGTCGCGCAGCAACGCGGTCTGTTGTGCGCCATTCAGTTCGAGAAAGTTCGCGTCGTGGCGCTCCTTCGCGCGCGTCTGCAGAGCCTCCATCACCGTTCTGATCGATTCCGCGCGTTCTGATGCCAGCCCCAGGATGCGGGCGAAGATCGCCTCGTCGTCCGCCCCGGGCACGCCGTACTCCTCGCTCGCGGGGATCAGGATGCCGGCGACCCGGCGCAGCACGTCGCGCTCTGTGATGGAGTACGGACTGTCGCTGGCGATGACGTCAGGCATGCGGATGTCTCCTAGTCGAACAGGTTCGCGAGACGCTGCTTCATCGAGTCCGCAACGTAGAGTGCGAGTGCCTGGATCGTGCGTGTCGGATTGACCCCGGCGCTGGTGACGAAGATGCTGCCGTCGACGATGAAGAGGTTTCTCACGTCGTGCGAGCGTCCCCATTCGTTGACCACCGACGCTTGCGGATCCGTTCCCATGCGCGCGGTGCCCATCAGGTGCCAGCCACCAAAGGGTATCGGCGCCGTCGACTCCACGTCGATGGCGCCCGCCGCTTCGAGCACCTCGGTTGCCCGGGCTACCGAGTAGTCCAGCATCCTGCGGCTGTTCCCGCTCAGCGTGTAGTCGATCCTCGGCGCCGGGATACCGTGGGAATCCTTGAGTTCGGGGTCGAGCGTCACGGTGTTGTGCGCTTCGGGCAGATCCTCGCAGATACCCACCATTCCGGTGATGCGATTCACTACGTCTCGAAAGGATCGGTGGTGGTCCTCGCCCCAGGAGACCTTGCCGGACAACATGCGGTTGACGGCAGTGTTGACCGGACCCCCGCCCCTGGCGATCTCGTAGGTGAAGCCGCGAACGAAACCGCGCGACGCGTCCGTCTCGTAGAACTCCTGGCTCCAGATGCAGTTGCCGGGCCCCCTGGCGCCGTCCAGGTCTGTATCGAAGGTGCCGCGTATGGCGGAGTAGGGATGGAACATGAGGTTCCTGCCGACGAGTCCGCTGCTGTTTGCCAGGCCATCGGGAAACAGGTTTGACGTCGAGTTGAGCAGCAGCCTCGGCGTGCCGACGCCGTTGCACGCGAGGATGACGACTTCCGCCCTGATCTCCTGCTCGACGCCGTCGGCATCGTAGTAGATCGCGCCGCCCGCCATCCCGTCCCCGCGCACCGTGATCTCGCGCACGCGGCACCGGGTCCTGAGTTCGACCCCGGCACGGATCGCGTGCGGCCAGTACGTGATGTCGGTGCTGGCCTTGGCGCCCTGGGCGCAACCCGCAGTGCAGGCGCCGAGATTGATGCACTTGTCGCGTCCGTCGTAGGGCTCGGTCGCGATCGCACTGTCGGAAGGCCACCAGTGCCAGCCCATCGCGTTGAATCCTTCGGCGAGCTTCGTGCCGGCCCTGCCCAGGGGCAGAGGCGGCATGATCGCGGGTTTCGGCGGATAGGCGGGGTCGCCCGCCAGGCCGGACACGCCCATCATGCGGTCGTTTTCGTCGTAGTACGGCGCCAGCGTCTCGTAGTCGATGGGCCAGTCGTCGGCCACGCCGTCCAGTGTCCTGACGCGAAAGTCCGACGGATGGAAACGCGGGAAGTGGCCGGCATACAGGATCGTGGCGCCACCGACGGCGTTGAAATTGGCGACGGCGATGGGCGAGTTGGTCTCGTTGATCGGATAGTCCGTCACGCCACCGCGCCGGTTGGGGCTGATACTGAACTCTCCAGCCGCCCGCGACTCCCAGTCCATGTGTGCGCTGGGATACTCGGAGGGGTTCATCCAGTCGCCCTGCTCGAGGCAGACGATGTGCATGCGCGTATCGGCGAGGCTCCACGCGATCGCCGCGCCGGACGCACCCGCCCCGATGATCAGTACGTCGACCGCGTCTTCTGCCATTTGCGCAGCTCTAAGGGGATTCGGGTTCGAAGAATATGCAAGGTGACCGGACGGCGCCATCGTCTCGCGCATGCGGGTCGCATTCGGGACCGGCTGGTGTGCGTGGCAATGGATGGAATCCAATATTGAGTCTGGTTGGGCGACATGCCCGATCACACAGAATGGCTGCGTTCGCATCATGTCGCAGCCCGCCTACCCCAACCGGCACAACGCGATGGAAGTTGCCGCGCGACTCAGGCAGGCGATCGGTCAGGAATTCCACCAGTTCTGGCCGGACGGCGTGAGCGTTCTTTCTACCGCCACGGTCAACTGGGACCTCTTGATAGGCCCGAAACAACTGACCGACATCTACCTGCTGGCACTGGCCGTCCGGAACGACGGCAGGTTTGTGACCTTCGACGCCAGGGTGTCCACCGAGATGGTACGTGGCGCCGAGGATCGGCACCTCACGATGATCTGACTCGCGGGACGGGTTGCGTTACGCCTCGATCCAACCCTGCGCGACCGCGGCTTCCTCCCGCACGATTTCCGGGGCGCCGAGCATCTGCCGGTCAAAGCCGATGCGCTTGAACCAGTAGTGCAGACCCAGGAGGTCGGTGAATCCCATGCCGCCGTGCACCTCGGTGGCCGTGCGCGCCACGAAACGCCCCACCTCCGAGAGGTGCGCCTTGGCGTGGCACGCCATCAGGCGCGATTCTCCGGGCACGGCGCGCACCGCATGCGCGGCATACCAGACCAGCGACCGGCATGGCTCGAGCGCGGCCGCCATTTCGGCGCAGAGGTGCTTGACGGCCTGGAAGGAACCGATGACGCGATTGAACTGCCGCCGTTCCTTGGCGTAGGAGACGGCCTGGTCGAGCATGGTCTGGGCGGCGCCAAGGGTGTCGGCGGCGAGCATGATGCGACCGGCATCTACGGTGGCGAGCAGGGGTTCACGGTTGGCGACGGAGCCCGGCAGAACTTCGGCGGTTGCCGAATCGCAAGCAACTTCGGCCACGGATCGCGTCCGGTCGATGGTCTTGAGTGCACGACGGTCGGTATCGGCGGCGCGCACGAGATGCATCGCGCCGTCGTTGTCCGCAACGATGAACGTGTCGGCATCCATCCCGTCGAGCACGAACATGGCGCGTCCGGTCAGACGTCCATCCTCGACACCGATGCCGGCGCTTTCGCGGCGTCCTATCTGCTCGGTCAGACCCACCCCGAGTACCGCTTCGCCCGAGGCGATCCGCGGAAGCCATGCGTCTCGCTGCGCGGCGCTGCCCGCCTGCGTCAACGCGACCGGCGCCATGACGCAGGACGCCACGTATGGCACAGGTGCTGCCGCGCCGCCCAGCGACTCTGCTATCAGCGCAGCTTCCAGCATGCTCAAGCCCACGCCGCCGTAGTCTTCGGGCGTGACGATCCCCTGCACGCCGAGTTGCGCGAGACCCTCCCATACATCCGCCGGTTTGGTGTCGCTGGCGGCGGCGGCTTCCCTGACGCGGGTCAGGGCGCAGGCGGATCCGAGGTAACCCGAGACGCTCTCCTGGAGCATCCGCTGTTCCTCGGTCAATCCGAACTCCATCTCTTGCTACGCCTGGGGTGGGACCTTGAGCTCCTTCGGAAGGCCCAGCGCGCGTTCGCCGATCAGGTTCTTCTGAATCTGCGCCGTGCCGCCGCCGATGATGAGGCCGAGGTCCAGCATGTAGCGCTGCTGCCAGAGGCCGCTGTCGCGGATATGGGGGCTGCCATGGTAGAGCACGCCGAGTTCGCCCATGAGATCGATCGCCATCCCGGCCATCTGGTGGTTCATTTCGCAGCCGTTGAGCTTGACGATCCAGCGCGGCAGCCCCGGTTCTTCGCCCTTGATGGCGTGGCTCAGGATGCGCATCCCGTTGAAACGCATCGCCAGCATCTGTCCCTGCAGCTTCAGCAGGCGGTCGCGATAGGCGGGAAACTCCATCAATGGCCGCCCGTCGATGGTCTCGTTTCGCATCATGTCCACGATGTGCAGGAATCGCGTTTCCGCCTGGTTCGGATCGCCGAGGCCGCCGCGCTCGTGCTTCAAGGTGGCGTTCGCCACGTACCAGCCCTCGCCCCGGCGGCCGACGATCTGGCTGGCCGGCACGCGCACGTCGGTGAAGAAGACCTCGTTGAAGGAGGCGTCGCCGGTCATCGTCACCAGCGGCCGCACCTCGATGCCCGGGGTGTCCATCGAGAACAACAGGTAGCTGATGCCCTGGTGCTTGGGCGCGTCGGGTTCCGTCCGGACCAGGCAGAACATCATGTCGGCGTGCTGTGCCCCGGAGGTCCAGATCTTCTGGCCGTTGATGACGAACTCGTCGCCGTCCAGTTCGGCCCGCGTGGACAGCGACGCGAGGTCGGAACCCGAGTTCGGTTCCGAATAGCCCTGGCACCAGCGCATCTCGCCCCGGACCGTCGGCGGGATGTAGGCGCGCTGCTGTTCCTCGGTGCCGAGTTCGAGCAGGGTGGGAACCAGCCGGTCGTCGCCGATATGGCCGGCCCGCACGCGCGCCTTCGCGAACTCTTCGGCGATGATGTGGGCCTTCAGGACGTCAGGTTCGGCACCGTAGCCTCCGTACTCCTTCGGGATCGTGCGCGCGGCGTAGCCGCGTTCGATCAGTAGCTGCTGCCAGGCGCGGGACTGCGCATCCGACTTGCCGCGGGAGAACTGGGGCGGTGCATCCTTGCCGTGCTCGGCGAGGAACGCACGCACTTCCTCGCGGAATCTCTCGTATTCCTCGCCGTAGGCGAGATCCATGCGGTTTTTCTCCGACCCGTTTGCGCTAGCGATCCGCGGATAGCCCGCCGATCCGGGTTCGGCATCGTACTACATGCCCCCGGCCCTAGCGCAAAGGGCTGGACGGACCGAAGAACAGCACGAAGAGGATCGCGGCGAGACCGATGGTCATGCCGATCATGGCCAGGATCGTGGACGGGTGCATGCGCCCGGGTTTGTGCCTTTCCTCGTCATTCCGGAGAGGGGGATCCTGTTCGGGCGGAGGGGGTGGGCGAGCGGGAGGACGAGGGTCGATGTCCGATGGCTGGCTGTCGACGAAACGCCACGCAAGGTACAGGACCCCAAGGCCGACGAAGAGGCCGAGGGTGGTGAGGAAGATCATTCCCAGGGACATGGACTAGGGACTGCGCTGTAAAGCGGCACACCGATCAAAGCGCAGGACACCGGGCGGGCAGAGGGCTTGGGCGGGGGTGAAAGACGGCACGCCCCAAGGGCTGACGGATTTCATGGCACTAAAAGTGGTCCGGGCAGTGCGGCGCGTGCCGCGTCGCGAACAGGTTATCAGCCCGCTGGACGGCATCCGCGTTGCCATCGAGCAGGCCCCATGCGGACAGTTCGCGCGCCGATCGTCGGCCGGTAAAGAGCGATGCCAATGCCTTCACGGAGATCTCGATATCGGTACCCGCCGGGCATGGGGCAACGTCGGCGGTATCGTCCGAGACGGTGAGCCGATAGCTCCCGGTATTCCAGGGGGCGAGGGAATCCTCCCGAACGGTGATGGAAATCTCGCCGTCGCTGGTCCAGCCGCGGCCCTTGAGCGCCGACGCGACATCCACCAGCCGCAGCCAGAAGCCTTCGTTGTCACGGGCTGCGAGCAGCCGCGGTTCGAGAAAGTACTCAATTGCCGGATCGTCCGACGGAGCACTGTTCCAGCACACGCGCCCTACGAGGTCGTGGCGCTTGAAGTACATCCACAATGAGCGGTAGGCGACGGGCGAGAGCCAGGCGAGATCGCGCACAACGATCTCCTGGGTGCGTGTGGGGTGATCGCGCCTGCCCTCCCGCAGCGTGTAGACGGCGTAACCGTCCGGTCCCGATGCGCCGTGTGACAAGGCGATGTGGACTGGCCCGTCAGCTTCGCGTTCTTCGAAGGCGTTGTGCAGCCAGAGAGGCCGCGCGCGATGCAGGTAACCCATGCGGTCGGCAACAAAGTGCACGTAGACGTCCCTGATCAGGTCGTAGCCGGAGGCCACGTCCAGGCGTTCGACGCGGCTGCCGCCGCCGTCGCCGTCGTGAAAGTCGATATCCACGGGGTCGACCGCATAGCTGCGAAGGGCAGAGGCCATCGCAAAGCCGTAACGCTGGTAGATGGCTGCCTGGGATGCCCAGAGCGCGGCGACGGGACGGCCGCCGTTCCGCATGTCTGCGAACGCCTGGGTCATGATGCGTCGTACCAGGCCCCGCCGCCGGTATTCGGGCAGCGTACCAACCGCAGAGATGCCGCCGATGGGCAAGGCCATGCCGTTTGCACGCATGGTGAAAGGGATGGTGGAGAAGGACGATACGAGCCGGCTGCCGTCGAACGCGCACAGGGTCCATTCGGGCCGCGTGGCGGAAGCGACGAGATTGTCCGGCCCGTCGCCGTACGCGCCGCCGTAGACATAGCCGGCGAGCATGCCGAACTGTCCCATCTCCTCTGCGGTTGCGGGCCGGAACTCTATGTCCATTGCGAAGTGTCCTTTTGCGTCACGCGGTTTCCGCCGCGCCGGCCAGCAGGGCGTCGATGTGAGCGGCTGCTCGGCCCGCGATGTCCGCAATCATGCCCGGCAAGACATCGAAGCTCTCGACCTCACAGGCTTCGGCAATTGTGGCTTTCTGATCTGGCGGTGCCAACCGGGGGTCGAACGAATCTGCGCCCGCCATGCGGAAAAACCCGTCGAGGTTCTGCCACAGGGAGGCGGCCCTGCTGAAATCGTCAGCGATATGGGCGTCAATCTGGCCCTGCCCCGCGGCGGATTCGAAGACGGGAACCAATCCCCTGGTGACGGTTCCGGCGCCGGTCAGTTGCAGGTACTCGGCAACGAGTTCGATGTCAGCGAGACCGCCCGGGCCGTGCAGCACATCCCACGTGTCGCCGGCCCGGTGTTTTTCGGCCTCGCCCGTTCTGGCGATCGAGATGCCGCCCGCAACACCGCTTCGGTCATGGGGATGGGAAAGTACGGACTCCCTGAAAGCCTCGAAGCTGTCGCCGAGGTCGCCTTCGGCATCGATGACGCGGGCATGAGCCAGCATGCGCAGTTCGGCGACCGACGCCCCGTTGTCGAAGTGCTCGCGTAGCGCGGTCATCGTGCAGGCGCTGCCGGAACCCGGCAGGGGGTAGACCGGACGGGCCTCGAACAGAATTCCTTCGGGGGACAGGTCGCCCACGAGCCGCATGAATCGCTGGAGCAACCGCGCATGCCAGTCTTGCGGCGACAACCCCGGGACGCCGGCGGGTATGGGATCGTGGTCGTAGAGGAACAGCAGTTGAACCGGGCCGCCGGTCGCGAACTCCCGCCGGCCCAGGGCGCCGAGCGCGACCAGGGCGATGCGTCCGCCGGGAATCTCGCCATGCTCCGCCGCGAACTCTTTCCTAGCAGCCGCGCGGTCTCGGGCCAGGCAGGCCCGCAACAAACCGGATAGAACCGGAGAATTCCATTTGTTTGACAGCATGCGCGGTGGAGTCCTCAGCCTGAGTTGGCCACAATAGTCGTCGGAAGGGTGAAAGATGTCGCAAGAATCCGAAGATCGGTCCGACCGACCTCGATGGTATGGCTTTGCGCAGTTGGCCGGGGTCCTGGTCCTGATTGCGTTGGCGCTGTACTTCGCGAGGGCACCCGACTACGTGGAACGTCAATCCGTTACTGATTCCCAGGCTGCGGGTGGCAAACCGGTCGTCAACGTGATCCAGCCGGCTCCGGCCGCCGAAGCCCTGAGCCTGCGCCTGACGGGCGCAGTCAGGCTGGAGCGGAGGGCGAGCGTGGTTTCCGAAGTTACGGGTCGCGTGGTCTGGATCTCGCCGAATTTCAGCAATGGCGGATCGATCGCCGCGAACGAGGATGTCTTGAGGATCGATCCGACGGAATTCCGGCTTCGCGTGGAAGCCGCGGAAGCCGCGGTGGCCCAAGCGCGGGGGAAATCCCCAGCCGCGCTCGCGGGGGCGAACGCGGCGTTGAAACTGGCGCAGCTTTCGCTCGAGCGGACGAGCATATCCTTCCCCTACGACAGCCGCGTGCTGAATGCGGATGTCGAGGTAGGAGAATTGGTCGGACCGCCCGACGACGTCGGCCGCGACGCCTCGCTGGGGGTCGTGTATCGGGCCGGGGCGCTGCAGGCGGAGGTGCCGATCGAACTTGCCGACCTTGAACGCTTGAGCCCCGCGATCGGCCGGTCCGCGCGGCTGCATGTCGGGCCGGACACCTTTGAGGCGGTAGTGGTGCGGGTGTCCTGGATGGTTGCGCCCAGGACACGCCTCGCCACGCTGTTCCTCAGGTTCTCGGGCGAAGTGCCGGTCTCGTCCCTGCCCCTGCCGGGCAGCTTCGTGGTGGCTGAGGTCATGGGTCCGATGCAGAAAAACGTCTTCGTGCTGCCGGAGTCGGCGCTTCGGGAGGGTGACAGCGTCTGGGTCGTCGAAGACGGCGCCCTGGGCGTGCGGGAACCGGGCGTTCTCGGTCGCGTCGAGGCCGGTTGGGTGACGAACGCATTCGATACCGCCCAGGGGATCGTGGTGGGCGCGGTACCGGGAGCCAGGCCAGGCGTGGCGGTGGCAGTCGCCGACAACACCCCCTCGACATAAGGGGTACCAGGCATGAGCACCATCGATAGCGACGCCCCGGCCGAGCAGGGGAGTTCCATGAAGAACGGCTTGATCGCCTATTTCGCCGGCAATCCCGTGGCCGGCAATCTGCTGATGCTGTTCCTGCTCGCGGGTGGCGTCATTGCCGGACTTCAACTGCCGGTGCAGCATTCCCCGGAACTCGATCTGCGAAGAGTCATGGTGACGGTGGCAGCCCCGGGTTCGTCGCCGAAAGAGATCGAGGAGGACATCAACCGTCGCATCGAGGAGAGCGTGGTTGGCCTTGCGGGGGTAGAGCGGGTCGTGGCCGTCGCGAAAGAAGGCCTCGGCAGGGTCGAGATCGAACTCGCGACGTTTGCAGATGCGGACTCGACACTCGACGATGTCAAGACCGCGGTAGACGCCATCGAGAATTTTCCGCCAGCTATCGCGGAACAGCCGGAGGTGGAACTCAAACGCGCCGCACTCGAAGTAATGACACTGGCCGTGAGGTCGCCGGTTGCTTCCGAGGACGGTTTGCGCGCTGCCGCCGAAGACGTGCGCGACGAGTTGCTCGCGCTGCCGTCCATTTCCCAGGTAGTGCTGAGAGGCACCCGCGACCGGGAGATCGCCATAGAGTTGAGCGAAGAGGAACTGCGCCGCAATGACCTCTCGATCACGGAAGTGTCCAGCGTCGTGCGGCGCGCATCGCTCAACCTGACGTTCGGAGAACTGCGCACCGACGCTGGCGGAGTGGTCCTGCACACCGTTGCCAAGCGCAGGGTCGGCGAGGAGTTCGAGGACATTCCGCTCATCACGCAGCTCGACGGAACCATCCTGACGCTCGGCGACGTCGCAACGATACGGGACGGCTTCGTCGACCAGGATATCAGGACCCGGGTCGACGGCGACCCGGCGGTCCTGGTTCGCGTCAATGCCACCGAGAAGCAGTCCATCGCCGAGGTGGCGGACGAAATCATGGCCTGGCGCGCCGATTACGTCGCGCCCGAGGGCGTATCCGTGGAGGTATGGAACGACAGGGCGCGATCGGCCCTCGACAGGATATCGCACGTCCTCGGCAACGCGATGATCGGTACGGTGCTGGTCTTCCTCCTGCTCGTGGTCGTGTTCGATCTTCGCGTTGCCATCTGGATTACCGTTGGCATCCTGCTGTCCTTCGTCGGCGCACTGCTTTTCTTCGATCTCGCGGACCTGACACTCAACCTGGGGACGATCTTCGCGCTGTTCCTGCTGGTCGGCATCGTGGTGGACGACGCCGTGGTGGTCGGCGAGAGCATCGCCGCGGAACGCGCCCGGGGCAGGAGTGCGCTTGCGGCGGCGATTTCGGGCGCGCGGGTCATGGTAGGGCCGATCACCGTGGGTGTGCTCACCACGATCGTTGCGCTGATGCCGTTTCTGTTCGTGACCGCGGGCGTGTACCAGATCGTGAGTGTGATCCCCTTTGTGGCGCTGTTCGTGCTTGGGGTCTCGCTGATCGAGGCGTTCTTCATCCTGCCCGCGCACCTGTCACACGAGAAGCCCTGGAGCCTCGCGCCCTTGACCACCATTGAGCACTGGGTCGGGGAGCGGCTGGACACGTTTCGGGACCAGGTGGTCGCCCCTGCGGTCTCGTGGTCCATACATCACGTCTGGAGGACGCTCGCGATCGGTGCCCTGTTCGTGCTGGGCGCGCTCGCGCTGCTGCGCTCGGAAACGGTCCGCATCATCGTACTGAACGAAGGCGCCTACAGCGCCGGCATGGTGCAGGCGGACCTGCGCCTGCCGGTCGGCTCGCCGTTCGAGCAGACGCTGGCGGTCGCGGAACGGTTCGTGGATGCGGCAGGGACGATCAACGATCAGCTTGAAGGGACTTCGGTCAAGTCCGTCAGCATTGTTGTCGGCAATCTCGCGTCGACGCAGACACATGGCGAGGTGAGCAACAACAGCCACCTGGCCTCGGTCCGGCTGCATCTCGAGGATCAGCCCGCGCGCGTGGCCGCGCCCGAGGAAGTCGCCCAGGCGTGGCGCCTGACCGTTGGCGACGTCTCCGGCCTCCGGGGGGTCGAATACCAGACATCGGGCATAAAGCGCCAGCCGAACGTGGCGTATGCGATCCAGCACGACGACGCGGAACTGCTGCGGGAGGCTGCCGCGGAACTGAGTGGGCGCATGGCGGAGTTGCCGGGCCTGTATGAGATTTCGGACAGCCTGGCGCTCGGCAAACGCCATTTGGAGATTCGCATCACCCCGGCCGGCAAGGCCGCGGGGCTGACACCGGCGGCGATCGGAAAACAGTTGCGCGCCAACTTCCACGGGCTCGAGGTTCAGCGCATCCAGCGGGGGCGCGAGGAAATCAAGGTCATGGTCCGGTATCCCGCCGAGCGGCGGCGCAGCCTGCAGGAACTGGCGAGTGAACGCGTTTATCGACCGGGTGGCGGCGAAGTGCCGCTGTCCCTGGTGGCGCAGCTGACCGAACGGCGCGAGCTGGCGGAGATAACGCGAATCGACGGCAGGCAGACGGCTCTGGTGAGCGGTTTTGCGGACATCGCAGTCGTCACTCCCGGCCAGGCGAGGCGGGCGATCGCGGAGCAGGTCATTCCCGACCTGGTCGCGAAATACCCGGGGCTCAGGATCGATGTCGATGGCGGCGCCCGCGACGAGAGGAAGATGCTGGAGACCCTGGGGATACTGGTTCCCATCGTGCTGCTCGCCATGTATGCGCTGATGGCGGCGTTCCTGCGCAGTTACTGGAAGCCCCTGATTGCGGTGGCGGGACTGCCGATGGCGTTTGCCGGGGCCGTGTTCAGCCATTGGGTGCTCGGGTGGGACTTCACCGCCATGTCCATATTCGGCGTGATCGCGGTGGGTGGCGTGATCGTCAACGACGCGCTGGTATTGCTGGACCGCTACAACATCCTGCGGCGAGGAGACGAGATGCTCCCGGCCATCGCCGCGGCATCCGCGGCGGCACGCCACCGGTTCCGGGCAGTGGTCCTTACCAGCCTGACGACGGTGGTGGGGCTTTCTCCGCTGCTCTACGAGCGCAGCGACGAACTGGTCTTCCTGGTTCCGTTCGTCGTCAGCATGCTGGGCGGACTCGTGTTCTCGACCGTATTCGTCCTGTTCCTCCTGCCGACGCTGGTGATGATGGTCGACGGTCGCCGGGAATAGCGCTTCCCCCGCCATACGGCGTTCGACCCGCTGGCGCGGCTTCTCCAACCGCGCAACGGAGGTAGTTTCACGGAGCGCGACCACCCGCTGGCCGCGTTGTCGATCCGCCTCGCATGCCCGATCCGGTGAAGGGCTGGGTCTCGACACCCGGTCCTGACCGATCGAATATGCTGCTGTGGCTCGTCCAGGTGCTTTCGGACATGGACCTCGACGTATTCGTGCGCGAACGCATCAGCGGGCCGCTGGGGATGGTGGACTCCGGATTCATGGTTCAGCCGGGCGCGGTGGAGCGATTCGCCGCGCCCTACGAATACCTCGAGGACGGACGCTTCGCCAGGCAGGACGATTCCGCAGCCCGTCCGTACCTCACCCGGCCGAAGTTCCTGTCCGGTGGCGGCGGGATGGTGGCGACCATCGACGACTATCACCGGTTCTCGAAGATGCTGCTCGGGCGGGGGGAACTCGACGGAGTCCGTCTGCTCGGCCGCAAGACCGTGGAGTACATGACTACGAACCAACTGCCCGGCAACCGGGATCTTGCTGCCATGGGACAGCGCGTGCACAGCGAGGCGCCGTTCGAGGGAACCGGCTTCGGGCTGGGCTTTTCGGTCGTCCTTGATCCGGCCGCCGCCAACGTTATCGATTCGGTCGGCGATTTCGGCTGGGGCGGTGCGGCCAGCACCTACTTCTGGGTGGATCCACGGGAGCGGCTCATCGTCGTCTTCATGACGCAACTGCGACCGTCGTCGTCCTATCCCATTCGGCGCGAATTGAAGACCGCCGTCTACCAGGCGCTCGTGGACTGACCTTAGCCAGAACACGTCATCGCGGTTACAATTGCGCCCCGGCCGCCCGCCGCGGTGGCCTGGCCCCCTGGATCCAGCGCGTCAGCCGCGGGCGACACTGCAAGGGTCTGTCGGGTCGCCGTCCTGGAGTCCTTGAATTGTGCTTCGGATGTTGGACGGGCCTGGAGAAAATGAAGCAACAACCGGTCGACGAGGACAATCCGTGGACACAATTAAACGTCTCCTGTCATCCCTACCCGTGATTCTCACGCTTGCGACAATCGGCGCGCTGGCGTTGATGTACATCCTCGTTGACGACCCGAAGGAGAAAGCTGCGCTTCTGGATCAAGCTGCCGTGGGCCTGGAATCGCGCGCCCCCACGTTCCTGTCCGCCAGGTCATGAGCGCCGCCGCCAGGGCATAGCCGTCGGGCGGACCCGGTCCGCCGCCGACCTGGGGCACCTGCACTTCCCTGTTCGTTACTCCGTTTCGCGTCCGTGGCGGCGCGTGCGGTAGGATGCACGGTTTGGCATCGGGTTCTGGTCAATCTTGTTGAGGATGCTGCGGGCGGTGCGTATGCGCCGCGGACTTGTCGGGCGTCGCGACCGTGTCGCGGCGCTGGACGGCGAAGCGGCGCCCGTCGACCGGTCGATGCTCGCCTCGCTCAAACTGCGCGACTACCGGCTGTTGTGGAGCGGCATGGTCGGGTCGGCATTCGCCATGAACATGCAACTCGTGGCGCAGGGCTGGCTCGTGTACGAGATGACCACTTCCCCGATGAAACTGGCCTGGGTGTCGCTCGCCTCGACGCTGCCGCAGATTTTCCTGTCGCTGGTCGGCGGGGTGCTGGCCGACCGTGCGCGAAAACGCGAGATCATCCTCATCGGTCAGGCCATCAACGGGATCGCCACCTTGCTCATGGCGGTGATCGTCATTACCGGCCATGTCCAGTTCTGGCACTTCATCTGGGTTGGATTGATCCACGGATCGATGAACGCGCTGTCGATACCGGCACGCAACGCCTTCATTCCCGATATCGTCGGCGAGCCGTTGATGTTCAACGCCATGGCATTCAATACGGCCGCGTGGAATCTCTCGCGCATCCTGGGACCGGCGTTGGCGGGTGGCATGATCGCAGTGATCGCGGGCGGGGACACGAGTTCCCACTTCGCCGTGGGGATCGTCTATTTCGTGTTGTCGGTGCTGTATTTCGTCGCGGCCGGAACCGTCATGTCGATGCAGCACAAGGGCAAGGCGCAGCGCAGGCGCGACACGGGCGTGTTCCAGCAGGTCACGGCGGGTACCCGCTACGTCCGGCGATCGCCGGTGATCGGCGGGCTGATCCTGTTGACCATCGTGTCGTTCGTGCTCGGTGCGCCGGTCCAGATGCTGATGCCCGCGTTCAACTCGGACGTGCTGAACGGCGGACCGGACGATCTGGGCCTGCTGATGGCGGCCATGGGTGTCGGGGCGATCGCGGGATCGCTCACGCTGTCCAAGCTCGGCGGACTTCGGCGCAAGGGTTTCTGGCTGTTCTTCAACTCCTTGTTCTGGGGGGTGGCCCTGATCTGGCTTGCCGCCTGCACCACCGACTTCTGGGCGATGATCGCGGTCGGCGCAATAGGCTTCATTTCGTCGGTCGGCATGTCGATGAATCGCACCATCGTCGTGCTGCACGCCTCGCCGCGCATGCGCGGCCGCATCATGTCCATCGACACGATGACCCACGGCCTGATGCCGCTGGGGGTACTGCCGATCGGCTATGTCGCCGAGACCGTCAGCATCCAGATCGGGCTGGGCCTGGCCGGGGCCCTGTTCACCGGGGCAACCCTGGTGTTGTGGTACGCGCTGCGCGCCGTTCGCCGCATTGACCAGGGATTCAGTTCCGGGACAAGTTCGTGAACGAATCCACAGATACCGTGGCCGGAGACCGTCAATGGCGCGGTTACGTCTTCCGCGCGATTACGTGGATGGTGGCGGTTGCCTGCTTCTACTATGTCTATACCCGCATAGAAGCCGCGGCGGCCAGGGACGGGCTGACGGCGATCGAGTACCTGGTGGTCTTCTTCGCCGGCGCGAACTGGACGCTGTGGCTCGCCGTGATGGTTCCCTACTCCGTGTTCTTTTTCCTCGTCGATGCGCATGTCACCTGGCGCGTGGTGCGCTGGTTCAACGCCCCGGATCTGAAGTTCACCAGCGTCTTGCCGATTCGAGCCAGTGCCTACGTCCTTTCGCTGGTCAGCGAGCAGGTGGGCAAGGGCGCGATGTCGCTCTACCTGTTGAAGCGTCATCGGGTCGCCGGTTGGCAGGCGCTGTCAAGCATGATCTTCCTCGGCCTGCTGGAGATATACCAGTTGCTGATGTTCTCCGCCGGCGGGGTCCTGCTTGATTTCGGCGTGGTCGTGGACGCGTCCAGCCTGTTGCCGCTCGACGTTATTCTGCCGGCGGTGTTCGCAGTCGCGCTGGTCTACCTGCCCCTGCACATCGCCTACTTTCGAGGCGTGCTGCTCAAGGGATCGAAACTGCGGGACAAGTCCCTGCTCGTCGCGTTTCGCCGCGCGCGACCGGTTCACTACCTGCTCACCGTACTGTTCAAGGCGCCGAACCTGCTCGGTGCGGTCGTGGTCTACACGGTCGCCCTGCAGCTCTTCCAGGTCGACGTGTCGCTGGGTCAGATGCTGGCGTTCCTGCCGGTCATATTCCTCGCGGCGGCGCTGCCGCTGCCGTTCCATGCGGGCGCGCTGGTGATCTGGACGGTGCTGTTTCCGGACTACCCCGAAGTGGGCGCATTCAGCCTTGTCATGCACACGTTCTTCGTGCTGTTCAATGCCTATATCGGCGTCCTGTTCCTGCCCAGGGCAAACAAGGAGCTATTCGTCGACGAGGAAGCCGGCGCATCGACCTGAGTTCGCCCGGTACGAGGCTGCGGGAGCTGGCGGCGGCCCCGCTCGTCGTCCATGGCGCAAACGCCGCCGGTCGCTGACGCTTTTCGTTGCGCAGGGACGCGACTCGCGTCAAGGTTCGCCTCGTGGACAGAGAGGACTTCCTGGTACGGATTCGCAAGCTCAACGTGTGGCGAGCCAGAGGTATGCGTGCTCCTCACAAGCCCCTGCTCCTGCTGTTGGCCCTTGGGCACCTGCAACAGGGAAAGCCGCGGCTCGCGCGATTCGAGGAGGTTGAGGGTCGGCTCTCGAATCTGTTGCTTCTCTTTGGTCCGCCGTCCAAGGTCCATCATGCGGAGTACCCTTTCGGACGCTTGCGCGGGGACGGTCTCCGGGAGATTCCGAACGACATCGGACTGCCGCAGACACGCTCGGGCGATCTGCACAAGAGATCGCTCTTGCAACATCGCGTGGAGGGTGGACTTCCCGAAAGCGTCCATCGAATGCTGCTCGCCGATCCGGAGCTGGTGGCGAGCGCTGCGCAACTGCTCCTCCAGGGTCACTTCCCCGAATCACTCCACGACGACATTCGTGCCGCGGTTGGACTCCGGTTCGATTGGGTGGTGCTGGATGCCCCTCTCGCGCGTGATCCGAACTTTCGCACCGCCGTCCTGCGCGCCTATGAGCGTCGATGCGCCGTGTGCAACTACGACATCCGGCTCGGCGATTCAGCTATCGTCGTAAACCTGTTCCTGCAGCGAGCGGGCGAATTCCAGAGCTTGATCCAGTGGAGTCGTTCGAAGCGGACTGTTCTGCAGCTTGCGGAGCACCTCGGGGCAGCCGGCGGCGGCAAGACGGTTTGCGAGCTCGACGATCCGTCGGCTTTCCGTCACGCCAGGATCGTCCAGGCCGATCTTCGCCACTGCGACGATGGCGAGCAGGGAGGCGAGGTCGTTGTCGACGATGCCCTGATTCGTGTAAATGAACGCCTTGCCCCAACGGGAGGGCAAGCCGTCCCGAGGTTGGAGCTTCAACGCCAATGCGGTAGCGATGCAAAACGCCCAGAAGTCCACTTGCCTGGGAAATGGACGGCTCTCGACGTTCGTCCGATCGCCGGCGTGCATCGCGACATAGCGGTTGATGGCGTCCTCGTCTTCCCGGGGCAAAACAAGGCCATGGCTAGTTGTGCGTAGCAGGTCGGCGAAGAATTCGCTCATTGCTGCGCCTCCGATCCTTGACGCCGGGTCCACCGCGCATCCTCGGCTTGGCCCCGACGTTCGCAGGTTTGGCAATACTCGCGCGGACCGCAGCTACAGAGCAGCGACACTTGGCGGCGGTCGGTCTGGTTCACGACGTCACCACCGTAGTCGACATGCTGCCATTGCCCCGTCAGCGTGTACGTGGCTCCCGCATAGCGATCGACGAGTTCGATTTCGTTCTGCGACTCCAGGTCCGAACCAGTAAGGAGCAGTATGGGCTGGTTCGCGGCCTCGGCGGTGACGCGCAAGGTGTTGGTACGGACGGAACCAGACATGAAGTTCAACAGTGAGTCTGCAACGAGCGGGGCCGTGGTACGGCTGACCTTGCACAGTCCCAGCACGAACGACAGCGCCAGGATCCTGCGCGATGCCCCGTTTATCTCGGTCGGCGGCATCGATCTGCCGCGGCTGTTGAGCGCGAATATCTCATATTCTGCCGCTGTGTCTTCTACCGGCTGGAGTCCGACCCCCGCGATCATCCTCAGCGTGGCCTTGCGTTGGTTGTGTTCGACCGCCTCGTCGTCAACCACGTTCGCCGCCATGCTCGCAAACAGTGTGTTCATAGCGTCACTCAGTTCGCCCACCTGCTCGTCCTGAATGCGCGCGTAAGCCTGTTGGAGAATCTGAACGAGCATAGCTGCGGTTTCTTCGTAGCGCTCCAAGTCACGGGCTTCCGCTTCCTGTCGTCTAGCAATGCGCATTTCGGCATCCAATTTGTTCTTGTCGGTGGTGAGTAACTCCTGCGCTTCGTGGTCGCTCGCCAGTTGACGGTCAAGCTGACTCAGGCTCTGTGTAAGCATGTCGATGTGGCCCCGAGCGTTCTCGACTTGATTGTCGTCGATGTCGTCAAGCCTGGCGTCGATGTCGCGGCGCACCTGCGCGAGGTTATCGAACTCTTCGTTGAGGACGTAGACGGCCTGTGCGTGATCGCTGGCCCGCCGCTCCCACTCCTCGCCGTCTCGATGCCGACAAAGGGCGGCGGCGGCGTGGAGGGTCTCGGCAAGATGATTCGCGTGTTCCGCCTGTCCGGTGGAACTGTCGATTACATGCTGGATATGGTCGGTGTGCTCGCTAGGCGAGGAGAGGTCTTGACCGCACACGCACATCCCGTTCTCGAGCAGACTCTTGACGAACGCAAGATGTCGGACGGGGATCGAACCGTCGTCGTAGAGCGGCTGTAGGGTTGTCTCGACATGCTGAACCTCTCGCGCGGCCAAGGACGCGAGCAGGTCAATTCTCGTGAGATCACGAGAAAGGTCTTGGGCGGCGCTGCGCCGTTGCTCATTGGCTCTCTTCGCATGCTTTTCGTTGTCCGCCAGGCGTTGCCTTAACTCATCATGGGCACCTAGGCTGCCGATGATCGCCTCCAGGTCGCCCCGTGCTTCATCCAGGCTCGCCGACGTGTCGAGCCTCTTGTGGCGGTTTTCCTCCAACCGTTTTTCGACTTCGGCCAGCTTGGCACTGACGCGGTCCAATTCCGTCTGCATCGCCTGCAATCCAGCGTTGCGGGTAGCCTTGGTCGCGTCTCGTCCGAAGTTCTGGCGGAGCGACGAAACACGGTCGGCCGCGCGGTCAAAGACTTCGAGCCCCAAAAGCGCCCGGACGGCAAACGAGGTCTTTCCAATGACATCTCGGCGCTGCACGACTTTGTTTTCGCTGCCCCCGACGAAGTCCGTTGCTTCGTCTGCGTCCATGACGAAGAAGTCTCGGAGCCCCCAAGGCAGCAGTTCCTCGATCACGCGCCCGACGCCGTGTGGGTTTGGAGTCCAAGAGCCATCGCGTTCCCTCTCCAGCAACTGCGCGTCCTCGCCGGTGCGCTGAAAGTCCGGCCCGTCCTTCGACGTTGGTTCCTTGCGGATCGTCGTTACTGTCCGGCGCAGTTCGTATTCGATGTTCGTCGGTTTGCCTTCGAGATGGTGGCGGCTTGATCCATCCGTCTCGAACAGAATGGAAACACTAGTTTCGATACCTGTAGCGTCGGGTCGCCAGGCGGCCGGATGCAATGAGAAGGTGCCCGGGTTGCCCGGAAGACCCCTTTCCCCGTACATGCCCCAGCGGATAGCTCGGAGCAGCGTGGTCTTGCCGGAGCCGTTCTCGGCCCGAATTACGGTCAGGCGTCTGTCTGAGTTCGCCGACGGCGCGATCTCGATATGATCGAAGCAAGCGAAATTCACTATCTCGATTCGTCGAATGAGTAGCATCTACTCGCCCTCCGCGTGAGTCGGGGCCGCATTTTCGATCATGCTACGGACTCTTTGGCTGATTCGCGGCTGAGCCTTTACGCGGTGCTGATCCTCCAAGTCGACAATCTCCATGATGAGGTTCACGACGGACTCGGGGTCGACCCGATAGCCCGGCGCGATGCGACCGGCCTCCTTCCTGATCTCGGCGAGAATCCGCTCGAAGTTGCTCACCATAGCTTTCCTCCTGGTGTTGCGCGGGCCACCCTGAGGTCGCCGGGGTTGTCGAGTTGTGACGCGACCGCGGATGATCGCGGCCAGAACGTTTCGCTCAGTTGGGAGAGGTCCGCATCCAGACCGTCGTGGCCGACAATGTTCTGCGCGTATCGCCCGAACGCTTGCGCGCGGCCGCACTCGGTCCTGACGATCCCCGCAATGGACGGGGTCCGGTCGCGTCGAAACCAGCCGGCCGGTGGTAGCGCAAGGAAGTCGTGAACGATCGCCCAGGGTTTGCCCGGGTGCATGCGCAGAACGCGCCCTCTTCTCTGCACCCATTCGCGCTCGACGGTGGACGAGGCCACGATGAAGGCCTCCCGGATGGTCGGAATGTCCACTCCTTCGTCGAGAACCTTCTTGGCGAGCAGCACCTGGATGGCGCCCTTGCCGAAGGAGTCCAGGATCTGGGCCAGACGCTTCGGGTTCCTGGTTGTTTCCTGCGTCACAGGCGCCCACTTCACCTCGAGTTCGGAGAGCAGCGAGCCGATCCGGTCGAACTGCTCGGGGTTCTTGGCGGAAGCATAAATGAGCGCATGGGCGAGATCCCTCGGTCGCCGGCGCTCAAGGACGGCGCGCAAGAGATCGAGCTTGCTGTCCGCGGTTTCGATGATTCGGCGCCGGGCGATCAGGAGTGCGCGGAGGGGGGAGTCTTCGCCTGCATCCGACTCGCCGGCCATGGTCGCTCCAATTCGCCGAGAGAGCGCCTCGAACTCGGCGAGCTCGTCGCCATTGAGAGTGCAGGCGTGAACGTAGTAGCGGTACGGGACCAGACAGAACCCGATCGCGCGGTCGAGGCCGAATTCGTACACGGCAGGTCCGAAGAACTCGAATATCTCCTCGGTCCCGTCCGGGTCGTACTGACGCTCCGGCGTCGCGGAGAGCCCGAGGCGTCTCTCGAAGAAGGACGGCTTGTTCCGGATGAACGACTCCGCGCCGAGCGTATGCGCTTCGTCCGCGATCAGGAGTGTCGGGATGGCGCCGCTCCGCGTTTGCAGCTTGTGTTTGACGGTTTCCTGGAAGGATGGGTCGCACAGCATGTTGTTGGTGACGATCGCGACGTGTGTGCCGCCGCCGCGAAGTCCCCGAAACAGGCTGGTGAGCCTTGTATTGGCTTTCGACCCGAGAGTCGGGGTAACGGGGCTCACGCCGAACTTCCTGACCTCTTCCGCCCATTGCATGATGAGAGGGACGGAAGGTGCCGAAACCACGATCAGGAATGGCTGATTCCCATTCCCGAGTCGATCCTGACAGCGGCTGGCGCAGATCAAGGCCGTGAGGGTTTTCCCGGCGCCCGTTGCCATGGCGATAACGCCTCTCTCCGGAGGCTCGACTTGCTCCCAGCCCTCGACCGCATCGCCCTGGTGGGCGTAGCGGCCGCTGCGCCACTCCAGGCAGTCCGGTATTCGGAGTCGGTGCGGCGGGCGAGGCACCGACCGCCGGGGGAACACCGTACGGTTCCGGATCGCGAGGACATCGTATTCGCTCGGGCGTGGCGCTTGTTCGGGGGCGGTCTCGATGATGTCTCGGGCAACGGCCTCGGGTAGATCGAAGACCTTTGCGATTCCGGGACTGTGGCCGGTGGACCAGTTGTTGAGCATCGTCATGCCGGCCGGCACGCGGCTGTCGTTCTGCCACGACACGTCCACGTCGAGATGTTCGACGCCGGCGCCCACGCCTCTGCCAGTCGCGTTGCCGGATCCGCGCGCAAGAACCTGATTCTCGCCATCGTCGAAGAGCCAGAGCTTGGGATGGTAGTTGGACTCGTGCGTCGGTACCGCGATACGCAGCCGAAGCGCGTCCGTGGCGATCATCCACGACAGGCAGTCGAGCGCATGGCGGGCGAGCGGCCCGGCGGCGGCGCGTCCCTTGATGAAGACGTCCGCCACGAATCTGGCCGCCTCCTCTTCCGTCATCTGGGCGCCCCGCTCCACGGCGCCTCGTTCGGCGGGGAACAGCGCCGGAGCGACCGTGAATTCCATCGGCTCGGTGTCGTCTCGATCAAGGTAGACGGCCAGACCCGGAGCGAGTTGCCGGATCCAGCCCGCGGTGAACCAGCCGAAAGCGCCGCGGACGGTGGTGGCGGCTCGGAACCCGGGTATCAGGATGTTCCGGGCGACGCGCACATCCGGCAAAGGGTAAAGGCCGGGTCTCAGAGTTCTCTCGTCGGTCAGCACGGCTATATCGCTCGGCGACGACCCAGGATGCGCACCAATGTGGCGTCCGCCCCCTGGGGAGGTCGCGACCCGGTGTCGCCGAAATCGGGACCGAGCCTTACGGATCGAGGTCCGGCGATCGTGACTCGCGCCCGGTCTCCCGTTTGGAGATCGAGTCGCCTCAGTGGCTCGGCCACGTAACCGAGCGAAGCCCCGGTCAACGTGGCGAGACGCCAACGCAGGGAAAGAGCGCGGCAGTCGGAGAGGTTTTCGATTCGAATGTCGACGCCCGAGTCCGGCTCGCAGCCGAGCGCCTTCGCGAACTCCGGCGGTACGCCCACCACGCTGTATCCCTGGAAATAGCGGGTCTCCACAACGAAAGTCCAGAAAGGCGCACCGCCCTCGTCGCGTCCGTCGATGACGTCGTCCAGGTTCCGGAGGCGTATTGAAGCGGGACTCGCCAACCTGATCGATCCGTCGCGAACATCGAATCGGGGCGTCTGCATGTAGGCGCGAACGCTCTGCGGGCTGACGTTGAACCTGGCGGGAATCTCCGTCAGCAGCCGCTCGGTGGTCGTGACCCCTCCGTCCTCTTCGATGCGCTGGACGATCTCGCCGACGATGCCGTCGTACTCGTCGTCGATCCAATCCCGAAGGCCCCAGCGGTCCCTGTCCGCTTTCACGACGCTCGGGATGTTCGACAGGTTCGCCCCGACCCGATTGCGTTCCCGGCCACACACGGCACCGATCTCGTCGCGTGTGGCAGGGCGCCCGAGGAATAGCAGCGCGGCTTTCGCCCGCGCCTTCGCGCTGTCACGGAGGGCCAGTGAACCGTAGAAGCCGTGGAGTCCGCTGCGTCGACGGAGCCAGGGCCAGAAGCGTTGCCACTTCTCGCCTGGCAGGCTCGAGACAATATCCCGCTCCTGGACGAGGCCCACGTCGTCGGCGAGTTCTCGGGCTCGGCGCCGGACATCCCGGATCGCTTGCTCGGCATGATCGTTGGTGTAAAGACCGCCGTTGAGCGTGAAGCCCATCGCCCGGATGAGGGCATCGCGAAACAAGGCCGCGACGGTCTCGGAAGCGTCGTGAGAGATCAAGTCGATCCGCTGTTCGAGCGCATCTGCCGCAACCACCGGTTCGAGGCGCTCCTGCAAGGTGGATGCGATGATCTGAAGCTCCTCGCCCAGCGCCGCATCGATCTTCGGCTCGAGCCTCTTCTGTATCTGGCGAACGCGCTCTCTCGTCACCCCGAACTGGCGTGCGACCTGCTCGAGGGTTGCGGGGGGCGACCGAACGAGCCGGGCTTCGATTACGGCGAGTTGCCTTGGGCTGAAACCGTTCAAGGTCTCTCGGAGACGCCGGACAACGAGGGCCGGAAGGCTCGGTGTCCCGAGCAGCGTCTCGTGAAGTGCGACGGATCGGAGTGCGTTGTCCAGGCCCATTCGGCTGGCGAGGCGCACCAGTTCTGGTCGCAGCGCGTCGGCAAGGGTCGGCGTCCCGAGAACGTCGGCCGATGTGGCGAGCAGCGACCTGAGGCCCTCGGTGGCGAGGCTCCACCGCCGGGAGGGCGATCTGAGCCGATCAATGGTGTCAAGCAGCGACGCGAGGCTCTCGGCGGCAGCGTTCGACCCCTCGGAGAGCACTTCATCGCTGTCGAGGCCAGCGTCGACGATGTTTGAGGGACGGTCCGGAATGACTGACCTCGGTGAATCGTGTGTCGGAACATCCGGAGCCAGGGTGCAGTCGATGAGATACTTCTCGACCGTGAGCAGGAGGTCGGCGACAAAGGTGCGCCGAAAGTTCGGATTCCGCCGCAAGGTCAGAGTGCAAAGCGGCAAGTGGCCATTCGTCAGCATCGCCTCTTCGAGGCAGTTCCGGACCGGCGTCGACAGGGGCAGTTCATGCAGCAGGGAGCGGTCGAGTCCGGCGGGCCAAACCACCGCGTACCTGGCCGGCAGCCAGCCTTTGCGAACAGCGTGCAGGGCCCACTCGATCTGTGCGAGATGCACTTTCGCTTCCGCCGGGGAGGGTCGTCTTGGGTCGATCATCGGATCAAGTCCCGACGCCTGCTGGGGTGCTGTTATCCAACGCACGTGGTCGATGCACGAGCCGGTGGCCCTTGAGGGCGAAGCCGCGTTCCCGGAGACACTGCTCCCAACCGTATCGAGTGCCGATTCGGGAACTGTCTTCGAAAAGCCCCTTCGACTCCTCGTGACGCGTGAGACGGGCGAATTTCGCGCGGAGCGGATGGTCGGGGGGCAGAAAGAGCTCTTTCCTGTGCAGAATCGGAGGGTTCTTCGACGCGCGATAGTGGCGCTCCCGAACCCGAAAGGTCTGCAAGTGGACGGTGGTTGCCTCGTCGAGCTGGGGATGCGGGTCGGACTCGAAGTCGGGGTACGACAAATAGGAGATGATCGGTTCGTCGGTGTGCAGCTTGATCAGATTTGCGCCTTCGATCCGGCCGATGTAGCTGCGGGCACACCCTTCGTAGAGCCGTAGCAGCGGCGGCAGCGCATCGAGGGCGCTATCGTGGACGTATAGCGCGGAAGGGGTTCGCTTGCCGACGGTCGATCGCTCGGCGGCCCTTGAGATTCGGCGCAGATTGCCCACGGCCCGCAATGCAACGTCGGCCTCGGCGCAGGCTTGGCGATACGACGGGAAGAGGCTCTTGATATCTCGGCGAAGGGTGAGCGGAAGCTGTCCGAATCGCGGTCGTCCGTCGAACCTTGCGAGGGCGAGAAAGAGCAGCAGATCGTGGGCGCGAGCGGTGATGACGCGATGCCATTGACCGGGGTCGTGCGCGCGTTCGATCAGCCGAAGTGCCCGGCGAAGACTCCCGAGTCGCTCGCGAATCTCGGCCGCATTGGCGATCTCGTCGTCGCCCGGGACGCGGGCGTGGGCGTGGAAGAACGCGACCAGCGGTTGCAGGAGTTCCTTGTGAGCTTCGATGCTCGATGCGACCGATGGCGGAGAGGCGCGGCTACTGCGGCGGAATCGATTGGCGAGGTATCCCATCCGGTCGGCAGGATCGCGAAAGACGTAGAAGACGCCCGGGCCACCCGCAACCGCGGGTTCGCCGAGTTGACTCTCGATCCATCTCTTGAGCTCGTTATGGTGATAGAGTTTCTGAAAGGTCGGCACCGACGTCACGAATCCGTCCGCGAACCGCCCAACCGGCGTAAAGTCCCGAGTTTGCGAGGCGAGGCGGGCCGAGACGATGAGCACTCGCTCGGCACAGGCCCAGGCGCACGCGAGACACTTGGCTCTCTCATCGGCGTCTTCAATGACGTTGACCACGTAACCGAGATTCACGACCTGGGCGGGTGCGCGGCTGCCGTCGGGCAGGTGTGCGGGATCCCATCCCCAGCTTTCCGTGCCGTGAAGGCCCAGGTGCCGGACGTCGTCGCCGAGTCCGCAGCCGTAGTCGAGCACCGTGGCGCCGGGGCCGATGACGCCGTCGGCGAGCGCGCCCCTGATCGGGCGCGAATAATCCGTGCGCGAAATTGCCGTGCGGTGCCGGTTCCCCGCGAGGGTGGCTCGGAGCGGATTGGCCCCGACACGGTTTTCCCGCGCGGCTGCTTGGTCGGCGTGTGCTGCGTTCATGGATGCTTCCTGTGCGCTACCCGGTACTGTCAGCGGCGTTCTTCACGACAGCCACCATGAGTTCATCCAGCTCGGAGTCGCTGAGAATGCTCATTTCAAGCCTTCCCTGGTAGGCGGTGGTACGCCGGCAGAGCCGCTGGAAGCTCTGGTAGGTGGACAGATCGGAGTCGGGATTCGCGCTCAGGAACTGTGCCAGCGTGCGCAGGAGGGCGTTGCGAATGTTCGTCGAACCGAAAGTGGAGTTTCGGAACACGATGCGATCAACCAGCTTCTCCCAGTACGTCTGGTGGATGCGGACAACCCTGCGCACCTGGCGCGCCGACCGGTCGTCTCCTCCGGCGGCCTGCGCCACGATGCGTTCGCGCCACCAGGCTCGGGCGAACGGACAGTCCACGTACACCGAGCGGTTGCCGCGAACTTCGGGTAGTCCTCCGAGCCGTCTCAGCACGGTGCGAACACAGGAGTCGATCCGCCTGGGCGCTTCGAGAGTCTTGTCCTGCAGCACGGCGTCGATGCGTTCGGCACCGCCCGGCAGGCTGCCCCCGTTCGCGGCCAGATAGACGGATTGAATGCGTCCCTTGCGGATGTGGTCGAGGGTCACCATGGCCCAGAACGCGGATCGGCATGCGACGGCCGGCGTCAGGGCCGACCATGACGCATGGAGATCCTGCTCGGTGTCGCCCGGCGGATCCTTGTACTCGCTCTCCGTCATCGGATAGGGGGCGAGCGCGGCGGAAGTGCTTCCCCGCCGCCGAACGTCGGCGAAGGCCTCCACGAAATCCGCGCTGTCCCGAACCTGGCTCAGGAACTCCCGTTGCCGATCGCTCCCCCTGGTGCGCAGCAGGTCGAGGCGCCGCCGGGTATAGGCGCTGTCGTCGAGTTCCAGGAACGTGGCCGGAGACGCGTTCACGATTCGCTGTCGTCCGGCAATGCCAGCGGATAGATCTCGGTGGCGACCTGCTCCGGACGAAACCCGTCGTCGGTCCAGTGGGGCTGCCCGTTGGCGGCAAGGTAGTCGGCGAATGCGCGGAGGTTTCGATGCGAATGCCAGCCTGTGTCGCCGTCGTCATCATCGCGGTAGTCACGCTGAAGGCGCGCGAGGCAGGCCGTGACGATGTGCGTCATGATGTTGTGGCGCGGGACCCCGCCCGAACAGCGCAGACACCTGTACAGCGCGGCGCCGACATGCGTCTTGAATCGGAACGGTTCCGATTCGATTTCGACGTGGAACCGGCCGTCCTCCAACCCGTCGTCCAGGTGCAACGACAGGAGGTGGAGGATGGATGACTGCAGTTGAATGACGTTGCCAAGTGCCAATCGGAAACCCTTTCGCAGCGTTATCGATTGCTTGTCCCAGATGCGATGCACGTCGTCCCTCACTGATCTGAGCTTCATGTCTCGCCGCGTCACGCACAGGATTGCAGGGGTAAACAGCGGCGCTTCGCCAAGATCGGCGACATCCCAACGCACCTCGTGCTCCAGGGACTCCGCCATGTGGAGCTGCCGATAGCCTGACCTGGGTGACGACACCACGCACGCGCATCGCGCATCGCCGGACTCGAGAAGCCGGGCGACGAGTGACGCGCCTTCGACCTCGTGGGCGACCCGGAAGGAGCATCGGTCGTCCCCCGGCAGGAGCCTGAGTCGGTAGCGGCCTCGAGGAAACGAAGGATTGCCCGATTCGAGCATGGGATGTTCGTGAGCCCGCACGGCGTTGGAGGGCGCCGGGGCGACGACTTCGACTGTATACGGCTGGTTCATTTCGCATCCCCGGTGGTCATCGCGGCGGTGAAGTCGCCATCGCTGTTCGCCTTGCATACTTCGACCCGAAGGGAAGGGTCCGGCAGATCCCGGAAATCGCCGGTGAATCGATACGTGGCATCGATCCGCACCGAAGTTCCTGGCTTCAGGTCGCCCAGGCGCACGCCTCTGACCGATCCGCTGATTCGTCGGAGAGCGCCTTCGGCAGCCTTCCTGCCGTCGATGCGAACGTCGCTGAGCGCGGCCGGGCTATATGCGTCCTGGCCGTGTCGCTCACAGGTGGCGTCGAGCGCCTCGTCCATGACCAGGCGAAGTTCGGCGTCCTCGAAGTCGCGCGTCGACTCGACGAGGATGCGTTGGCGGTTCTTGCCGGCGGGACGCGAGGCGACCTCGAAACGCGCGGGCAGCGTCGGTCGCTGGCGATGTCGGGGCGGATTGAACAGTTTGGCGGGATCCGGGGGAGGTCCTGGGTGATCGGGCCTGGATTTGACGGGAAAGAGGGGGAGTTCCCGCACTGGATTGCGGGTGATCGGTACTGGAACGCCCCAGTAGCCAGCGACAGGTTTGCCGCTTCCCGTTCCGGGATCGTCACCGAAATCGAGGGTGAGGAAGTCGTCTGGAACATACGTATCCGACTTGACCGCGGCCGTGTTTCGCAGCAGCCAGTCTCGGATCTTGCGGAGGGCCTCCCTGCACGCCTTCTGGTCATCGGCAGCGAGACGCTTCAAGGAGATCGAGTCGTGAAGCGGCCCCTCGGCCTCCCTGATGTAGTCGTGAAGTCGGCGTCCATCGCGCGCGTTGAGCGTGAGAATGGCATGGAAAGGGACGCGGTCGGTGAAGCGCTGATAGAAACCCGGAAGTCTGTCGGTGATCCACATGCCGTTGCGGCACAAGTCGACGCGGGTTGTGCCGCTCGCGCTTTCGATCAGACGGACGCCGATGCGACCCGCGCCCGTGTCGATCGAGTGCCTTGCTCCGCTCCGATATGCCTTGTGGGCCTCGAAGGCCCGCTGGCCGCTGAGAAAGGCCGCGGCGCGCTTGTTTTCGGAGTGTTCCGCCAGCACTTCGGACAGCGTTGGACGGTTGAGTGTGCGAGTAGCGGCCTTGGCGCCCGGGCGATGGTCGGTGACCGTGACCTCGAGTCTGCGTTCTTCGATCGCGACGAAGAAGTTGGCCGAAGCGGCATGGGCCGCCATGTTCCAAAGCGACTGATCTTCCAGGAAGTTGTTGAACGCGGGGATGATCACCGCGGTGCCGTGCCCAGTCTGCCTCTTGATCCGAGCGAGTGTCTTCGAGATGACGCCGGAGAGTCCCGGTCCCCTTGAGTAGTCGAATAGCTCCCCTTTTCGGCCCGCGCGGAAATCGCGGATGAAGAATCCGTCGCCACCGCGCGGGTGTTTTTCGCCGGTGGCGTGGTGGGATGCCAGCACGGCGTGGCCCGAGCCGATTCTCCGGCCCTCCGCGGTCACCCCCGCATAGAGTACGTAGCGGAGGTCGGACGCTGGAATGGCGGTGGCGTGGCCGTTGCCGTAGGTGCCGGTCGCGCCTCCCTCCTTCAAGCTGACTCCGTCGCTCAACAGGGCGTTCATGCGCGATTCGTCGAGGCCGATGCCATTGTCGAAAACAGTCAGAACATCGACCTCATCCTGATCGAGGGCATCCCGGATGCGTTTGACTACGAGTTCGGCCTGTCTGGCGAGTGAGCCGTTCGACATTGCCCGTTGGGTCTCGATTGCCTTCGTGAAGGTCTGTTCGTAGCGCTGCATGCCCGGGATTGCGTCCCGGCGAACCCGCGCGAGCTCGAAATGCACCCGCGCAGTGCGGACTCTGGCGGCCCTTGCGGCGTCGAGGGCGTTCTGGACGAGTTCGCGCACGACAGCGGCAGGGCGAAGATTGTCGAATGCGGCGATACCGGTCGGGGTGAAACCGGAGCTTGCGCCGGGTCCGAAGAGCAGGTCGGGCTTGCGCTGGGCCATCGGCGTCAATCTCGCTCGGAGGCGGCCAGGCGTCCAGATCGGATGCCGCAGAGGGTCTCGATGGCCCGGTCGATGTCCGCTTCCGTGGTGAAGCGCCCCAGACTGATGCGAACGGAAGTGGCCGCGGTGTCGGGATCGAGGCCGAGGGCGAGCAGAACATGCGAGGGTTCCGACGATGTGGATGAGCACGCCGAGCCGGTCGAGATGGCAATGTCCGCCGCCGTATTGCGGATGAGTTCATCGGCGGGTACGCCGGGGAATCCGATGTTGAGATTGCCGGCAACCCGCCGCGTGGGGTGGCCGAACAGGCGGAGTTGCGGGTGGGCTTCTAGGAGGCCGTGGTAGAGGCGCCGGCAGAGCGCCGCCATTCGGCAGCCGTCATCGTGCTGGTCCTCGTCCGCCCGCTCGCACGCGGTTCCGAATCCCACGATTTGGGCAGTAGGCAGGGTGCCGCCGCGCAGGCCTCTTTCCTGCCCCCCCCCCGATCATGGGCTTCAGGTTCACGCCGGAACGCACGTAGAGGGCGCCGACGCCCTTCGGACCGTAGACCTTGTGACCCGAGAGGCTGAGCAGGTCGACGTCCCAGGCATCGACGTCGATGGCCAGGCGTCCGGCCGCCTGGGTAGCGTCCGTGTGCAGCAGCGCGCCTACGGCACGGCAGCGGGAGGCAATCTCTGCGAGTGGTTGCACAACGCCGATCTCGTTGTTGACCGCCATCACCGACACGATGAGCGTGCGGTCGTCGAGAACACCCTCGAGGGTGGAGAGGGAGAGGAGTCCGTCGTGGTCGACCGGCAGAACGTCGACTTCGTGGCCCAAGGCCTCGAGGTCTCGGACCGTCTCCAGAACCGCGGGATGCTCCGTCGCAAGCGTAACGATGCGGTTTCTCTCGGGGTCGCGCGCGCGGCCGGCAACGCCCCGCAAGGCGAGGTTGCACGACTCGGTCGCTCCCGAAGTGAAGATGATCTCGTCGTCGTCGGCGTTGATGAATTCCGCGACCTGCGCGCGGGCTTTCGCGATCGCGCGGGAGGCGTCCCAGCCGAAACGATGGTCGCTCGAATGCGGATTGCCGAAGTGCTCGGTCAGGTACGGCCACATCGCGTTCCGAACCGCCGGGTCCAGCGGGGTCGTGGCCTGATTGTCGAGATAGGCGGGTACCGCAGTCATTCGGTGCAGTCGCACGGCAGGATCGATTCGGCGAATCCGCCGAGATCGGCGCCGTTGCCTACCTCGCTGTACGAGAATCGGTTGTTGCCGAAGAAACCGATGTGCTTGATGTCGGCACGAGTGGAACGTCCCTCGGCCAGCAGATCCCGGCCGTAGGTCTTCTCGAGCCGGTGCCACCACGCCAGGTCGCTGGGTGTCTCGGCGAGCGGGCCGAACTCGTCGTCGACGATGCCGAGTTCGGCTTCCTTCGTCATGCGGGCGTGGACATCCCTCAGGTTGACCGCGCCCTTGAGGAAACAGTAGACGCAGTTGGACAGGCTGGCGTCGTGCGGCAGGGAAAGATCCCACGTCTGTCGGACCCAGAAGTCGTTGACGTTGTCTCGGGTGATGGACATGTCGGCAAGCGGCATGTAGACGTGTTCTCCCTCGTAGCCCCTGGTGGTGTCGTTGCGATCGCGGACGCGTTGGACTCGATGAGCTTCGTCATCGCGCAGGCCGATGAAGGCCACGTACTCGACGCCGCGCTTGCCGAAAACGGCCCGGTCGCCAAGGGTCCTCCCCTCCAGGGTGGGGTTGTCGAAGGGCTGCCACCCTGGCCAGAAATCGGCGTAGCGCTGTTCGGGCCGGACGTGAGGCCGCTGCCAGACGTACTCGCGCTTGCGGAGGAAGATGTCCCTGGGAACGCCTCCCTGGCTACCGACGTGCCGCCTGTAGGCGGCATCGTCGTCCATTCGCGGCTTCTCGCCGTAGTGGCCGAGCCTGGGAGTGCCTGGCTTGGCTGCCAGCCAGTCCTTGAGGAAAGCGCGCGTGACATCGAGCTTCAGGTGGCGTGTGCAGATGCGATTGAACTGGTTGGGTACGTAGCCCGTCCAGGAGAGCAGTTCCTCGAACACCTCGCCGTGGTAATGGAATCCGTCCGGGTTAGCGTCGGACTTCGGCATGGCGTTGACGAGACGATAGGTGGGAAGCCGAGTCCACTCTCCTCGTCGCGCGTCCTCGTAGGTCTGGAACTCGATCTGGTAGAAAGGTATGCCGTACCGTCGGGCCGCGACCATGCAATCCCGAACGAAGCGGTAGGTTGCCGGGTGCTCCGCCGATGTATTGTTGAACACGATGACATCGCCCCGGTCCCGATCCAGCAGGTCGTTCTCCAACAGCACGAAGAGCAGCATGGCGCTGGATCGTCCCCCGGAGAACTTGACGACATGCGGCATTGAGGCGTGCCGCTTCGCTCTGTAGCGGAAACGGTGCGTGTCTTGCCCGCTGCGACTGCGCCGCCCGCGCTGCTCGCCTCGGGCCGTCACGGCGACGAGCGGGGGTACGTCCCGGACTGTCGGTGCCGGGGTCACGCTGGACCCTAAGCCCAAGGGGTAGTCCAACGCTTGATCAGTGGCGATGACCGAAGATTCGGCGGGCACTGGGACATTCGGTCCGTCTGTGGCGATGGACCATAGTCTAAGTCTAGACGACGGGCTTAGGCAAAATCGAGGGAGTCGTCGCTGACTTCGCGCCGGCAACGTTGGAGCAGGTCGTGTTCCTCGCGCTGAGGTCGCCCGAGCATGTGCAGCGGCGGGTCGAGAAGCATGTTCCACGCAAGTCTCCGATTCGGAGCCGTCAACTTCGGGCCATGCGCGCACGCAGCCGGTCGATCATCGAGATGGCTGTGGTCACGACGAGTGCCCATCCGATGCCGTGCAGCAAAGCACCCGATGGCCAGGTCCAACCCATGAGATTCCGCATCATCGGCGCCCCGGCCAGCACGAAGTAGGCGATGCCGTTGTAGCGGCCGATGCGGCTGGCGCTGAGTTCCTTCCCGGCGAACACGCGGCTGTCGGCAACGTACTGCACGAATGCCGCCGCGATCATGAACGGCAGCACGACCGGATACAGGCCGGCCATGGCGAGCGCGGACAGCACCGCGATACAGAAGAGCGCGTCGGCGGAGTGATCGATAAGGCCGCCTGTCCGTGACGCTTCACCACGCCGCCGCGCCAGGGGTCCGTCGATCATGTCCGTCACGATCGCGAACACGAACGCCGCCGCCGCGATGCCCCAATTGGAAGTTGCTACGGCGTGGAAGCAGGGTAGTGCGGACAGAAGCCGCGCGGCGCTGAGACCGTTCGCCGGAGTGTAGATGTGATTTCTCGAAGCCATCGTGCGACAGTTTATGCGCGCTAGAATTATGTTTGAAAAAATAATAATTGAAGGGATAATCCGTCTGAATGGAATTCCTCGACAGACACGATGAAATGCGGCGTCTCGACAGCGCACTGAGGGGCCCGGCGGCCTTCGCCGTCATCTGGGGGCGCCGGCGCGTCGGCAAGTCGCGGCTGCTGCTTGAGTGGTGTCATCGCCACAACGGCCTTTATACCGTTGCCGATCAGTCCGCCCCCGCGGTGCAGAGACGCTACCTGGCGGCTGCCGTGGCGGGGCGGTTTCCCGGGTTCGACCATGTGGATTACCCGGACTGGCGCGCATTCCTGTCCCGGCTCGCCGCCGCAGCGACGGCTGCCAACTGGCCGGGCCCGCTGGTTCTCGACGAACTGCCTTACCTGGTCGCGGCCGATCCCGCCATCGTCGGCGTTTTGCAGGACTGGCTTGACGCCCCGGGGCGGCGTCCGACCTTCGTGACGAGCGGGTCCAGCGTCCGCGTGATGCACGGTGCGATCCTGGATGGTGGCGCGCCCCTGTACGGTCGTGCTAGCCAGGCGTTCGCCGTGCGTCCGCTGCGCGCCGGGTATCTGGGCGATATCTTCCCGCACGCTTCCCCGTTGGACCTGGTTCGCGCCTATGCGGTTTGGGGAGGGATGCCGCGCTACTGGGAACTGGCGGAGCCTTTCGGCGTCGACATTGCCGCCGCCGTCGACACCCTTGTGCTCGATCCGGCGGCGCCGCTGCACGATGAGCCGTATCGCCTGCTGCAATCTGAATTGCCGCCCGCGATGGCATTGCGTCCGCTACTGGATGTCATCGGCAACGGCGCGAGTCGCGTCAGCGAGATAGCGGGAAGACTTGGCCGGCCGGCGTCGAGCCTGGCGGGGCCGCTCGCGTCGCTGGCGGAAATGGGGCTGGTGCGCCGTGAAATCCCGTTCGGTAGCAACCCGAAGAGCGGCAAGCGCAGCCTGTACCGCATCGCTGATCCATTCCTGCGGCTGTGGTTTCGCGTCGTCGCGCCGAATCGTGCGGCGCTCGCCGAGGCACCCCGGGAAACGCGCCTGTCCTATTGGCGCAAACACCGTTCGGCCCTCGAAGGGGAGGCTTGGGAGGAGTTGTGCCGCATGGCCTCGGCGACGTTGCATCGCGCGGAAACACCGCTACAGGGGTACGGGCCGTTTGAGCCTGCGCAACGCTACTGGAGGGGCGGGGAACCGGAACTGGATGTTGTCGCCCGGTCGCTGGACGGGCGGCTGCTGCTTGTCGGCGAAGCGAAGTGGTCGGCGTCACCGGCTCAGGGACCCATGGACGCCGATCACGTTCCAGGAACATCGGGGATGGAGGTGGTCCCCGTCCTGTTCAAGCCGAAAGGTCCCGGAGGCGGGAACGTAGTCGACGCGCGCATGGTGCTGGAGGCGCTTCGATAGAACGGTGGCCGTGCCCGTAGCGGGCGCCTTTTCCGGCAAAACCCTGCCATGGCGTTCCCGGAACGCGGTATCTGACCTTTCTTTGGTCTCTTTGGTAGTCCCTGGGGCCATCTGAGACTATGCCTGTCCCAAAGCCCTTTGCCTGTCCCCAAGCGTGGGTGTCCCTAAACCTTGCTATGGTTGCGGACATGTTCGAACGCGTGCTCATTACCGGGGCCAACGGGCATCTCGGCCGTCGGCTGATCTCCCGACTGCGCGGGGATTGCGAGGTCGTCGCGGCGGTTCGGTCGGAACGTGCGGCCGCCATGCTCGAAGGCAGCGGCGCGAGAGTCTGCATCGTGGACTACGGGAATAGCGATGCCCTGGCGAACGCCGCCGCCGGCTGCGAAGCGGCGGTGCACCTCGCCGGCATCATCCGGGAAACGGCTGCGAACAGATACGCGGACGCGCATGAAGGAACGGCGCGCGCACTCGGCCGTGTCGGTGGCATTCGCCGCATCGTCTGTCTGAGCGTTGTCGGCGCGGCCCCGGATTCACCGAATGCGTGTCTCGCCTCCAAGGCGGCGGCAGAATCGCTGTTGTTGTCGGGAGGCGCGGTAGCGAGCGTGTTGCGCGTGCCGATGGTGTTGGGGGAGGGCGACTACGCATCCCTGGCGCTGGGCAGACGGGCGTCCGGCGCTTTGAGCCTCACCTTCAGGGCGGACAGCTTCGAGCAGCCGGTCTACGCGGGTGACGTTGTCGACGCCATTGCGGCACTGCTTGAACGGGCTGACGCGCCCGAACTCGTCGAGTTGGCCGGTCCGGAACGCATCACGCGCCGGGAACTCACCCGCCGCGCGGGCCGCGTACTGGGTCGCCGTACGCTGCTGGTGTCGCTACCCATCGCCGCGGGCCGCGTGCTGGCCGCGGTGTTCGAGGCCCTGTCCCGCAATCCCCCGGTGACGAGAGCCATGCTCGGTGTGCTCGATCATGATGACGACGTCGACGTGACCCCCGCCTGCCGGGACCTTGGCCTTGAACTGACCGGTTTGGACGAAACACTGCGGCGATGCCTCGCGTCGTCGCACTCAAGTCCCTGACGCCGTCCTGTCAGGGCGCGATCCCGGGCGGTCCTTGCGCCGCGCGCCTCGGGTCCAGCGCGTCCCGCACCGCTTCGCCGATAAAGATCAGCAGGCACAGCATCAACGCGAGGGTGAAAAAGCCTGTGAGGCCGAGCCAGGGCGCATGCAGATTGGCCTTGCCCTGCTGAAGCAGTTCGCCCAGGGACGGCGACCCCTCGGGCAGGCCGAAGCCGAGAAAGTCCAGCGCGGTGAGCGTTGTCACGGCGCCGCAGAGTATGAAGGGCAGGAACGTGAGCGCGGCGACCATGGCGTTCGGCAACACGTGGCGCCGCATGATGGTCAGGTCGGATACCCCGAGACTGCGCGCGGCGACCACGTAGTCGAAGTTGCGGGTGCGCAGGAATTCCGCGCGCACGACGGAGACGAGGGCCATCCAGCTGAACATGATGAGGATGACGAGCAGCGAAAAGACGTTCGGCTCGAATACGCTGGCCAGGATGATCAGCACGAGCAGTATCGGCAGCCCGGCCCATATCTCCACGAGCCGCTGGCCGATCAGGTCGACGAGGCCGCCGAAGTAACCTTGCACCGCGCCCACGCAGACGCCGATGGCGGAAGCCAGGGCGGTGAGGACGATGCCGAAGGTCACCGACAGGCGGAAGCCGTAGATGAGCCGCGCGAGCACGTCCTTGGCGCTGTCGTCCGTCCCGAGCCAGTGCCGCCGGGACGGCGCGGCCGGAGCGGGACTCTCGATGTTGAGGTCGATGGTGTCGTAGCTGTAAGGGATGATCGGCTCCACCGTCCAGCCTCCGGCGGCTTCGATGAGATCCGTCACGTAGGGGTCGGTGTAATCCGCCTCGATGGGTAGTTCGCCGCCCAGTTCCTGTTCCGTCGGCGGCCTGATGACCGGCGCGTACAGTTCGCCGTTCATCCAGAGCAGGACGGGCTTGTCGTTTGCGATGAATTCCGCAAAGAGTGACGTGACGAATAACGCGGCAAACGTCCAGAGAGCGTACCAGCCGCGGCGGTTCGCCCTGAAGTTCGTCCAGCGGCGTCGGTTGATGGGGCTCATCCGCGCGCCTCGAAGTCGATGCGGGGGTCCACCAGTACATAGGTCAGATCGCCCACCAGGTGCATGACGAGGCCGATGAGCGTGAACATGTAGAGCGTCCCGAAGAGGATCGGATAGTCGCGCTTGACGACGGCCTCGTAGCTCAGGAGGCCCAGTCCGTCGAGCGAGAAGATCACCTCGATCAGCAGGGAGCCCGTAAACAGGATGCCGACGAACGCGGCGGGGAAACCGGCGATGACGATGAGCATCGCGTTGCGGAAGACATGGCCGTACAGCACGCGGCGTTCCGTCAGGCCCTTGGCCCGCGCCGTGATGACGAACTGCTTGCTCACTTCCTCGAGGAAGGAGTTCTTGGTCAGCATGGTCAGCGTGGCGAAGCCGCCGATGGTCAGGGCACTGACGGGCAGCACCAGGTGCCATAGGTAGTCCGTGATCTTTTCAGGCCACGGCAGGTCGCGCCAGTTCTCCGAGACCAGTCCCCGCAACGGGAACAGGTCGAGGTAGTTGCCGCCGGCAAAGAGCACGAGCAGCAGGATCGCGAACAGGAACCCCGGAATGGCGTAGCCGACGAAGATGACCGTGCTGGTCCAGATGTCAAAGCGGGAACCGTCGCGCACCGCCTTGGCGACTCCGAGCGGAATCGATATGGAATAGATCGCGATCATCGACCACAGCCCGAGCGAGATCGAGACGGGCAGCCGCTCCAGGACGAGTTCGAGCACGGGACGGTCCTGGAAGTAGCTTGCCCCGAAGTCGAACCGCAGGTAGTTCCAGAGCATCTCAAGGAATCGCTCGTATGCCGGTTTGTCGAAGCCGAACTGGCGTTCGAGGTCGGCGATCAGCGCCGGATCCAGGCCGTAGGTGGAAGGCGTCTGGCCGATATCGAAGGTTGCGTCGCCTGCCCCGGAATCGGCCCCTCCGCCGCTGATGGACGTGGTCGTCGACATCGGTCCCGCCGTCACGGCGGCGACGATCTGGTCGATGGGCCCGCCGGGCGCGAACTGCACGATGACGAAGTTGATCAGGATGATGCCGAACAGCGTCGGCACTACGAGCAACAGCCTGCGCAGGATGTAGCGACCCATGCTATCGGCCGTCAGTACCGGACCAGTCCGGGTCAGCCACCTATCGGCCAGTGTTCGACCGTTACGCCGGTCATGGGGAAGTCGTCAACGTTTGCTGTCGCTATTGCAGCCCCGACTCCGCTGGCAGAAGCCGCGATCAGGCAGTCGGCCTGATGGAGCGTGACGCCGCGCTCGGCGAACTCGCGCCGCCATGTTCCCGCGCGCCGACCTTCGGTGACGCCGAGCGGGGCCAGCCGCAGTCCCTGGAACAGCCTTTGCGCGATCGACTCCTCGCCAGAGCGCAAGCCTCGCCAGATTTCTTCGACGGAAATGGCGCAGACCCATGGCTCCACGCCCAGCCGGCGCAGACCCGCTACCCGCGCAGCGGCCGCCCGCCCTCGAAGCGCGTCGATCAGTACTGTGGAATCCAGCAACAGCCGTGCCACGGTCAGCCGCTGCGCCGACTATCGCCGCGGCGTTGTTGCCGAACCCACTCCGCCGGGTCTCTATCCCAGTCGTGGCCAGTGTCGGGCAGTTGCGCCAACGCCGCTTCGATGTCGTCCCAGCGCCTCTCATCCTCAAGACCACGCCGGATCAGTTCCGAGATGAAGGCGCTCCGACGGCGGGCACCAGCGCGCCGGTCGAGTTCGGCGATCAACGCATCCGGTAGTGCTATGTGTATTCTCATGGGCCTAATTTAGCACATACCTGTTGCGTTGCTGGCTGCAAGGACGAACTCCGTCTTGTCATCAACCTCTAGAGATCGTGGAGATTCACCGGCTGGCCTGTCCGGGACGACTCGTAGATGCCCATGATGATCTTCATCGTCCCGATGTTGTCGCGGCCGCTGCTCAGGGGTTCCTCGCCCGCCTGGCAGCAATCCGCGAAGTGGAGGATCTCGTTGATGAAGTAATTGGGGCTCGGCAGATCGATGCCGTCCGTGGAAAGCACCTTGAACGGCGGCTCGGCGAAGTACATCTTTCTCCGATCTTCCGGGTTGCTCGGATCGAGATCCGGAAGGTCCTCGTTCAGCGCAACCATGATGTGGCCGAAGTGCCGAAACGGCGTGGCACCACTTATTTCGACTTCCCGCTGCTCCTTCGTCGGTGTGCTTGCGTAGAACACGCCTTGATCCCCGAAGATCGTGTAGGTCCGTCCGCGGGGCACGATCGCGTTGCCCTTCGCCCAGACTTCGCCGACGGCGCCGCTCTCGAACTCGAGGGTCGCGGACACGAGGTCTTCGGCGCCATGGACCATGTGTTCCTGCAGGGATTTGCAGACCCCGTTGACGCGCTTGACGTTGCCGGCGTAGTAGCGCAGCAGGTCGATGTGGTGGACCTGCTCGGACATCATCATGCCGCCACCGGACCGCCTTGCATCCTGCATCCAGCGTTCACCCTGGCGCCGCCGGCGACGACGTCCCCGCATCCCGCCGCCGAAGAGCTCGGTGCGGACGGCCTCGACCGTGCCCAGCTTGCCGTCGTCCAGCAGGCGTTTCGCGGCCCGGGCTTCAGGCGCGTAGCGCAGGTGCTGGGCAACCATCAGGGTTGTGCCCGCCTTGTCGGCGGCCGCAATCATGTCCCGGCACTCCTGCACGGAAATCGCCATGGGCTTCTCGACGATGACGTGTTTGCCGGCTTCGGCGGCCGCGATCGCCAGGGGCGCATGGCTGTTGTGCGTGGTGCAGATATCGACGGCCTCGATGTCAGCGTCGCGCAGCATTTCGTCTATGTCCAGGTAAACGGCGTCGATGCCGGCTTTTTTCGCAAGTTCCTGGGCGAGAGGTTCGACGAGGTCACAAACGGCGTTGAGTTGCACCCGGTCAGGACGTTCCAGGTACGCGGGCAGGTGCGCGCGGGTGATGCCTCCGGCCCCTACGATGCCGACTTTGAGTGGGTTGGACATGGTTCTTTAAGTCCCCGGACGGGCTCCTTGTTGGTGGTGAAGCACGAAAGAATAACCGATCACGGCGGGTCGAGACCCACGCGGGCGGCGTGTGGCGTGTCCGCTCAAGCGCAGGTGTTAGTATCCCTTCCGTGGCGGTTCGTCCCCGATTCCGCCGAATACTCTGCCGGGAGGGCACCCATGAAAGCACTTCTCCTCAATGGCCAAAGCCACCATGGCTGGCTCGCAAGCAGTCCGCTCGTGAAGAAGATCCTCGAACAGACGGGCCTCTTCAGCGTCGATGTCATGACGAGGGGTCCAAAGGGCAGCGACATGACGGGTTTCCGGCCCGAGTTCGACGGGTATGACCTGGTGGTCCTCGACGATGGCGGCGACCCGTGGTCCGAACCGACGAACGAAGCCTTTCTCGAGTACATCAGCGCCGGTGGCGGCCTGGCCCTTTTTCACCACTCATGCCAGCTCTTTCCCCAGTGGCCGGAGTTCAACGAGATCATGGGGGTCGGCGGCTGGGGCAGGCGAACCGAGAAGGCGGGTCCGCGGCTCTACTGGCGCGATGGCACCGTGGTTCGGGACCATGGACCGGGCAACGCCGGCGATCACATCGACTGGCTGGAGAACCAGATCGATACCCGCGAACCGGACCATCCGATCACAAGGGGCCTGCCGGAGAAGTGGCTTCACACCAGCGATGAACTCTATTTCAACCTGCGCGGTCCGGGGAAGAACGTCGACGTGATCGCAACGGCCTACGTCGACCCCAAGGTGGAAAGCCATTCGGGTTACGGCAGCGGCGAACACGAGCCCGTGCTTATGGCCATCCAGTACGAGAAGGGCCGGTGTTTCCATACCACCCTTGGCCACGTCGACGGCGGTGTGCCGGCCGACCATCGACCGGTCGCCATGGAGTGCGTGGGCTTTATCGCGACGTTCCAGCGAGGCTGTGAATGGGCTGCGAGCGGCGACGTCACGCAGGCCGTGCCCGGGGACTTCCCGACGGAGAATGCGGTGAGCACCCGTGCGGGATGTGAGGCGCCTTCCAGCTAGGGGCTTGAGCCGCAGAACGGCACGCAGTGACGATCAAGGCGCAGCACCGGGAAGCCTTGGCAATGTACACCGCAGGGCTTGATACAACAGACAATTCTCCGGAAATCCTGGGCGGCAAGGGCCGGTCGCTGTCTCGCCTGGCCGGGGCTGGCTTCGACGTGCCGGACGGATTCGTCGTCACCACCTTCGCCTATCGAGACTTTGTCGAGGCGAGTGATCTCAATGCACGGATCCTGGATCTGGCCAGGCCCCAGGTTGTAGAGGGGATCGTCTCCTTCGAGAAGGCGGCGAAGCGCATCCGAGAGCTCTTCGACGAGCATGACGTTGGGTCCGGGATCAGATCGGAGATCAGCGCCGCGTACGGTGCTTTGGGCGACCGCCTTGCGGTGGCCGTTCGTTCTTCCGCCACGGCCGAGGACTCGCCGGACGCCTCGTTCGCGGGACAGCACGAAACCCATCTCAACGTCAGAGGCGCGGGCGCTGTCGTCGCGGCCGCAAAAGACTGCTGGGTGTCCCTGTGGACCGCTCAAGCGATGCGCTATCGGCATGAGCGGAGCATGGAACACGAGGACGTGGCGATGGCGGTCGTGGTCCAGATCATGGTGCCGTCCGAGGTCTCCGGCATCGTCTTTACCGCCAACCCCGCGACCGGCGAGCGTTCGGAGATGATCGTCAACTGCAGCTTCGGGTTGGGCGAGGCGGTGGTGGGCGGGGAGGTTACGCCTGACACCCATGTCGTCGACCGGGACAGTCTCGCGGCCAAGGAGACCGTGACGGGTAGCAAGGAACGGATGATCGTGGCGGATGGGGACCAAGGCACGCGGGCGGAAGCTGTCGCGGCCGAACAGCGCGGCGAGCCCTGCCTGTCGATTGACGCGCTGGCCGATCTGGCCGCGCTGGCCCTCGCGGTCGAGGGTGTCTTCGATGGCGAGCCGCAGGACATCGAGTGGGCGCTTTCTTCAGGGAAGCTCTGGCTCCTGCAGTCCCGCCCGATCACGAACCTGCCGCCCGACCCGCCCAAAGACGTGACCTGGCCCGAGATTCCCGGGGCGCAGTTACTGAAGCGGCAAGTGGCGGAGAACATGCCCGACCCGCTGTCGCCGCTCTTCGAAGATCTCTATCTGCGGGCCATATTCGACATGCAGACATGGCCCGAGGGCTGGGAATGGAAAGGCCGTCTTACCAGGAACTGGATGAAGAACTTCGTTGTAACAACGGTGAACGGCTACGCCTACCAGCCCCTCTACAAGGAGCGCCACGGGGACTGGGAAGAACACATGCAGAAGACCCGCGAAGAGCAGAAGAAGCATCCATGGCATGTCAACCTGAGACGCGCGATCAAGATGCCGAGCTGGATGATCGGAGACATGAAGGGTGGTCCGCTGCACGTGTTGTACCTGCTGATGACGGCGTTCCGCACTTTCAGGAAGTTCCCGGCGATCGTGACCTGGGCGAAGCGGCAATTGCCCGACTACCTGGCGGCGGTCGAAGCCTGGCAACAACGCGACCCGTCACAAGCGACGAACGCGGAACTGTTGCGCGGCATGAGATCGCTCACGATGGCGGAGGCGAACTACTGGCAAGCGTTGCGGAGCGTCATCGGGACCGCAAAGATCACCGATGGCGCATTCCAGAGATTCCTCGAAGAGAACGCTCCGGACGAGGGGTTTATCAGCGGAACCTTCCTGTCGGGATTCTCTTCGAGGACGCTCGACGCGGAGTTCGCGATGCGTGCCATTGCCGACAGTATCCGGGCGGATTTGTCCCTCCACGAACTTGCCTTGCTGACACCGGCACCGCGCCTGCTCGACGCCATAAAGGGACATCCGCGCGGTGCGCCAGTCGGCGCGGCCATCGACAGGTACCTGCACGACTACGGCCGGCAGGTCTTCAATCTCGATTTCGTGGAGCCGTCGCTTGCGGAAGCGCCGCTGCCTTTCGCAAAGCGTCTGCAAGCGCTGGTCAGGGATGCCGGCCACGACCTGGCGGTCCGGCAGAGACAGGTGGCGAAGACGCGCCGGTCGAAGTTCCTGCAGGCGTTGAAGTTCTTCAAGGGCGCGCGGCGATTCGAGTTTCTGCGGCTGTACTGGACCTCGCGCGTCAACTACCCGAGCCGGGAAGAGGCGCTGTTCTACATGGGCCGCGCCTGGTCGGTCTTCCGGCCCTGGGCCCTGGAACTGGGGCGGCGGCTGGTGGACGCCGGTACGCTCGCGCGCCCGGATGACGTGTTCTACGTCACGAGCGCCAACCTGCAGGCGGCCATCGACGACGGGGCGCGACTGGAATTGACGGCCAAGGCGGCCGGTGAGCGGGACCTGCGGACACTACGTTTTCGCATGGCGCCTCCGTCGGCGATTCCGCCACTGCAGAAAGACGACGATCCTTACGCATCACTCCGAAACAACGACGGCGAGCAACGCGTCCTGCGGGGATTCGCGGTATCTCCCGGAACGGTGACCGGAGTCGCCAGCGTCATCATGACGCCCGACGAGTTCGACCAGATGAAACCGAACTCGATACTCGTCTGCCCACTGACGACACCCGCATGGACGCAGTTGTTTCCCCACGCCATAGGACTCGTGACGGACATCGGGAGCATTCTCGCCCACGGCTCCATCGTGGCCCGCGAATACGGCATTCCGGCGGTGCTGGGGGTGGGGGATGCCACGCAGAAGATCAGGAGCGGGCAGACGATCACCATCGACGGCGATCGGGGCCTCGCCACGCTGGTCGACGACGCCTGACCCGAATTCGCGCGGAGCGACCGAAACGGTTGCCTCCCTGATCCTCCTTTTGCTCCTTTTTATCCGTATTTTTCACACTTGACGTGATTTTTGCACCTTTCTATGCTGGTCAGGTTGATCGATTGGAGGTATTCGAAGGTGTCGCTCTTGACCGAAAGACTCGTCGGCTTGCCGTTTGGCACGGCGGCTGTCGAGGAACTGCTGCGAACCGAGTTGCTCGACGCCAATGTGATCTACCGGCGCCGGGAGATCGTCGAGGCCCTTCGACAGAGATTCATCGAACTCGGTGGCGACAGGAACACCAGCCGGGAGCAGGTCATAGTGCCGTTGAAGAGGGTGCTGGACGGCCCGCTTTTCGTGCGGATCCGGCCGGGCTTCTATCGTTATCTCGGGCCCGAAGCGGACGACTCCGGGTCCTTGATGGTTCGCGATGCGGAACCGGCGTCGCCGGATTGGTCTCCAGACCTCGCTGGACGCACACCCTGGCGAAGTCAACTCGATGGAGCTTCAACGGCGCAGGAAATCATGGCGGTATTGCGAGCGCACGGCCGGGAACGGATCGCGGATCGCATCGACTACCTGCAGGAGCTTGCCCGGGAGGACCCGGATGAACAGCCGATCGCACCCGACTCGCTTTGGCACATGGCGAGCTTTCTCCTCGAGCAAGGGCGGTTGCCGGACCCGGAAGTCGGTGTGTCGCCGAATGCGCTGGCCCAGGTGGAGTGGACGATTCCCGACTTCCATGGAAGTACGCATCCGGCGACGGGGGAAAGGCCGGCACTTCCCTACGCGTCAGCGGTCGGGGCAACTCCTTTCTCTCGCGAGGGACACCCTCGCGCACCCGGGGCTGAAGGCTCCTCGGATAATCGGGCGCGCGACGGCCTGCTGGTGATGGAGTTTCTTCCCCGCGGAATCATTGGGTTTGCCGCTCTCTCGGAGCCCTATCGCCAGGGAGTGGATCGACTCACCGTGAACGGAGAGTTGCCTCCCGCGCAAGCACTGGAGGCTGTGCGCCCATTCACTGATCGGCTCGAGCGAACATGAACGAGCCGCTGCCGGACCGGGACCATGTCTCTCGATACTGCAAGCCATCGACGGTCGGTGAACGCGGCCAACCCATGGCGAGTGCGTTCGCGATCCGGCCTGGCGAGGGCTACCTGTCGGTCAACTGGCTCGAACATTTCGGCGTGCCCGTCGGCGAGCCACGCGGAACAGAAGCCGCCGTGAACCGTGTACGCGAGACATTGCGAGGCAAGGGTTTTCGACTTCGATCGAATGGTCGTTTCGCGTTGCTGAACGTCGGTACGGTCAAGACGACGATCCGGCGAACTTGCCGACGTTCACTACAGATCAACCACCTTCCGCTCCCGGATGACGCATCTCACGCCGGCATCCTCGGCTACACGCAACGAGACCGCATGATCGCGGCCGAGATCAAGGCTTCGGTGCGTGCCGAGGATGTCAGGTCTGCGGTATGACTTTGCCGTTCCGGACGAACAAACCGTGCGACATGGGGTCGAACGGTCGCGCTTACCGGTTGCCCATCGCCCGGCGCGCCAGCGGTCGGGTCCACACGGATTGCAGGATGGGGTCGACCCACCGGTAGAGCCGCCCGGAACAATAGACGCTCCTGCCTCGCTCGATCGCGGCAAGGCCTTCCCGCACCACCCGGTCGGCGTCGTACCACAGAAAGCCGGGCGTCGCCGCCTTGGTGTCGAGCATGTCGGCGGTCGCGTGGAAGTCCGTGTGCGTATAGCCGGGACACAGGGCGGACACTCGCACCCCATGGGGCTTGAGCGTCAGGTCGAGTGACTCCGACAGCGCGATCACGTATGCCTTGGCGGGGCCGTAGTTCATGTCGCCTGCGCGGGCGATGCGCCCGGCGACCGAGGAGACGTTGAGAATGCGGCCGAAGCCGCGCTCGCACATGCCGGGCGCGAACAGGTGGCACAGGTGCGCCACCGACGTCATCATCAGTTGCAGGAACGCCGCCTGCTGCTGCCAGTCATGATCGAGCAGGTCGGGACCCGCGGAGCCGGCGTTGTTGACCAGGTAGTCGATATCGAGACCCAGTTCCGCCGTGCGCGCAGCTATCGCGTCCGGCGCATAGGGCGATGACAGGTCCGCGCCGATCACCTCGACGCGGATTCCTTCGTGGTCGCCCCCCAGCTCTTCGGCCAACGCTTCCAGCCGGTCCTGGCGCCGGGCGACCAGTACGAGGTCGTGGCCGCGGGCCGCGAGTTGCCGCGCAAACTCTTCGCCGAGTCCGGCGGACGCGCCGGTAACGAGTGCCGTTCTCCGCGTGTCGTTGCTCATCGTCGGGTCCTTGTAACCGTGTCCGTATTGGTGATCGTGACGCCCCTTGCCCGCCATCCGCCGAGAAGGATGGCGCGCCCATCTTCATCGATGCCGCGCACGGCGTCTTCGACGACGTTCAGGGCGAGCGAGGGATGCCGCTCGAGCAGCCCCTCTACCGCGCACGCCACGCAGACATCGAGGGCCACGCCGTACAGGACGACGTCCGTAATGTTCAAGGCTTCAACGACCGGGCTGACGTGGGGGTTGGTGAAGACATCGAACCAGTGCTTGTGGAACAGGATGTCGCCGGCATGGTCCGCGAGTTTGGCCAACAGGTCCTCTGCGGCGTCTTCCGGTTCGATCAAAAGCGAATCCTCAAGGGCCGTCTCGGGGATCCGCGCCTGCCCGGGCGTGCCGCGCAGGCAATGTGGAGGAAATGTGTCCCGGAAATCCGGCGCGTCGGCAAGTTCGGCGTCGTCGGGATCGTGGTTATCGGAACTCGCGACGATGCGAATGCCGTTGGCATGCGCGAAATCGGTCAGACGGCCCAGGTTGTCGGCGAGGTTCTCGGCACCCGGCACGTACAGCTTGCCGTCCGGCGACATGAAGTCCACCTGCGTGTCCACATCCCAGAAAACGCGTTTCATTCGACGACCTCCAGACGTGGGTTAGGATTGTACGCGCGTCCTGCCTTGGCGGATGGGCGTCCCTCGCTCCGCACGATGTCGGCGGTGAAATCGAAGCTGCCGTCATTGGCCACCAGCGAAGAACCGACGCCATAGGCTGCAACGGGAAGGCCTTCGGACTCGAAGGCGCGAATCCTGGCGACGCCGAATCCGCCGGAGACGACGATGTGCACGTCCTCGAACCCGGCGCCGTCGAGCGCTTCGCGAACGTTCCTGACGAGTTGCGGATTCACGCCGCGCGGATCGAACTGTCCCATCCTGGGCACGACGCTCTTGTCCACCAGCGTGCCGGATGTGTCGAGACGCACTCCGTAGAGGCGGCTGCCGAGGGCGCGGGCGACATCGACCGCCGTGCCCACGCTGTCGTTGTCGAAGTCGACCAGCACCACCAGCGGCACCGAATCGGGAATGTGCTCGGCGAACTTGCGGGCCGCCAGCACGGTGTCGCCGCCGTAGGCCGCGATGGCGGCATGAGGAACGGTGCCGAGACCGCCCCCTCCCCACCACGCCGCCTGCGCATCCGTCGATACCGCCGTGGCGCCGGCGACATGCGCGGCGTAACCATCGCCCTGCTGCAGCGACCAGTGGTCATGCCGGGCGGGAAAGAACAGCACCTCCTTCGGACGCGCGGCCTCCACCACGCGGCGCGTGTTAGTGAGGACGCGGCTGCGGCGAGCCAGGACGCCGAGATAGAGCGTTTCCAGGTGCGCGAAGGTGTCGTAGGGACCTTCGATGGTCATCGCCGTCTCGTGCGGCGCAATGGGATCGCCGTCGTACAACGCGCGCACGATCAACGCGGACCAGTCGTGGCCGCAACGCTTGAGGATGGCGATGGCCTCATCCACGCCGCCGATCCATCCCGCGGTCTTGCAAAAGATCTGCATCAAGACCCGTGGTGAATGTCCATCCTGGCGCAGCACGTCCCTGGTACGCACGAAGTACTTGTCGGAATAGTGGCCGTCGCGGATCGCCTCCGCGGGCAGGTCGAACGTCTCGGGGTCCAGGCGCTGCTTGCGTCTTGGCGCCATCCGGCTATCCCGAACCCGCTGCGGCCGAGTTCTGGCAGTCTGTACCCGGCGGCAGGATGCCAGTCGTGCGGCAATTCGTGGAAGATGCCGAAGTCATGTCGCCGTCCCCTCCGCGTCCCGGGAATGGTGGCAGCAAGCTCGGTAACCTGCAAACGGCGGGGCCAGCATCGCGCCGGGCCGCATCGTGAACTTGTCGCACCGCTCCAGCGAACCGCGGCGAGTGCGGCCGCGCGTCCGCCGCGTGCCGAGCAACATCGTATACTCCGAGCATGGCCCAGACCGAAGACATGCGGGCGGTTGTCACCGAAAGGGACCGAGAGCGGATGCGACAGCTCGGTGCCTGGAAGGCAAGTCTGCCGCCCCTGTCGCCGCCGCCGCCGCGAACTCTTGCGCAGGTCTTCGCGATCAACGAGCGGTTGCGGCGCATGGCTGGCGATTCACGCCGCGATGACGCCCTCGCGGTCGAGGAGCACGTCCGATTCCGCACCGAACTCCGACGGCTCGACTCCGTGGCGCAAGCCGGTCATGCCGCTGCCGATCAATGATCGGCAAGGACCTGGTCGAACTCCTCGACGGACTGTTCGGCAGGGAATCGGGCTGGGCCGTGGCGGGTGGACATGCGGCAAACGTTTACCGCGTGGAGTCGCGGTTTACCGAGGACGTCGACCTCCTGGTATCGCTCGGATCGAGATCCATGGATGACGCCGCCTCCGGGCTGACCGAGCGTGGCTGGACGGTTCGGGCGATGATGTTGGACGCACTTGGCGATGGGAGGCTGGGAAGTCAAGATGTTTGGCTACGCGACCTCGAGAAGCACCCGTCCGAGACGCTCGAACATGGTTTCGAGGTCTGACGCTTCAGCAATGAACGGCGGTCCGAATTGCAATGTATCGCCGCCCCAGCGCACATAGAATCCAGCTTCCCACATCTCGAGTGCCGCTTCGTAAGGCCGCACCAGGGCGTCACCGTCGCGTGGCCGCAACTGCAGGGCTCCGGCGAGACCGTAGTTTCGGATGTCGATGACGTGCGGCGCTCCCCTCATCCCATGAAGGTAGTCCTCGAACTGTAACGCCAGGGTTCGCACCCGCTCGATCAACCCTTCCGCTTGCAAAAGATCGAGTGCGGCAAGCCCAGCCGCACAGGCGACCGGATGGGCTGAGTAGGTATAGCCGTGGGGCAACTCGATGACGTGCAGCGGTTTTTGCGCCTCCATGAAGGCGCGATAGATCGTCTCGCTGGTCACCACCGCGCCCATCGGAACAGCACCGTTGGTCAGTTGCTTGGCGAGATTGAGGATATCGGGGACTACACCGAACTCCTCGGCTCCGGTCAGGGAGCCCGTTCGTCCGAACCCGGTAATCACTTCGTCGAAAATCAGCAGAATGTCATGGCGGTCACAGATCTCCCGCAGCCGCTGCAAGTATCCTGAGGGAGGCACGACTACACCGCCGGAACCGGACATCGGTTCCACTATCACGGCTGCAATGTTGGAAGCATCGTGCAGCGCGACGATTTCCTCGAGCTGATCCGCCAGATGGCTGCCGTATTGCGGCATGCCCCGGCTGTATGCATTCTCTGGCAGCAGCGTGGCGGACAGGTGATCGGTATCAAGTAGCGGGCCGTAAGTGTGCCGATTCGGCCCAATGCCGCCCAGGCTTGTGCCGCCGAAATTCACCCCGTGATATCCCCTGACGCGGCCGATCAGTTTGGTTTTGCTCGGCCGTCCCGCCTCGTGCCAATAAGCTCGGGCAATTTTGAGAGACGTATCCGTGCACTCCGATCCGGAATTGGTGAAGAACACGTGCGACAGGCCGGCCGGCATCAGTTCCGCAATGCGATTGGCCAACTCGAAGCTGAGTCGGTGGCCGAACTGGAAGGCGGGAGCGTAGTCCATCCGGCGAAGCTGGGCCGCTACCCTTGCGGTAATGCTGGGATGGCTGTGCCCGGCCCCGCAACACCAGAGGCCTGACAGGCTATCGAAGACCTTGCGACCATCCGACGTGTAGTAGTAACAGCCTTCGGCGCGTTCCACGACTCGCGGGTTCTGCTTGAAGTCCCGGTTGGCCGTATAGGGCATCCAATGGGCGTCGTAGAAAGACCGGATCTGTGTATTCGAGTGCATGTCTCAAATCAATCGAGCGCCGCTAGGGCTGGCAGCACATGCTTCCCATACGCATCCAACGTCTTTTCCTGGGCATCATGCATGAGATAAACCGCGAACTGGCGGGCACCTAGATCGCGCAGTGTCTTGAGCTTGGCAACGTGCTCCTGCGCGGCACCCAGAATGCAGAATCGGTCAACGATATCGTCGGGAACGAAGTCGGTGGAAGGGTTGCCCGACCGACCGTGGTGAGAGTAGTCGTATGCCCCCCGCCCCTTGATGTAGTTCGTGAGCGCCTTTGGAACGTCGCCCGATTGTGCACCGTAGCGGTTGACGATATCGGAGACATGGTTGCCTACCATGCCGCCGAACCACCGGAGCTGTTCGCGCTGATGGGCGATGTCATCACCGACGTAGGCTGGTGCCGCCACGCATGAGACAACAGAATCCGGCTCACGGTTCGCGGCGATTGCAGCGTCCCGAACCGAGGAGGTGGTCCACTCGAAGATCTGCGGATCCGCCAGTTGCAGAATGAAACCATCGGCATGACGCCCGATGCAGTCGAGTGCTCGGGGGCCATAGCCGGCGCCCCATACGGGGAGATCCCAACCGTCGTCCACCCAGGGGAACCGGATCTTGGTACCGTTGTATTCGACGGACTCTCCGGCGACCAGGTCTTTGACGACGCGTATCGCGTCCGCCATCTCCTGCAGGGTCCTTGGCTTGCGGCCGATGTAGCGTAGTGCCGAATCGCCACGGCCCATTCCACAGATGGTGCGTGGCCCGTACATGTCGTTCAGGGTTGCAAAGGTCGATGCGAGCACGGACCAGTCCCGGGTACCCGGATTCGTGACCATGGGACCGACCGTAATCCTGGCGGTCTCCGAGAGCATTCGAGCGAGTATCACGAAGGGTTCCTGCCACAGAACCGGAGAGTCGAATACCCAGACATGCGTGAAGCCGTTCGCCTCCGCCCGTTGCGCAAGTTCGACGACCCGTCGGGCGGGAGGATCGGTTTGCAGGACCAGTCCGAAATCCATCTAGTGACTCCTTCGGCGATCGTGACACCGTATCCGGCTTCCCTGGCTGGAGGCGCCTCGGCTGAGGAATACGACGGTTCCAGGTCGGGGCTTGACCGGCGGCGAGGAAAGGTCAGGGTCCACGATCAGAAGCATACACTACTGTTTGACGTTTATGTCAGAAAAGCGTACGTTGAATTCGCCGCGAATGCAGCTGGGAAGGGGAAGAACCGCATCCAAGCTGCACAACCCCGTTGGACCTTCACGGCAATGCTGTAGCTGCGGATACTTGAGGGAAACGCTAGGCCAGGGATGCGAATCCGAGAGCGCTCAGAGACGGCGAAACCTGCTCGATCCGGGCGTTCAGCCGTCGAGTCCGCATCCTGCGAGGACGACTTGCGTCACCGTTTCCACGCCCGTTTCAAACTGCGCGGTAGTCAGCCGTTTCACGCCGAGAATGCTCTTGATCTGCTGTTCGAAGTCGGCGTAGTACTGAGTGGCGCCCCAGAGCAGAAAGAAAAAGTGCCGTGGGTCAAGCCGATCCATCTTGCCCTCGTTCATCCAATGCTCGATCACCGCGCACTTCTCCTCCGTCAGGGTCTTGATCTGGTTGTTCTCCTCTTCGGTCAGCATGTCCGAGCCTCGGATTACCTCCATCGCAAAGATCTTCGACGGTACCGGGTGTTTCCTCGAGTACTCGATCTTGACGCGAATGTAGTCACTGATGGCTTCGCGCGGTTCTCGGTCTGGGGAGATCTGCTCGAACGCCTTGATCCAGTCCGCACGCAAACCCGTCAGGATCCGTCGGTAGATCTGACGCTTGGATGGAAAGTAGTAATAGAGATTCGGTCTCGGCAGCCTTGCGGCGCGCGCGATGTCGTCCATCCGCGTGCCGTAGAAACCTCGCGTGGCGACCAATTTCTCTGTGGCGCGGATGATCTGCAGTTCCTTCCGATCACGCGCGGTCATGGCGCGGGGCATGCCTTTTACCTCCCTGCCCTGGGAACCCCGGTGACACCAAGGCGCGGTGCCGGGATGGATTGCATGCACAATCGCCTCCACCGGCGCACCAATACCATTATACGCACTGCGCCCAGACGCCAACCAGCGACAATGGATCGATCGCGGACCTGCGTGGGGCGATGCGGGGCCGGCTCTTTGCCCGCCGAGCCGACGCCTTGTCATACGTTAGTCCGGGACGTAACCGCTGTCGGGCAACCCCCCCACCTGAGCGCGAACCGGTGACCACGCAGCTTAAGGACGCGCTTCGAGAAGTGCTGGTGGACTGGCAGTCCGACCTGAGTTCCAACTGGCGGTCGATCGTCGATGAGGTCGAACTGGCGTTCGATGATGTCGACGAGACGCTTGAATTGCATCCGTGGGAGCCGATATTCCCATCGAGGCGGCACTTTTTCCTCCCCGGAGAACCGGAAGGCGCACACATGCTGCACGCTTTCGACGGCCTGCCTCCGGAAGCCGTGCGCTGCGTGCTGATCGGTCAGGACCCGTATCCGAACATCGCGTTCTGTACGGGTCGCGCATTCGAATCCGGCGAGCACCGCAGTTGGCGGGAATTGGACAACATGCGTTCGCGCAGCATGCGCTGCCTGATTCAGAGCGTCTACGCGTTTCGCTCGGGCCGCGTCTCCCACACGTTGGAAGTGGAGGGTTGGCCCGCAACGCTCGAAGCGATCACCGCGCTCGAGAACGGGTTCCCGACACCGGCGGAACTGGCCCAGAGTTGGGTCGACCAGGGCGTGCTGCTGCTGAATGCAAGTCTGACGCTGACGCGTTTTGCCGTGGACGGCGATCCGCATCAGACATGCGGTCATCTGCCCTTGTGGCGGCCACTGATGGCGCATCTGCTGCGGTACTTTGCGAATCGTTCGGGGCAGCCAGTCGTGTTCTTGCTATTCGGCCATGCGGCGCAAAGCGTGGCGAATGCGAGCGGTATCGTCGACGGCACCTCCGTACATCGCCACCCCGCAATCGTCGTATCGCCGCATCCCGCAGAGGGCAACCGCTTCCTCGAAGGTTCGAACCCCTTTGTTTCATGCAACAGCAAACTGCTGGCGATGGATGCCGCGCCTATTCATTGGTAATTCGGAGGTGAGCCGATGACGGACCTGGAATACGACTATATTGTGGTGGGAGCCGGATCCGCTGGCTGCGTGCTCGCTAACCGATTGTCGGCCGATCCTGCAAACAGGGTTCTGCTTCTTGAGGCCGGCGGCCGGGATTCCAACACCCTGTTCCGGTTGCCGATGCTGATGGGGCGGCTGATGCACTCGGGCATCTACAACTGGAAGTACTACACGGAGCCTGAACCGCATCTGGACGGCCGCCGAGTTTTCTGGCCTCGCGGCAAGGTTCTCGGCGGCAGTTCCACCATAAACGGCATGATCTATGTCCGGGGCAATCCCGCCGATTACGACGGCTGGGAGCAGATGGGCTTGCCGGGTTGGTCGTATGACAAGGTGCTGCCCCTGTTCAAACGGTCGGAGGCGCACGTTGACCGGGATGATTCGTTTCACGGTTGCGCGGGCGAGCTTACCGTGCAACGCGCCCGCGGGACGAACGCGATGTTCGACACGTACATGAATGCCGGCCAGCAGGCCGGATACGACGTCACGGACGATTTCAACGGCGCCAGCCAGGAGGGATTCGGGCGCTACGACTTCACGATCCGACGCGGTTGGCGTTGCAGCACTGCCACCGCGTTTCTGGCGCCGGCTGTACGACGGCCCAATCTGACAGTGGCGACGCGGGCGCTGGCGCGCAAGGTGCTGCTTGAAGGCCGACGGGCCGTCGGAGTGGAATACCGTAGCCGACGGTCGGTGGTCACGGCGAGGGCGCTGAAGGAGGTGGTGCTGGCCGCCGGCGTCGTCAGCTCTCCGCATTTGCTGATGCTGTCCGGGATCGGCGATGCGGAAGACCTGGGGCGCCACGGCATCTCGGTGGCTCACCATCTGCCGGGCGTCGGCAAGAACGTCCAGGATCATGTGGACTGCTGCCTGGTGCACGAGTGCCGGAAACCGGTCTCGCTGCGGGAGAACCTCAGGGTGGACCGCATGACGTTTGGAGTCATGCAGGCGGCGCTGTTTGGAACCGGGTTCGTTACGACATTTCCCTACGAGGCCGGCTCGTTTATTCGCTCTTCGGCGGATCTGGACGTGCCGGACATCCAGACCCATTTCATGCCTGCGACGGAGGCCACGGCCAACCTGCACTGGTCCCTGCCCTCTTTTGGTCGCAGGAGGAACGTGGGCGAGGATCATGGCACGACCATCCGCATCGGGCCGGTCGTCCCCAAAAGCAGAGGGCACATCGCCCTGCGCTCGGGCGATCCGGAGGATGCGCCGCGAATCCACGCCAACTACCTCGGTGACCGGCGCGACGTCGACACGGCGGTCGCAGGCGTGCAGTTGATGCGCGAAGTGATGGCCAGCCGCGCGTTCGCTGGAACACTGGGGCGCGAACTGGAGCCGGGCAGCGACAAAAGAACGGATGCGCAGATCGCTGAATGGCTGATCGACGCGGCCATGACGACGCTGCACCCGGTGGGATCCTGCAGGATGGGAACGGATGCCGAAGCGGTGGTCGACGCCGAATTGCGGGTTCAGGGCATCGATGGACTCCGCGTGGCCGATGCCTCGATCATGCCCATTATCACTCGCGGAAATACCAACGCCCCCACGATCATGATTGCAGAGAAGGCGAGCGACCTGATCCTTGACCGAAGCACGCCTGCGGAAGCGACCCTATGATCATCGATCATCGAACGTATACGTTCCGCCCGGGCAGCATCGGAAAGTGGCTCGACAAGTACGAGAGCGAAGGCTTGCCGATCCAGCGCAAACATCTTGGCGACTTCGTCGGTATGTTCACCACTGATGTTGGCAACCTGCACGAGGTCGTGTTCATGTGGGCGTACGAGAGCCTTGCGGACCGCGAGGTCCGTCGTGCCCGAATGGAGGCCGATCCGGCTTGGCAGACATTCATTCGGGAGGTGTGGGCATTCGACGCCGTTGTCCAGCAGAACATCAAGATGTTGCGGCCCGTATCCTTTTCGCCACTTCGCTGAGAATCCCAGTCGGGACCATTCACGGCGTTTCCCGTGCGGCCGTCCGTGTGCGAGCGGCGGTGAGGGCGATGGCATAGGCGGCGCACGTCGCGATTGCGCCTGTCAGATAGAGCAGCCCGAAATCCCCGCGCGCAACAAGCTCGCCGGCAACCGCCGGGCCGAGCATGCTTCCGAAAGCGAAGCACGCGGTCACCAGCGATGTCGCGTGTCCGCCGTCGTCCAGAGCCGCAATGGTTGAAACGAGGTAGGGCAGGGCAAAGAGCCACGCGAAAAAGAAGAGGTTGACAGCGGTCGCGTAGGTCCAGAACGGCGTGCCAAAGGTGAAGAAAGCAATCGCCACCAGGTAGAGCGACGCAGCGAAGAGCAGAGGTATCGTCTTGCCGAATCGGTCGGACAGCGTACCCGCCAGGAAAGAACCGGCACCGCCCAGGAGTACTGCGGAGGACAGTACCCCGCCGATGGCGGCAGCACCGAATTCCGCCCGCGCGCCCGCGCGTTCGACGAATGACCAGACGGCCGCCTGTCCCACCGTAAAGAGGAACAGTGCGCCAAGCACGACAAGTGCGGGTCGTGTGATCGCCGCGCCGCCGCGGGTGGAATCGGCCCGCAGCGCTGGGGAGGTGGCAAGGAGCCGTGCGCAGGGAGATACGGCGACCAGAACCATTGCCAAGGAGACAAGCATGCCCGTGAATCCGAATGTCGGATAAACCAGGGCGGACATGAGGAACAGCAGCAGCGCGCCGAGCGCGACTTCACCACCCAGCTTGATCCCTACGGCTCGCGTGGGATTCGGGTATTCGCCCGCCAACACGAAGGAAAGCGTGTAAAGGCCGCCGAGAACCAACCCTGCCGCGAACAGTGTCGCCATGATCGCTGCAAATGACCGCATCACCGCTCCCGCTGCCAGCAGCACCGCCGCCAATAGAAACAGCACTTGGGCGAGCGTCCTCCGCCCGGCCCGGTGAAGCCAGAGCGACGCAGAGACGGACGAAATGCCGAAACCGGCGAGGTAAGTGGTTGCGAGCCAACCGGCGGCGCTGTCGCTTAGCGCGAACGACTCGGCCGCATTGCCGAGGAAGACTGGCAGGATGTTGAAGATCATCGCTGCCGCCGCGCCGGTCCCGACCACCGGTATGAGCTGGAGATGCTTAGTCATGGCACGGGAGCCTCCGATCTCGGGAAGAGTTCCGCGAGGTGCGCGGCGGGGAGCTTCGCGGTAAAGAGGGATACGCTCCACGTCAGTGCGACGGAGACGATTTCCCCGATCGCGGCGCACGAAAAGGGATTCGGGGCCTCACCCTCGAGCCAGAAAGCCGCGCTGCGTAGCGGCCCGGGGTCGAACCAGTCCGGCGAGACGGCACCCGAATGCGTCAGGATGAAAACACCGGCGCCCCCGGCCAGGCCGGCGAAGCATCCCGCGCGGGTGACGCCCTTCCACAGCGAGCCGAGCACGAGCGGTCCCGCGAAGGCAGCCATCATGCCGCCCGTACCCGCCCACACCAGCAGCGTGACGTTCATGTCGAGCAAAGCCCAGGCCATGCACGCAGTTACCAGGATGACAGCCGCAGTGCTGAGCCGGGACAGCGACAGCGTGCGTCTTTCGAGCTCTCCCGACGAAAGGTGCGGCAGAAACCGCGGCGCATAGGTCAGCCGGTACAGATCGTTGGCGATGATCTGCGACGACGAAACCACAAGCCCGTCCGCCGTGGACATGACAGCGGCCAGGACTCCCACGCCAACGAGTGCCGCGAGCCAACCCGGGAACAGTTCGATGAACAGCGCCGGCAACGCCATGTTCCCGTCTTCCAGCGGCTCAGGAAGCAATCCCCGGGCGAGCAGCCCCCCGAGGCCCAGCATCGCGAGCGCCAGGCTCATGATGGCCGCGTAGCCGACGAACTGGCGGCGCTTTCGAGTCGACTCGAGAGCCCACAGCTTGTTACCGATGTGAGGCAGCATGCCCAGGGGGATGTGCGCCAGCAGGATAGCGACGAGTGACCATGGGGAGTGGTACATGGCGTACGCGGGATTGATCCAGCCGACGAGGTTGGAGTCCTGCTGTCTCAGGTCCGCCAGCAAGCCCGGAAGCCCTCCGTCAATCCCGCCGCCAAGGAGGAAAAGGGCAAGCACGACGACCCCGAGGGCCACCATGACGGCCCCCTGCGCTCCGTCGGTCATGATGTCCGCGTGGGCGCCGCCGAGCACGATGTAGACGAGCAGCACAAGCGTGGTCACGAGCAGCGCCCAGTGCTCGTCGAGGCCGAGCATGATCTCGAACATCACGATGCCTGACACCAGCTGGCCGGCGAGATAGAAGAACAGCATCAGCGAAAAGAGGGAAACCAGGATGCGGACGGCGTCAGACCGGTAGCGCTCACCGAGGAACTCAGGAATCGAGCGGCTGCCGAACCGGTGGCCGGTGTCCGTCACCAGTCGCAGGCAGGCGAGCACGCCCAGGTAGACCCCGGCCGGATACAGCGCGATGGCCCAGATTATCGTCGTTCCAGCATCGTAGGCGATGGCCGGAAAGCCGATGAACGTACCGCCGCTTGCGACGGTGGCCGCGAAAGCGAACGCCAGGAACAGCGGGGAGTAGCTTCGGCGCGCCGTCGCGAAATCGTCGCCGCTCGCGACCTTGGCGCGCGCCGCGAGTCCAAGCGCGATCATGGCGGCGATGTAGATGACCAGCAGTGTCGAGGACCAGATTTGGAGATCGGACAAAACATCCCCCCACAGCGTGAGAATGGGAGTGTATAGGAACTGACGAGATAGTTTGACTAAATTGATTGACAGAAATGTCAAATATGGGTATACGAAATCCCACCGGGGCCGCCCGGACCCCGGCAGACGAGGGGGAGACTCAGATGAACGGTCGAGAACGGCATTTTGTCCCTTGGAAGGCTTCGGTGGTATTGGGAACCCGCCGCCAGCGCGCGCTGTCGCCGCGTGCCTGGCTGGCGATCCTGTTGCTCCCGGCGGCTTCGGTTCAGGTCCAGGCGCAGCCGGAGCCGGAAGCGGAAAAGGGAGCCATAGAGGAAGTCATCGTAACCGCCCGCAAGCGTGAAGAATCGCTGCAGGACACACCGATTTCCATAACCGCATTCTCCGAGTCGGCGCTGGAGGAGGCCAACATGGTCGACCTGCGCGACATCGGCAAATACACGCCCGGGATGTCGTTCACCTCCTATGGGATGGGCAGCAACGAGGCGGGCGCCATCTTCCTGAGGGGTATCGGACAGTCGGATCACATGGTCACCACCGATCCCGGCGTCGGTCTCTACATCGACGGCGTCTATGTCGGGCGCAACCAGGGCGCGGCCCTGGACCTCCTCGACCTTGAGAGGGTAGAGGTTCTGCGCGGGCCCCAGGGCACACTGTTCGGCAAGAACACCATCGGCGGCGCGGTCAACGTCATCAGCCGAAGGCCGACCGGTACTGGCGGCGGACATGTCAGTCTCACCGCCGGCGAGGAGGGGAGGCTGAACGGTTCGGTATCGGCGGAGATGCCGCTCGGCGAAGAGGCGGCGTTCTCGATCAGCATCCTGAGCAAGCAGCGGGACGGCGTGGGAGAGCAGATTTTCACGGGCGCGGAGACCGGCGACGAGGACAGCGTGAGCGGAAGGGCACAGGTCTACTGGCACGGACAGGCAGCCGAGCTGTCGCTAGTGGTGGACGCAAGCCGCGCGCGCCAGGCCGCCATGCCACACAGCTTCTACGAACAGGCTGGCTGGTTGGGCGTCGCTCCCTGCTATCAGCAGGCCGGCGACGGCTATGCGCCCTGTCCTGGTGGTACGGAGGGTGATCCCTTCGACAGCTACTCGCTGGACGATCTCGACACGGGACAAGATCTATTCGGCGTGTCGGCCACCCTTGAATGGGATGTCGGTGAAGGTTTGGTACTCAGGTCAATCACGGCCTACCGCGACATGGAATACCTCGGCAGCCTCGAATTCGACGGCGCACCGCAACGTATCGTCTACTATCGTGAGACCGGCGGTTCCGACCAGTTCTCGCAGGAGCTTCAGCTTTCAGGATCGAGGGGCGACGGGCTGGACTGGATCGCCGGCGTCTACTACTTCACGGAAGACGGCGACAACGATCAGGACAACGACCAGTTCGGCGCGCTCGGACACCGGCTTACGCAGGTGGAGACGAAAAGCTACGCGGTTTTCGGTCAGGCGACGATGGAGCCGACGGAGCGCGTCAGCCTCACGGGAGGCCTGCGATACACCGACGAAAGCAAGGATTACGATCTCGTGTTCCGCTCGCTGGACGCTTCTGGCGGGCAAGCTTACGACGATGCTGGACAACCCCTTTACGTCGTTCCCCCGACAGCACTCGACGATACCTGGGACGCCGTCTCCGGCACCGTCAACCTGAGTTACGCTCTCGCCGACGACGTCATGGTCTACGGGACATACTCCCGCGGGTTCCGAAGTGGCGGCTACGCGGCCCGGCCGTCCAGGATCTCGAGCGTGGGCGCCTACGATCCCGAGTACGTGAACATGTTCGAGGTCGGGCTGAAGGCCCTGACGCTGGAAGAACGGCTGCGATTCAACGCGGCGATCTATCGCAACGACTACGAGGATTATCAGGCGCAGGTGAACCGGGTAGGAAACCGCTTCGACACGCGAGTGCTGAACGCGGCGGAAGCCCAGATCGATGGGGTGGAACTTGAGTTGACCGCCGTGCTGTCGCCGGTCTTCCGAGTGGAGGCGACGTTTGCCTATACCGACGCACAGATTACGAAAGTGGACCTCGACCCGTCGCTGGAAGCCAACTTCTCGGCCGGCCACCAGCTTCCCTACGTGAGCAAGTACACGATGAGCATCTCACCCCGACTCGACCTCCCGCTGGCCAACGGGGGCGGTGTACTGGCCCGGCTTGACTACTCCTATCGGGACGACTTTTTCGGGCAGATCGCCAACTCCGAGTTCGAACGCGAGAACGGCTACGGTCTGCTCAATGCAAGGATCGAGTACCGCACCGCTGATCGCGACTGGTCCATCGCCCTATACGGGATCAACCTGGCGGATCAGACCTATACGCGCGTAAGGAACTATTTCCCCGGGTTCCTTGGATTCGCAATCTGGAATACTGATCGACGCGAAATCGGTGTCAGTGCGCGATATGAATTCTGATTGATAACTGCATCGGCCCGTAGTCGCGCCGACTTTTGGAAGGGTGAATGTACAAAATGAAAACACGAATGGAGGCAATCCTTGCGTAACCTGAACTCCCAAAAGGCATCGCGAGCGTACGGGCAAACAGTGCAGTGGGGTTCCCGGTGTCGGATCTGAATCGCTAGCCGTGACGCAGCAGAAACCGGCCATGTTGGCGAACATGGAGGGATCGCCTCTCTATTCGGCGGATCTGGCGCCTGTCCAAGGCACCGAACGCACTTGGAGCACGTGGAACCTGGCTGCCGTGTGGATCGGAATGGCGGCCTGCATCCCCACCTACATCTTGGCCAGCTACATGATTAGGAGCGGGCTGAGCTGGATCGAAGCCCTAACGATCATTCTCGCTGCCAATCTGATCGTCACGGTGCCGATGACGCTGAATGGCCATGCCGGAGTCAAGTACGGTGTGCCTTTCGCCGTTCTTGCCCGGGCACCCTTCGGGGTCGCTGGGGTGCATATCCCGGCACTGGTGCGGGCCCTGGTCGCTTGCGGCTGGTTCGGCATCCAGACATGGATCGGCGGGTTGGCCCTTTACGCCATTTCCTGCACGGTCGTGGGAGCGCCAATCGCCAGCGGCCTCACCGGCGGCAAGTTCGTCGCATTCGGGTTCTCCTGGGCACTCACTCTGTTCTTCATCTGGCGTGGAACGGAGTCGATTCGGATCCTGGAAAGCCTCGCGGCGCCCATCCTGCTGGGCATCGGCCTGCTGCTGGTGGTCTGGGGTGCCAGCCAGGCCGGCAGTTTCGCGCGCGTGCTGACCCAGAGCTCGCAACTGGAGCGTCCAACCGTCCAGTACGTCGCCGATGGCGGGTTGATGGTCTCGCCGCTCCGCGGACTTGATGGGGAATGGAAAGCAGACAGCTATCGAATGGCCAACCGGTCCTGGCTGGAAAAGGCGGAATGGCGACCAGCCCCGAGCGGTCCGCTCGAGGTTTCGGCCGACGAGGTTGCCGCCATCGGGACCGGGTCCGACGCAAGCCCACCGGAGGACCTGTTGGTTCAGTTCCGGCGGGAGGAGTCGGTGTCCTCTCCGGTAGTCGTCTCTGCCGCATCCGCGCCGCCATCCAAAGTTGTTGCCTGGCTGTTCTGGATCACGGCCATGGTTGGATTCTGGGCCACCATGTCGATCAGCATTGCTGACATCACTCGCTACAGCCGCAGCCAGCGCGCCCAGGTGGTCGGGCAGTTCATGGGCCTTCCGAGCACCATGTTGCTTTACAGCTTCGTCAGCGTGTTCGTCACTTGTGCGGCGCTGATCGGATTCGACGATATCCTGGTGGCGGAAGACGCACCCTGGGATCCGGTGAGCCTCGTCGCGCGGTTCGACAACCCTCTGATCGTCATTGCAACGCAACTGCTCCTCTTGGTCGCGACATTGACGACCAATATTGCCGCGAATGTGATTGCCCCGGCCAATGCCTTTGCCAACCTGTGGCCACGCGCGATCAGCTTTCGACGTGGCGGCCTGATCACCGGATTGGTAGGGGTGGCCATCGCGCCCTGGCTGCTGTTCGATCGCATCAGCGAACTGCTTGTATTCGTGAGCGGGTTCTTGGGACCGGTGCTCGGCGTCATGCTCGCGGACTACTACTGGACACGGCGAACGCAGGTCTCCCTGCCCGATCTGTTCGACCCCGAAGGTGCGTACGGCTACCGCAACGGTGTCAATCCGGTCGCCATGACGGCCCTGGTCGCTGGCGTCGCCACGGCCCTGGTGGGATATTTCGTGTCTTGGCTGCAGTGGCTTTACACGGCATCGTGGTTTTCTGGCTTTCTTGTGTCATTCCTGGTGTATGGGCTGCTGGCGCGGGACACTGCGCAGCGGGAGGAGGCCGGCATCCGTGTCTCTGCTGATACGTAACGGCAGGGTGGTGACCGCCACCGACGACTATCGCGCCGATATCTACGTCGAACATGACAAGGTTTCCCTGATCGGCAGCACACTCGACGTGCAGGCCGACCGGATGATCGACGCCTCCGGCAAACTCGTGATTCCCGGCGGCGTCGACCCCCACACCCACATGGACATGCCGTTCGGAGGCACCACAAGCGCCGACGACTTCGAGTCCGGTACCCGCGCCGCGGCCTTCGGCGGTACGACCACGATCATCGATTTCGCCATCCAGACAAAGGGTCGCTCGACGATGGAGGCGCTCGACACCTGGCACGCCAAGGCGGAAGGAAAGGCATCCATCGACTACGGCTTTCACATGATCGTCACCGACATGGAGGCCGAACGGCTCTGGGAGATGCGGCGACTCGCCGACGAAGGCGTGACGTCCTACAAGATGTTCATGGCCTATCCTGGCGTTCTATACGTAGACGACGGCACGCTTTTCCGAGCCATGCGCAAGGCCGGCGATGACGGCACACTCGTATGCACGCACGCGGAGAACGGCATCGTCATCGACGAGATCGTCAAGCTCGCCCTGAAGGAGGGTAAGACATCGCCGAAATACCATGCAATGACGCGGCCGACGCGCATGGAGGCGGAAGGCGTACATCGTTCCATCGCCATCGCCGAGGTGGCCGGCGTGCCGGTGTACATCGTGCATCTGAGTTCGTCGGACGCCCTGGAGCAGGTCACCCTTGCGCGTAACCGGGGCACGCTCGTGTTCGCCGAGACTTGCCCGCAGTACCTGTTCCTGGACATCGAACACTACGACGCGAAGGGGTTCGAGGGGGCCAAGTACGTCATGACGCCGCCGTTGCGGGAACGCTGGAACCAGGACGAACTGTGGCGGGGCTTGAGGTTCGGCGACCTGCAGAGCATATCCACTGACCACTGCCCGTTTTGCTTCAAGGACCAGAAGACACTCGGCATCGACGATTTCAGCAAGATCCCAAACGGGGCGCCCGGCATCGAAAATCGCATGAGCCTGGTTTACAACGGTGGAGTCGCCGCCGGTCGGATTTCGGTGAACAGGTTCGTCGAACTCACCTCGACGGCGGCGGCCAAGCTGTTCGGCCTGTTTCCAAAGAAAGGGACCATAGCCGTTGGCAGCGATGCCGACATCGTGATCTTCGATCCTGAGCGCCGGGAAACCATCAGTGTGGACAATCCCTGCACCCACCACATGCGCGTGGACTACAACGCCTATGAAGGCATCCAGACCCAAGGCTTCAGCGAGACCGTCATCAGCGGGGGTACCGTAATCGTCGACGACAACGAGTGGCACGGTCGCGCTGGAAGCGGGCGATTCGTCAAGCGCGGGTTGTTCAGCAGTCCGGATTGACTCCGGCCTGACGCGGCAAGCCGCGCGTTTGCCGTCATTTCACTCATCGAGAGGGAAGCCGAATATGTCAAGAACGCTGAAGTCGGGATTGGTCCAGATGTCTCTACCACATATGGGCCAACAGGCTTCGATGCAGGACACCGTCGAGGCGATGATCGGGAAGCACATTCCATTCATTGAAGAAGCGGGCAAACAGGGCGTGCAGATCCTGTGCCTGCAGGAGATCTTCAGTACGCCCTATTTCTGTCCTAGCCAGGATGCGGCCTGGTATGCCTCGGCGGAACCTGTACCGGGCCCGACTACCGAACGACTCTCGGAAATCGCCCGCAGGTATGGCATGGCCATGGTGGTGCCGATCTACGAGAAAGAAGCGCCGGGCGTTCTCTACAACACCGCCGCCGTGTTGGATGCGGATGGCGCGTACCTGGGAAAATACCGCAAGACCCACATTCCGCACACGGCCGGATTCTGGGAGAAGTTCTTCTTCCGGCCGGGGAACCTGGGCTATCCCGTGTTCGATACCGCATACGCAAGGGTCGGGATCTACATCTGCTATGACCGGCACTTCCCTGAGGGCGCTCGCGCGTTGGGCCTGAACGGTGCTGAAATCGTCTACAACCCTTCGGCGACGGTAAAGGGCCTGTCCGGGCATCTCTGGGAGCTTGAGCAACCTGCTCACGCCGTAGCCAACGGCTACTTTATGGGCTGCATCAACCGGGTAGGTGTCGAGGGGCCCTGGAATCTGGGCGAATTCTATGGTCGAAGCTATTTCGTTGACCCGCGTGGCAAAATCGTCTCACAAGCTTCGGAAGACGAGGATGAATTGCTCATCGCGGATCTCGACCTCGACCTCATCGATGAAATCCGGTCTACCTGGCAGTTCTATCGAGACCGCCGGCCGGAGTGTTACGACGATTTGATTGCGCCATGAACTTCCTTCCGGGGCGGGGAGTTTCTGGAATGAATGCGCTGCTTCCCAAGCAAGTGCGGTATCTTGCCAACCAGCCAGATCAAGGATCGTCTCGATGAAACAGATCAATCACTTCATAGACGGTGTCAGCGTGGCCGCGACATCGGGCCGGACCAGTCCGGTGTTCAATCCGGCCACCGGTGAAAAGACGGCGGCCCTGGGGTTGGCTTCGGTGGACGATGTCGATGCCGCGGTGGCCGCAGCGAGGACGGCGTTCGACTCCTGGCGCCGGGAAAGCGTCGCAGCCCGGACCAAGCTCATGTTCCGCTTCCGGAACCTCGTGGAGGCCAATGTCGACGAACTCGCGCGAACCCTCACGGCCGAGCACGGCAAGGTCCTGAGCGACGCGGCCGGGGAAGTGGGGCGCGGGCTGGAAAACATCGAATTCGCTTGCGGGATCGCCGAACTGTTGAAGGGTTCGTACAACGAGGGCGCGTCGAGCGGCGTCAACGTCTACACGATACGCCAGCCCCTCGGCGTGGTGGCCGGCATCACGCCGTTCAACTTCCCGGCCATGGTGCCCCTGTGGACCATTCCCAATGCCATAGCCGCGGGCAACACCTATGTGCTGAAGCCATCGGAGCGCGATCCGTCGGCGCCGCTCCTGCTGGCGGAACTCTTTCACGAAGCCGGGTTTCCGAAGGGTGTGCTCAACGTCCTGCAGGGAGACAAGGTGGCTGTCGACCGCCTGCTGGAACATCCGGATATCCAGGCGGTTTCGTTTGTCGGCTCGACGCCGGTGGCAAAGTACGTGTACGAAACCGGCACGCGCAACGGAAAACGCGTGCAGGCCCTGGCGGGTGCCAAGAACCACATGGTCGTGTTGCCCGACGCGGAGCTGGATGTCGCCGCCGATGCCGCGGTGTCGGCCGCGTTCGGCTCCGCGGGCGAGCGCTGCATGGCTGTCTCGGTGCTCGTGACGGTGGGTGACATCGCCGACCCGCTCCTCGACGCGATCGGTGACCGAATGTCCAGGCTGGTGGTGGGAGACGGTACGAACCCCGACTCGGAGATGGGCCCCCTCGTGACGGCGGAGCATCGCGGTCGAGTGGCCGACTACATCGCCCAGGGCGCCTCCGCGGGCGCCTCGGTGCTCGTCGATGGACGGGACAAGGACTTCAACAGCAATGGCTACTTCCTGGCACCGACCCTGATCGACCACGTCACCACGGACATGTCGGTGTACACGGACGAGATTTTCGGCCCCGTGCTGAGCGTTGTTCGCACGGACTCGTACGACGAAGCTGTCCAGCTCATACGGGACAACCGCTGGGGAAACGGCGCGGCGATCTTCACTCGAGACGGCGGCGCCGCGAGGGCATTTCAGGACGACGTCGAGGCCGGAATGGTCGGCATCAACGTGCCGATTCCCGTGCCCGTGGGGTACCACAGCTTTGGCGGCTGGAACGACTCGCTATTCGGGGACACCAGCATGTACGGGCCGGAAGGAGTGCGCTTCTTCACCCGGCCGAAAGTCGTCACCTCCCGTTGGCCGGATCCGGCCGACAGTTCAGTGGACCTGGGCTTCCCGCGAGGCGCGTAGCGCGATCTACACGCACCGCGTCCGGTCCGGCAAGACGTTGCCCGCGACACTTAGTCTAATCCAATACCGAAATGAGCCTGAACGGAGAGGTAGGCGGAGTCGGAATC
>JAPOYI010000025.1 GCA_026706665.1 Gammaproteobacteria bacterium | reverse complement strand
GTGCTTTACTGCGGCACTACTGCCACTTCCAGGAAGTTATTTTTGCGCCGACCCTTAGCGGCACGCTCCCGCCCGGCGCGCCACCGGTTCCCGTGCCGCCGGCTGATCTCATTCCCGATCGGCGTTTCAAGGCGGCACTCACCGAATGGCGTGGCGCGGCGAAACGGTACTCTCACCGCGAACTCGAACGCCGCATTTATGCGATTACCTTCGCCGACGTCTGGGAGGTTCTTCGGGACACCCTGCAGCAGCACAACGTGTCTCTTGTTGAATTCGCTCTCCTGGGCGAACCTCGAAGGTGCAAGATCCTCGACGATATGCCGTCTCGTAGAGTAGACATGCATCTACGGCGCGAGTGGGCCAAGAACCCACACCTGACACCAAGAGAGTCCGATCTGAACGACTGGGCGTCCCTCGGAATCGCGGCGTGCTACGCCGACGTTCTCGTCACAGAAAAGCAAACCGCGGACCTACTCAACCGTGACCCGTCCACTCCGGCGACGGTCATCGCACATCTCACCGAGCTTCCACACTTCCTGACGTGACTGGCCCCGCGTTGATTGTGCGTTCGAATCGCATGTGCTGTCCCCCATACAGTTTGCGAACGCGGTGCGAGGTCACCCGGTCGAGGTCGTCCGTCGCCGTCGGAAGCTTTTGATTCAACAACCCCTGCGTGCCCCAGGGTCGGGACCGCGTGCGCCCCCCGCTCAGTCCTAAACTACCAGCCCTATCCAGCAGGCGCAGCGTGCGCTCGCCCTCCGGCAGGAGTCCTGAGGTGAGCTGGGTGACGAGTTCGAAGTGATTCGCCATTCCTTGGATTCATCCCTCGGGGATCGTGCCGGGTGGTTCCTCCCTGTTGGGCGGCTTCGCGCGAGCGCGGAGAGGATACGCAAGCAGCCGCGCCGTCAATCCTGGGACTGTCGCGCGAAGATGCGAGGAGTTCACGCATCGGAGGGGGAAGCCAGCGCCGCGCTGCTGGTTCGGTGGCTTCCCTGGGAGATGTTCTCTCCGTGAATGCCAGCGATCCGGTTCCCCCGGGCGAGCCTGGGTCTGGGTCGGCGGGCGGTCGTCAACCACGGTCGAGTCCGGTACGGCTAGCCACTCCCACTTCAGCCAGCCGGCTCTCCAGGACCTGCTCGAACCCGCGAGCGTCGGGTGCGGCGGACGCCAGATGGCCGCCGCCGGCAGTGCTCACCTTGCGCGCGCACGTGCCCTGCGGACGGACCGGGGCTTCTAGGCGATGCGCGAGCAGCACCGCGGACGGGTCGAGCGTTGGCGGAGTCGTCTCGTGGGGCGTTGACGGAACCATCGATCTCGGCACCGGGGGGCCGATCGCTTCAGGCTGTGCGTGACGTTGCTGCAGCGCTTCGCCGTGCAAGTCGATGTGCGGTCGGCTGTCCGGCACACGGCGTCGTGCGAGTGGTCGGGTCCGACGATCTCGTGCGCGATCTCGTGCAGGAGGCAGATGCCGGCGCGGGACGTGGCGGGTTTCGAAGCGGAAGCGCCAGCTGGTTGCCGGCGCGTCGTGTGGAGGTGGCGCTCGAGCAGTTGCCCAGCGCGGGCGGCGACCTACTGCATCGTTGCTCCGGCCGTGGCACCGGCTTTGGTGAGCCGGAGCCCGGCGCAGCACACGCCCCCACCGGCCGGCTTCGCCGCTGGCGAGGATGGCTTCGTGGTGCCGCAGATCGGTCACGGTGCCGAAGAGGGCGCGGCGTTCGTGGTCGAGGAACGTGGCGACGCTCCCCACGGGGAACAGTTGCCCGGGGAAGCCGGTGTCGACCAGTTGTTCGGGCATCGTGGTGGAACGCGTGCCCGCCGGCGACCGTTAAACGCGGTTCGCCTCACGGCGGGGCCGCTTGCTCCGGCCGCACTGGCGGTCAGTGCACGGCGGTTGAGGTGGGCCAGTACTCGACGTTGAGTTGGTGCATCTCGGCCTCGTCGTCAAGGTCGTGGTGAGGCACCCTCGGGTCGTGGGGCGGGGGCGTGATCACGATGAGCCCGAACGAGGTTCCGGCGGG
>JAPOYI010000031.1 GCA_026706665.1 Gammaproteobacteria bacterium | reverse complement strand
CCTTGCGGCACGATGCGTAGTCTGTTGTCAGTCACTACTTATCATGACTCGGCAGCCCTAGCCGTGGTCAAATCACGCCGATAGCGGTTTGAGATTTCCGCCTATTCGCCCGTCCGGGTTGCAGGTCCGAACGCTGAATCGGCTTATTCAGCGGACAACCCGGCAGGGGTTTGACCGTTTTTGGCTGATTGATCTGGGAAAGGAGAGTACACCCGCGCCCGGCTGCCGGCAAGAACGCGCACTGTCCAAATTGGCTGTACGGCTCCTCGACCAGATGCCCTCTGGCCCTCCCTGCCACCTTGGGCGTCAAGGACTTCCTTCCGTAGTACTGAAACCACTCCAGCAGCAGCAGATCGAACGCGGCGGACTGCATCCAATCCACATCTACCCGGTACCCGCCCACGGCACTCGCGCCCGTGTCTTTAAGGAACTGATTGACGTCCATCTCTTGGAGCACCCCGCAAGCTCCGAAGTGCACGACCCTGTTCTCGCATCTCTCGAACAGCCGGTCCGAGATCACCTCATGATTCACAAGATCCGCACCCCCGTCGATAGTTCGGAACCACAGCTTGCCTTGCTCGGATCCATGGAAGGAAAGATACAGAATGGGGTACTCACTGTGATCTATCCATTCCTCCAGGCAGACATGGAACTCGGCCGTGGTGGCTGCTTGTCGATAGAGGTACGGTGCATGGCATGCCGAGTTCAGGATATCCAAGGCTCCACGTATCGAGGCCCCATTTCATTCCAAATGGTCTCTATGCAGTAAATGCCCCGGGGCCGCAGTTCGAGTTCCGTCATTTCGCTTCCTTCCTTAGGTGTCTGGCGAGGTTTCGCCTCAGATCGACGATGTCAATATCAGACGAGGCGTGTGTGTCCCCCTCGGCCGACAGTGACAGTAGAGATGGACTCCCGCAGCCGTGTCCCCATCCGCGGCGCGAAGCGCCTGAAAGGGCGTCTAGCCCGCCACTCTCCGTCTCATCCAAGCCGATGATTATCTCCACCTATGTGGCACTCTCAACTCGCCGCCTGAATGCAGCCTGCACCGCTACGCCTCGGGAAAAGTCGTGCAGGCAACGCCCCATTGGTACATGAGCGAGCGGCGCTTCTCCAAGAGGTCGCTTCTAGCGTAAGCCCTCTCGACGGCGCTTCCTACGGAATGTGACAGGCTCATCTCCATAACGGCGTGATCGGCGTCGGTGCACTCGCTCGCCCATGTTCGAAAGGAACTCCGGAAGCCGTGGACGGTAGTCCTCTTCCCCAGTCCGACCGTGTGCAACGCCTTCATTAGTGTCATGTCGCTTAACGCATTCCCCGGTCTCCTCGGAGAGGGAAACACTAGGTCTCCGCTGCCAAGTTCACGCGCTTGGCTCAAGACATCCATTGCGGGTTCGCTTAAGGGGACGACGTGTTCCGTATTGGTTTTCATCCGGTCAGCCGAGATCCGCCACACTCTTGCGCCGAGATCCAATTCGTTCCAACGAGCGCCGCGAGCCTCTCCGCTGCGCGTGGCAGTGAGGACGAGAAACTCAAGGCACAATTTTGCATTGGGCGACACACTGCATCCGCGGATATCCCGAAGTGCCGAGCCCACATCCCGGTAGGGGAGCGCTCGATGGTGCGCCTTGACGGCAGGCATCGCCGGCAGGGCGCCATCAATGGCTTCACCGGCCACGTTCTGCTCCACGTAGCCGTGTGCTTCGCACCAGCGGAGCGTCGCGCGAACCCGCTGTCGCAGTTTGCGCGCCACGTCAGGGTGGGCGGTCCAGACGGGCGTCAGTATGCTCAGGATGTCTTGGCGCCGGATCTGGTCGACACGCATGTCGCCAATGACGGGAAACGCGCGCCTCTCCATACCCTGCATCCAGTTCCGCGCGGTTTTCCCGTCGCGCCAACGCGGTCTGTTCGCCTCGAATGTCGCCTCGGCGGCCTTTCGGAAAGTGGGAGTACGGGCCCGTTTCTTCTCCGTCAACGGGTTCCGGCCATCCGCGATGGCGAGCCGGTTCGCCATGGCGCGCTCCCGCGCGTGCGCGAGAGAGATGAGCGGAAAGCCCCCGAGACCTATGTCGTGGCGGCGGCCGTCGATCGTGATTCGCTGTACCCAGGACTTCGACCCGCCCTTTGCGATCATCAGGAACAAGGTGTCGCCGTCACCGTAGCGACCTGGTTTTGTGACGGATCGGACACTCGCTGCAGTCAGCTTGCCCACGTTTATCCCACTATTTTTCCCACTAGTATTGCGAGAGTCTGTGACAATCCAACGAACTTGTCAAGACGTGGATTGTGTATTTTTATGATAAAAAACAGTCATCTATTTGATAATTGGAAACGTTGTGATTCTCAGTGAAAATGGGAGTTTGGTGCCGGGACGGAGACTCGAACTCCGGACTCCCGCATTACGAATGCGGTGCTCTACCAGCTGAGCTATCCCGGCATGGGTCCGGCCGGTTCGCCGAATCCATGCGAAGGATACCGGAAACCGGCAGGACTAAGCCGTGATCGGCGAAGGATCGCCGAGGCGCCCGCGCACTTCGCCGCGAAACTCCGACAGTTCCCGGGCCAGACTCTGGTGATCTCTCGCCAGGTTGTCGATCTTGTCTTCAACCCTGTCGAATCTACGATCGATGGCCTGGAACTGTCTGCTGAACGTACGCCACATCAGCGCCATGAACGCGATGTTGACGCCGAGGAACGACAGGCCGAGCGAAATGACGGACGCCTCCATCACCGTGCTCCATCTCGCCGGTGGACGAAGGCACCCTGGTCATGCGGCGTCATGGAAGTCACTGTACCGATGGACCTTTTTCACTGCAATGCGGAGAGCACTCAACAGGGCGTCCTTGCGGGCATGACCCGGCAGATGCTCCGGCCATCGGTATCGGTCGCCGTGACCCGATAGCTCGACGGCGTGGCTTCCTCGACGACGTAGACGACACGCGTGTCCGCCCGCGGGCGCCAACCCGTGGCATCGGTCAGGGATGTCACCCCCGACTGGGCGTCGTAGGTTCCTTCCGCGTAGGAGCCGGTACGCAGCATGACGTCTTCCTGAAAGACCTCCATCGTCGCGATGTCGTTGACGAGCGCGCCTGTCGCGGCGGATTCGACGTAGCCCCTGTAGAGCGGCAGGGCAATGGCGGCAATGATCCCGAGAATGGCGACGGCGACCATCAGTTCCAGCAGGCTCAGGCCCGCGTCAGCCCCGCTCTTCCGGTCGTTCGCCGCGTCCATCAGAGCTCCGACCAGCGCACCGTTCGCTGAGCCGCCGCCGGAAAGTCGCCGTATGCCGGACGGGTAAGAACCACCGCGTAGTCGCCCTTGGCGATCTCGCCCGCCTCCGCAACGCCCACCTGCCCCAGGGTCTCGTCGCCGGCCAGGCCAGCGATGTAGGGAGGGCCGCCGCCGGGGGCTGTGCCTCCTCCGCTGCCGGACAGTTGGGAGACCCAGTACGCATCGGACAGCAGACCGTCCTGCTCCGCGGGCGTGCGAATACTCATCGCAAGCTCCGAGCGGATCTTGCGCAACTCCGTCTCGACAAACCGCGCGCCTTCCTCGTAGTGGGTGTTCAGCTTGGCCATGTTGGCGCTCAGCACGTAGTTCTGATAGAGCGGCAATGCGATGGCGGCGAGGATGCCGGCGATGGCCACGACGATCATCAACTCGATCAGGCTGAGTCCGCGTGGTGGCCGCGATTCCATCCGGCATTTCCCCCGCGGGCGGATGCGTACTTCCGTTTCGTTCATGATGCGAGCGCCTTGATTCACTGCCATGCCGATATGCTAAACCCGCGCGCCAGCGGGTAAAGCGGGCCAACGCCACCACTTGAGGTAGGAGATCGTCCCTGCCTGACCGGGGCAATGACGGCAGGCAGGCAGGAGCCTTCAGCCGGGGGATGTTCCCCGACCGCTGACGCGTAAGGAAGTGCTGGCATTTGCCCCGTCGCCGGATGCGTACTTCCATGGAAGTTTGCGCATGGCAAACGTCCGGGATGTCGCACGCGAATCACCGCAATCGTCCTGCGGACGGTACTGGCCGCCCTGCCTAAACTGCAAGGCACAGTGTCTATCTCCACACCATGGCAACCTCGCACCCTCCGCTGACGGGATTGGCCCAACGCCTGGTCGATGATGGCGTCCTGCCCCCGCGCGCGGCGCGTGAAGCACTCGATGCGGCGCGTCGAAACGCCGAGCCCCTGCTAAGGCACCTGCTGCGCCACGGCCTGGCCGAACCCGATGCGATCGCGATGTCCGCAAGCAGGGAGTTCGGCGTCCCCGCCATCGACATGGAGGCCCTCGACCCGGATGCGCTGGCCGGGGATATCGATGAAGAACTCATACGGCGCCACAACATTCTTCCGCTTGTCCGGCGCGGCAACACCCTGCATGTCGCCATCGCGGATCCCGCCGACGTCCGCGCGCTCGACGCGATCAAGTTCGCCGCCGACATCGATGTCGAACCCGTGGTCGCGGCGGCGCACAAGCTGCGCGACGCCATCGAACGGTACCTGTCACGCGAACCGGCGATCCCTTTCTCACTCGACCACGCGGCTGACAATCTCACGGACGAGGTCTCCCTGGAGGCGATCGAAACGGACCCGCTGCCCATGGATGAAGCGGAGCAGGTTGACGATACGCCCATCGTTCGGTTCGTGAACAGAACGCTGACGGACGCCATCCGGACCGGCGCTTCCGACATTCACTTCGAACCCTACGCGTCCCGCTACCGGGTGCGATTCCGAACCGACGGCATCCTGCGCGAGGTGTCTGCCCCTCCGCAAAACCTCGCCAATCGGCTCGCCGCGCGCCTCAAGGTCATGGCGGCACTCGACATTTCCGAGCGCCGGGTCCCCCAGGATGGCCGGATCAAGATGACGCTGTCGGAGACGCACTCCATGGACCTGCGCATGAACACCCTGCCAACGCTGTTCGGCGAGAAGATCGTGCTCAGGATTCTCGACCAGTCCAGTGCGCGGATCGGCATCGAGGCGCTCGGTTTCGAACCCGAGCAGGAACGCCGCTATCGCAGCGCGCTGGCAAGGCCGCAGGGGATGATCCTGGTCACCGGACCCACCGGCAGCGGCAAGACAGTGACGCTCTACGCCGGCCTGAACCTCCTCAACGACCCGACACGCAACATCGCAACGGCGGAGGATCCGGTGGAAATGCACATCGACGGGATCAACCAGGTCCATGTGAACGCCAGGGTCGGCCTCGATTTCGCGACCGCGCTAAGGTCGTTCCTGCGCCAGGACCCAGACGTGGTCATGATCGGAGAGATCCGCGACCTGGAAACCGCCGAAATGGCCGTCAAGGCCGCCCAGACCGGACACCTTGTGCTGTCCACACTGCACACCAACTCAGCGGCCCAGACCTTGACCCGCATGCGAAACATGGGCGTGGCGGCATTCAACCTGGCGACATCGGTAAGCCTCGTCATCGCCCAGCGTCTCGCCAGGCTGTTGTGCCCGGAGTGCAAGCGGCCGATCGATGTCCCTGCCGGAATATTGCTGCGGGAAGGCTTCGCCCAGGCAGACGTGGACGGCGGATTCGACGTGTTCGAGGCGAACCCGCGAGGTTGCGGCAAGTGCCGGGACGGTTACCGGGGTCGCGTGGGTGTCTACGAAGTCGTGGAAATGACCCCGGAGATGTCGCGCATCGCCCTTGAGGCAGGAGACATAGCGGAGCAGGCGCGGCTGCATGGATTCGACGACCTGAGGGCCGCCGGGCTGAAAAAGGTAGCGCGGGGTGCGACGTCGCTCGCCGAGATCAACCGCATCACGCTCGACCGGCAGCAACCGTCCTGAATCGCGCCGCGCGCCGGCGCCAGGGGATCCGGTCTGCGCGCCCCCGGCGCACGCGGAAATCCTGCGCACGCCTGCTGCGCGGACATCCCAAAACGTCCGACATCGCGTTCTTCACGCGGCAACTCGCGACGATGCTTCGCTCCGGGGTCACGTTGGTGCAGGCATTCGACATCGTCGCCGCCGGCGCCGAGAAGCCGTCCATGGCGAACCTGGTGAGGGACATCCGCAACGACGTGTCGACAGGAGAGTCGTTCGCGACGGCGCTGCGCAGGCATCCCGACCAGTTCGACAGCCTGTATTGCAACCTCGTCGATGCGGGCGAACGCGCAGGCGCCACGGATACGATGCTCGACCGGATCGCCACGCACAGGGAGAAAACCGAGGGCCTGAAGTCGAAAGTCCGAAAGGCAATGGTCTATCCCATCGCCGTGATATGCGTTGCCCTGGCGGTATCCGGTATCCTGCTGGTCAAGGTGGTGCCCCAATTCGAACAGATATTCGCTGGATTCGGCGCCGAGTTACCGGCCGCGACGCGCTTCGTCATCGCGGTTTCCGAGTCCGCGCAGGCGTGGTGGTTGCCGGTCCTGGCTGCCGCCGCCGCGCTCCTTGCCGGAACTCTCGCGGCGCGTCGATCCCGCTCCGCCACGGAGTGGATGGACCGTATCGTCCTGCGCCTGCCCATCATCGGCGGAATTGCCCGGAAGTCTGCCGTCGCCCGTTGCGCGCGCACCATGGCGACCACCATTTCCGCCGGCGTTCCGCTGATCGAAGCGTTGAACTCGGTAGCGGCGTCGGCGGGCAATTCCGTATTCGCCCGCGAGATGCGCCGAGTTCGAGACGAGGTTGCAGGCGGGCGTCAAATCAGCGCCGCCATGCGCAACGGCGGGGTCTTTCCCGTCATCGTCGTGCAGATGATCGCCGTCGGCGAGGAATCCGGTACCCTGGACGACATGCTCGACCGATCCGCGGTCCACTACGAAGCACAGGTCGACAACGCCGTCGAGGGCCTGACCTCACTGCTTGAACCCATGATCATGTCCGTGCTGGGGGTGCTGATCGGAGGACTGGTCATCGCCATGTACCTGCCGATCTTCCAGCTCGGCGCGGTCGCCGGCGGAATCTGATGCTGCTGGATCACGGCTGGGTGGTTGCGGTCCTGCTGGCCGCCGTATTTCTCGCGATCGGGAGCTTCCTCAACGTCGTCATCCATCGACTGCCGATCATGCTCGAACGGGATTGGCGAAGGCATGCCCACGAACTGCTCGAGATGCCGCCTGAATCTCCCTCCGGTGACGAACGATTCAACCTCGCGGTGCCGGGTTCGCGGTGTCCGGAGTGCGACCGCCCCGTAGCGCTACGGCACAACATCCCGATTCTGAGTTGGCTGATCCTGCGCGGGCGATGTCCCCATTGCAGCTCGAGGATCTCGATGCAATACCCCCTGGTGGAGGCGGCGATGGCCGCGAGCGGCCTGTTCGTCGTGCAGGTCTTCGGCTACGACTGGCTCACCTCTGCCCTTGTCTTCTACACGTCGTGCCTGATCGCGCTGGCCTTCATAGACATGCGGACGCAGCTCCTTCCCGACGAGATCACGATCCCTCTGCTCTGGTGCGGGGTGCTGACCGCGCTCGCCACGGGCCATGTCTCGCTGGCGGATTCCATATTGGGCGCCGCTATCGGCTACCTCGCGCTCTGGATCGTTTACTGGGGTTTCAAGCTCCTGACCGGTCGGGAGGGCATGGGCCACGGCGACTTCAAGTTGCTGGCGGCGCTTGGCGCCTGGCTCGGCTGGCAGGCGCTTCCGTCCGTAGTTCTCATGGCTTCCCTGGCTGGCCTGGTCTACGCGGGGGTCGCAATCCTCGCCCGCTCCATGCGGCGCGACCAACCGATTCCGTTCGGACCATTCCTCGCCCTGGCGGGTTGGGTTACGCTAATGTTCCACGAACACCTGATCGCATTACCCTGAACGCGCCGGCACAAGGCCCCGGCGGGCCCCATCCCTCGCGCAGTCCCAAAGCAATGTCCGAACCGGTCCGAATCCTGCCCTGCCCCACGTGCCGCAAACCCGTCAAGTGGTCGCCCGCCAACAGGTTCCGTCCGTTCTGCTCCGAGCGGTGCCGACTGATCGACTTCGGTGGCTGGGCCGACGAGCGCTACCGGATCGAGGGCGACCCGTCGTTCGATGACGTGCCGTCGGACGGGGTCGACGGCGAGTGATGATCAGGTCCTGTATTCGGCGTTGATCTTGACGTACTCGTAGGACAGGTCGGAGGTCCACACGGTCTCCGCGCAGGTGCCGCGGCCGAGGTCGATCCTGACCGTAAACTCGTCGCGCGCCATGACGGCGGCCCCCTGCTCTTCCGTGTAGGACGCGGCCGCCAGGCCGCCCTCGGCCACGCAGACATCGTCAAGGTGGAGTGAGACGCCCGACGGGTCGAGGTCCTCGATGCCGGCGCGGCCGATGGCCATGCAGAATCGGCCCCAGTTGGGATCGCCGGCAAACAGCGCGGTCTTGACCAGCGGCGAGTGCGCGACCGTGTAGGCGACCCGCAGGCACTCCTCGGAAGATGCCCCGCCCTCCGCGCTCACGGTCACGAACTTCGTCGCGCCTTCGCCGTCGCGCACCGTGCGTTCCGCGAGGTCGACCACCAGCGGCGTGAACGCCGCGAGCAGCGCGTCGTAGTGCTCGTCGCCCACGTCGGCACGGCCGGTCGCCACGACGACGAAGGAATCGTTGGTCGATGTGTCGCCGTCGATCGTCAACCGGTTGAAACTTCGATCGCCCAGGTCGCGGGCCAACGCCTGGACCGCATCCGCCGAAAGCGATGCGTCGGTGCCAAGAAAAGCCAGGAGCGTCGCCATGTCCGGGCGGATCATTCCCGATCCCTTGACGATCCCCGTGGCGGTAACGTGCGAGCCACCGATCTCAAAACGGCCCGACACGCCCTTGGGTTGCGTATCGGTTGTCATGATGGCCCGCGCGGCGGGGAGCCAGGCGTCTTCGGAAAGCACTCGTCCCGCCCGCCCGATTCCATCGGCCATCCTGTCCATCGGCAGGAACTCGCCGATCACACCGGTAGAGAAAGGCAATACCTCGTTCGCGTCGCATCCCAGGACCTCGGCCGCGAGGACGCAGCTCGAATGCGCGTCCGCCAATCCGCGTTCCCCGGTGGCGGCATTCGCGTTGCCGCTGTTGACCACGAACCCCCGGGCGGCGCCGAGACGCTCGGCCGCCAGGGTGACCGGCGCCGCGCGAAAGCTGTTGCGGGTGAATACTCCGCCGACCGCGGAGCCTTCCCCGAAGGCAAACAGGGCGAGGTCGTCGCGCTCCCGGTACTTGATTCCCGCCGCCGCGGTTCCGATACGGATTCCGGGGACCGCGCCGAGTTCGCCCGCGGGTGGCAGATTGACCGCCATGGTCACGCCCTGCCGTGGCAGTGCTTGTATTTCTTGCCGGACCCGCAGGGACAGCGCTCGTTTCGCCCGATCTTGCGCTCCTCCCGAACGAACGTCTCGGGCCGGCGCCGCAGCGGCTCGCCATCCGCTTCGCCGCCGAGCCCGTTGGACTCGGCGTGCTGGAAGCGCATGCGACGCGCCTGCTCCTCCCGACGGCGGCGCTCCATCTCCGCCACGTCCTCTTCGCGCTCGAGCTGAACCCTCGAGAGCAGCCTCACGACATCCCGGTTGATGTTGTCGAGCAGTTCCTGGAACAGCTCGAACGCTTCCCGCTTGTACTCCTGTTTAGGCTGCTTCTGTGCGTACGCGCGCAGGTGAATTCCCTGGCGCAGATGATCCATGGTCGCGAGGTGTTCCTTCCACTTCTGATCGAGCACCGTCAACATGATCTGCTTTTCGATCACGCGCATGTCGATTCCCTGCGCGCGCCAGTGCTGCTCCTTGTCCTCGTACTCGCTCCTGATCTGTTCGCGGACTTTTTCGCGCAGCGGCTCTTCGCTCAGCGCATCGTCTTCATCCAGCCAGCGCCTGATCGGCTGCGTGGAGTTCAGCTCGGCGGCGAGGGTCTGCTCGAGCCCTTCGATGTCCCACTGGTCTTCGATGCTCTGCGGCGGGACGTAGCCATCGATCAGGTCCTCGATCACGTCATCGCGGATGGCCTGGATGGACTCGGACAGATCAGCCGTCCCCATGAGGTCGTTGCGCAGCCGGTAGACCACCTGGCGCTGGTCGTTGGCGACATCGTCGTACTCAAGCAGGTTCTTGCGGATATCGAAGTTGCGGCCTTCCACCTTGCGCTGCGCTTTCTCGATGGAATTGCTCACCATTCGGGCTTCGATCGCCTCTCCCCGCTCGAGCCCCAGGTTCTGCATGAAGCCCCGCATCCGGTCCGTGGTGAAGATGCGCATGAGGTTGTCTTCCATCGACAGGTAGAACCGCGACGAGCCCGGATCGCCCTGGCGGCCGGAGCGGCCGCGGAGCTGGTTGTCGATGCGTCTCGACTCGTGCCGCTCGGTGCCGATGATGTGCAGGCCGCCCGCCCCCACTACGGCCTCGTGGCGATCCTGCCAGCTCGCGCGAATGCCCTCTTCCTCGCCTTTCCCCGCGGCTTCGAGTTCGACTTCGAGATTGCCGCCGAGAACGATGTCGGTGCCCCTGCCCGCCATGTTGGTGGCGATGGTGACGACACCCGCGCGGCCGGCCTGGGCGACGATTTCCGCCTCCCGTTCGTGTTGTTTCGCGTTCAGCACGCTGTGGCGGATCTTGCGCCGCTGAAGCTCCTTCGACAGGCGCTCCGAGGACTCGATGGAGGTGGTGCCGACAAGCACCGGTCTGCCCTCCTCGATGCACTCGTTGACATCCTCGACGATGGCGTCGTACTTCTCGTCGGTCGTGAGATAGACGAGATCGTTCCGGTCATCCCGGACCATCGGCGCGTGGGTCGGGATGACGACGACGTCGAGGCCGTATATCTGGCGGAACTCGAACGCCTCCGTGTCCGCGGTGCCGGTCATGCCCGACAGCTTGCCGTACAGGCGGAAGTAGTTCTGGAAGGTCGTCGACGCGAGCGTCTGCGACTCGTTCTGGATATTGAGCCCCTCCTTCGCCTCGATCGCCTGGTGTATGCCTTCCGACCAGCGCCTTCCCGGCATCGCGCGCCCGGTGTGCTCGTCGACGATGACGATCTCGCCGTTCTGAACCATGTAGTGCACGTCCCGCTTGAAGAGCGCGTGCGCCTTCAGCGCGGCGTGGACATGGTGCAGCAGGCCGAGATGCGCCGGCGCGTAGAGGCTCTCCCCTTCCGCGAGCAGGCCGAGGCGGATGAGTTCGTCCTCGACGAAACCGTGTCCCCGCTCGGTCAGTTCGACCTGCCGGTTCTTCTCGTCGATGAAGAAGTCGCCGGTGTCCTCCACCTCCTCTCCGCCGAAACGGACGGGCAGATCGGATTCCACCATCTCCTGCTGCTTGAGCCTCGGCGCGAGCCTGTTGATCGTGACGTAGAGTTCGGTGCTCTCCTGCGCCGGCCCGGAAATGATGAGGGGAGTCCGGGCCTCGTCGATGAGTATCGAGTCCACCTCGTCGACGATGGCGAAGTCGAGCCCGCGCTGGACCTTGTCCTCCAGCCTGAAGGCCATGTTGTCCCGCAGGTAGTCGAAGCCGAACTCGTTGTTCGTGCCATACGTGACATCGGCCTGGTACGCCTCGCGTTTCGACATCGCATCCTGGCCCGACTGGATGACGCCCACGGTGATGCCGAGGGCCTCGTAGATCGGACCCATCCAGGCGGCGTCGCGGCGCGCCAGGTAGTCGTTCACCGTCACGATGTGCACGCCGTTGCCGGTGAGCGCGTTGAGATAGGCCGCGAGCACCGCGACCACGGTCTTCCCCTCGCCCGTGCGCATCTCGGCGATGCGGCCCTCGTGCAGCGTGACGCCGCCGATGATCTGCACGTCGAAGTGGCGCATGTCGCGCGCGCGCCGCGATGCCTCGCGCGCCACCGCGAATACCTCGGGGATGAGCGAGTCAAGGGTGGCGCCCGCCTCGAGCGTGTTCCTGAACTCCGCCGTCCTGGCCTTCAGGTCCGCATCCGAGAGTTCCCTGACCGACGGCTCGAGGGCACTGACCCGGGCCACGGTCCTCTGCATGCGCTTCAGCTCGCGCGTGTTCTTGGTACCGAAGACCTTCTTGAAGAGTCCGCCATCCATCGCCATGCGACCTTTGAGGGTGCGGCCCGATTCTACCGCGATAACGGACCGATCACGCGGCGTCCGTTTCCACGAGCCTGCCATCGACCAGCGCGGCCACCCGATCTGCCGTTCGAATCGTCTCCGGCCGATGGGCCACGATGATGCGCGTAACACCCAGTGACCTGATCGACGCGTTGACATCGCGCTCCGTCGCCACGTCCAGGTTCGACGTTCCCTCGTCCATGAAGAGAATCTTCGGCCGCCGGTACAGGGCCCGCGCAAGCAGGATGCGCTGCTTTTCGCCTCCCGAGAGCGCCGAGCCCATGTCGCCGACGAGCGTCTCGTAGCCCATCGGCTTTGCGACGATCCCGCCATGGATGCAGGCCAGTTCGGCGGCGTGCACCACGCCCGCCATGTCTATTTCGGAATCGAAGAAGGCGATGTTCTCCGCGATGGACCCCGCGAACAACGCGTCCTCCTGCATCACCGAGCCGACATGGCGGCGGTATTCGCCGACACCCACCTCCGAGAGCGGTCGCCCATCGACCAGTACACGGCCAGCCGTGGGTTCGAACAGGCCCAGCATGATCTTCATCAGGGTGGTCTTGCCGCTGCCGGAGGACCCGACGAAAGCGATGGTCTCGCCCGCCTCGATATCGATATCGACTCCCCGAAACACTTCCGGCAGCGCTTCGCCGTAGCGATAGGAGACAGCCTCGAGACGCAACCCGCCCCGCAATGCCGCACCGTCGCGAACTGTGCCTGACGGCAACGTCGCCGGCTCCGTCTCTGCCAACGCGATGTCGGAGATGCGCGAAAGATGCAACTCGAGCATGCGGAACTCGATCAGGCGCTCGACCAGCGCGAGAGCCTTGTCGGTGAACTGGCGCTTGTAGGCCATGTACGCGAAGATCATGCCGACGGTGAACTCCGCGTTCAGCGTCATCTTCGCAGCGACGTATACCAGCACGACATGCTCGATGCCGAAGATCGCGCTGTTGCCGAGGCCGAACCAGATGGCGAGCTTCTGCACGCGCACGTCCGCATTCACCGCGTCCGCCAACCGGTTCTGCCACACGCGCCGCCTGTCCTCCTCCCGTCCGAAGAGCTTGATGCTGAGTACGCCCCTGACCGTCTCCATGAAGAACGATTGTTCCCGGGCATGGAAGACGATGGCGTCTTCGCTCCGTGCCCGTAACGGCGCATAGGACGCGACGCGGAGAACCAGGTAGAGAGCCAGGGCGACGAGGGCAATCGACCCCAAAGCGGGACTGTACAGGAACATCATGACCAGCGTGGCCACTGCCATGACGCCGTCGATTGCCGTTGCGACCAGGCCTTCGGTGAACAGCGACCGGATCGGTTCCACCGAACCGAAACGGGAGACGATGTCACCGATATGGCGCTTTTCGAAGTAGTCCGCGGGCAGCCGGACCAGGTGGGCGAAGAGATTGCACACCATCTGGAAGTTCAGCATGTTGCCGAAATAGAGCAGCACGTAGCCACGGAGCAATCCCGCGATGGCGTTCAGGACGGCGAGGCCGCCAAATCCGAATGCCAGTATCCAGAGGAGATCCGCGTCGAACTTCACCAGCACCTCGTCCACCGTCAGTTGCAGGTAGAACGGACTGACGAGCACGAACAGCTGCAGGATTGCGGACAGAACCAGTACCTGTGCCAGCGTCCGCCTGAGGCCCCGGATGCGCGTCCACAAGTGGTTCAGTCGAAGTCTCGCGCGTTCTTCCTTTCTCTCGAATCCCTTCGTCGGATGAAGTTCAAGCGCGACGCCGGTGAAGTGTCGCGAGAAGGTGTCCCGGGTGTACCGCCGAACGCCCGCCGCGGGGTCGTGCACCACCATCCTGTTCGCGCTCGCCGACTTCAGCACGACGAAATGGTTCATGTCCCAGTGAACGATGGCCGGGACCTGCAGTTTGCGGATGTCCTCGAGCGGCACCTTGAGCGCCCGGCAGTTCATTTCCATCCGGGCCGCCATTTCCATGATCGCGGACAGCGTCACCCCCGCCACGCTGGTGGGGAACCTTCTCCTGAGCGCCGCTATGTCCGTCCTGAACCCGTGGAACCCCGCCACCATCGCGAGGCACGCCAGGCCGCACTCCGTCGTCTCGTTCTGGCGGATGAGTGGCAGCCTGCGCGCACCGAAGCTGAGGTGCTTCAGGTTCTCCCCGGACATCAGTGGCGCACGGCCCGGAACGGCTCCGTCAGCCAGCCGAGGAACGAACGCCGCTCGAGGATGATGTTGCCTTCCAGCAACATGCCCGGCTGCAGTTCGAAACTGTGGCCGAAGGCCATCACCGACTGCGACCCCAGGCGCACCGCGACCCGATAGCACGGCTCGCCAAGGCTGAATGGAACGTCGGCTTCCGCGACGGATGTGATAGCTGGCGCAACGTGGCGGATCACGCCCTCGTAGCTGCCGAATCGCTGGTGAGGAAACGCCGCGTACAGCAGCCGGACCGCCTGTCCTGCCGCGACGAACCCGGCAGCCCTGCTCGGCACGTACAGTTCCGCCTCGAGTTCGCTACCTGCGGGCAGTATGGACGCGAGCGGCTGGTGCGGCGAGACGATCGCGCCGGGCGTGTCCCTGATCGAGGCGACCGTTCCGGTGACCGGTGCCTTGACGACGTACGCCCTGCGCCCTTCCAGCTCCGCTTCGCGTTGCTTGATGTCGGCGGCCTGGCTCTCCAGCCTGGAGACGCGCAACGCGACCTCCGGCGGAACCATCGCCAGCCGGTGGCGCAAATCCGTCAAGCGCGCGCGTAGTTCCGTCAAGCGCTGCGCCTGGCGCTTTTCCTCCAGGTGGTGGGCCAGCCAGGACTGCTTTCGCGTCTCCGACTCAACCACCGAGACGAAGCCCGCCTCGAGCAGGGCAGTCGCTCTTGCAAACGCCGAGCGCGCCGTCTCGGTGATCTCGCGCTGCAGTTCCCGCTGTTCCTCGAACGACGCGATCTGCGCCTCCAGTCCGTCCCCCTCGGCTTCGAGCCGCGAGCGTTCCCGCGTCAGCCGGTCGCCTTCGAGACGGATCTGACCCTCGAGCAGGCGTTCCTGATCTCTCAGGGACTCGAGGGCGATGGAAGCCGCGGTATCGCCTGCGAGCAACGGCGCCTCGCTTCGGACCACGGCGAGCACCTGCCCCGCCGCGACTTCCTCGCGCACCTGCACGCGGACCTCGCGCAGGACTCCCGCCCGGGCCGGCGCAACCTTGACCAGGCCCCCCGATGGCACGAGATAGCCCTGTACCCGCTCCGACCGGGCGTAGGTTCCGAACACGGCCAGGGCGCCAAGACCCAGCAAGGTGACCAACAGCCAACCGGTGATCACAGCGAGGGGCAGCGGCGTGACGATCAGGACATCGCCGTGCAGGCGCTGGCGCTGCGCTTCGAGGACCTCCTTTCGGAACAACGTTGGCATCGCCAGTACCATAGGCTGGCGGCCGCGCCGCGCATACGGACCCCGTCCGGTACTTGGGTAAGCGATGTCTGAAATTGCACGGGGCGCTTGCCGCCCCGGCCTTACGGATCAGCGCGGCGCGAGGTACTCCGCCGGATCGAAACGGCGGCCGTCCTTCAGCACCTCGAAGTGGGCGTGGGGTCCCGTGGACCGTCCGGTGCTTCCGAGGCGCGCGATCACCTGGCCTTTCTTGACGATGTCGCCGGGTTCAACCTGAACCGACTCATGGTGCGCGTAGCGCGTGGAAATGCCTTCGCCGTGTTCGATCTCGACCATCTGCCCGTAGGCGCCCGAATTCCCCACGAACGTGACGACACCCCCGGCCACGGCCCTGACGTCGCTGCCCGGCCCACCCGTGAAGTCGACGCCCTGGTGCCACGCGGGCTGGCCCGAGATCGGGTCGATGCGCCTGCCGTACCGCGAAGATATCCAGCCCCCTTCCAGCGGCCCTTTCGCGGGCGCGATCTGGTTCTTGAAGCTGCCCCGCGCAAGCATCGACTCGAGCGCCTCCATTTCGCGTTCGCGCATCCGGAGTTCCGCCGACAACTGGTCGATTCTCGTGAAGTAGTCCGCCACACCGATCTCTTCGTCTCCGAGCCTGGCTTCCGGACCGCCGGTCGCCGCGGGGAGGTCCAACCGGAACTCGCTTTCACCGAGTCCCGCGACCTGGCTCATCTCGGATACCCGTTCTCTGGAGCGCTTCCATGCGCAACAGCCGCGCCTCCATGTCCGCGAGTTTCCGTCCCGCCGCGAGCACCTGTTCGGTCGACTGGCGCGACAGCAGATCACCACTCTTTGTCGACCACTTCGCTTATTCGATAGAGGACGCTTGCGCTCGCATGGAGCAGATCCCGACCTTGCATCACAAGTGGCTGGTTTCGGTCTACGCCAGCCATCTCGAAGCCATTCCGGCGGTGACGTTGCTCAGCCCCATGCGCTCGGCGATGGCGGCGTTGGACTCGCCTTCGGCGCACGATCTGCGTCCGCCGCACGACGCCGTGCGGAAGCGAGCGCGAGCGGGCGACGCTGAGCAGTTGGCTCTTCTCTTCGATATACAGCGATATGGGAGCGACGGGCGACCGCGAGGCATAGCATCTGACGTCGGAGGTCTGAAGGCTACGAGCCGGAATTCTGGAGCTGGTGACTACCGTCGTGTTCGTTTCGGGGGCTGATCATCACGATCTGCACAAGAGGCTTGGAGCGACGATTATCCAATTCCATGACTCTTCCAATAGAAGAGGTCAACCGCCTGGTTGCGAAACGCATCGTAGCGCCCACAAGAACTCGGCAAACTGGCGGAAATGTCCACATCGGAGGAGCAGCGGCAAGCGCGTCTCGCTGCGCTGCAGCTCGCCGCCGGAGGGCCATACGGTTCGGTCGCTGATACGGCTACTGACCAACCTCGTGTCGCCACGCAGACAATCAGGATTGACGAAACCGGTTGCGGCGAACGGCTACCAGCCGAGCAATTCTTTGCACACAGGAACCGGGTAGCATTGCGTGTCATCAGCAAGGCTACCGGACACTATTTTGAAGCTCTTGACAGAACGATAATTGCACGCAACCTGTTGCTCGATATAGCTCACGGTTATCTCAGCTTCGTCCGGATTGGGAGAGTACTTGGTGATGGTAATCAAAAAACTGTCCCCGTCGCAGTCATCCTCCCAATAACCCCTGACCTCTACCCGTTCAGTGTACATAGCGGCTGCGATAGTCGCCGCTATTGCCAATGACGCGAAGCACGCCATTCTTAGTCTCCGCATAGCCCTTCCCTATCGACCCAGCGCATCGACATACGCAGTTTCGCACGTCGAGGAGTCGTGGGACCGCTTGAAACTACCGTAGCCGAGTTTTCCGGTGATATTCTCCGCAGTTCGGTCGCCGTCCTGTCCCCAGTAGATGATGTTGACCGCCGCGCCGCCGCACGTGCCGTTCACATACGCCTGGACCACTTCCGCATCGGCGCCGGCTGCCAACGCTCTGTGCAACTTGGCAAAATCCGACCACGGCGATGTTATCGTGATCGAATTGCGCCGCTCAATCGTGTCCTCAAGGTAACGGTCAATCGAAGTCAGTAGCACGAATCCCGGTTCAATGGTTTCGACGGATGCCGAAGCTTCTGCCTCCGTCGGGCCAAACGTCAACGCCCCTACATTCATCAACATGTTGGCCATGACAACAGAGGGCGTGACAAAGGCGGCGGAAGGCCGCTCATCGTCTCCTTCTCTGGGGCCCATCCCATCGTCAGCGGTCGTAGCGACTGCGGCGCACACCATGAGCAGCGCCAAACATGCTCGAAAATACACCATGCCCATTGTGCAACTCCTTTTCGTGGGGTTTCCGCCAACACCAACGTAGCAACTCAGATATCTGACTGTCAATTCAACCAATCGTCGAGTGAATTCAGTGTCACTTTCTAACTCCTCGCGACGGATGAACTGTCGAGCATGATCGCCTCGAAACGAAACATGGAACCCCGCTATGCCAATAGGACCAACGGCGATAGCGCCCATCCGACGCCGTCGCGCAAGCCGTGACGATCAGTTCGCCTCGGGCCAAAGACCCGGCCAACGGCTCGGGCCACCAGGGAGCCATCTGTTCGATCCACAACCCCAGGATCTGCTTGAAACCGTCGCAGGTGTAACCGATGGCGAGATAGACCGCCTTGTTCCTGACCAGTCCCTCGTCGCGAATCTTCACCCGCACGGCATCCAAATACACGATGGCATAGACCGAACCCAACGGCTGCGACTGCCAGGCTGCCAACTCGTCGAGAACGGCATCGGTGACCTTGGAGATCAACTCCGGGGAGACCTCGATGCCGTAGAGCTCCCGCACGTAACCCTGCATCTCGCGGGTCGATATACCGCGCGCATACATCGAGATCACCTTGTCGTCGAACCCCGGCAATCGCCGGCAGTGCTTCTCGATCAGCTTCGGATCGAATCGACCCTGCCGGTCCCGGGGAATCGACAAATCCAATCGGCCATCGTCCGTGAGCACCCGTTTGCGGCTGTGGCCATTGCGGTGGTTGCCGCTGGTCTGCTCCTCCTCGTGGTCAAGATGATGATCCAGTTCTGCGCTTTAGCGCTCACAACCACAAGATTCCTGACAGGCTCTTGGCCAGAACCCCGCTTTCGCGTCTCCGATTCAACCACCGAGACGAAGCCCGCCTCGAGCAGGGCAGTCGCTCTTGTAAACGCCGAGCGCGCCGTCTCGGTGATCTCGCGCTGCAGTTCCCGCTGTTCCTCGAACGACGCGATCTGCGCCTCCAGTCCGTCCCCCTCGGCTTCGAGCCGCGAGCGTTCCCGCGTCAGCCGGTCGCCTTCGAGACGGATCTGACCCTCGAGCAGGCGTTCCTGATCTCTCAGGGACTCGAGGGCGATGGAAGCCGCGGTATCGCCTGCGAGCAACGGCGCCTCGCTTCGGACCACGGCGAGCACCTGCCCCGCCGCGACTTCCTCGCGCACCTGCACGCGGACCTCGCGCAGGACTCCCGCCCGGGCCGGCGCAACCTTGACCAGGCCCCCCGATGGCACGAGATAGCCCTGTACCCGCTCCGACCGGGCGTAGGTTCCGAACACGGCCAGGGCGCCAAGACCCAGCAAGGTGACCAACAGCCAACCGGTGATCACAGCGAGGGGCAGCGGCGTGACGATCAGGACATCGCCGTGCAGGCGCTGGCGCTGCGCTTCGAGGACCTCCTTTCGGAACAACGTTGGCATCGCCAGTACCATAGGCTGGCGGCGGCGCCACGCATACGGACCCCATCCGGTACTTGGGTAAGCGATGTCTCAAATTGCACGGGGCGCTTGCCGCCCCGGCCTTGCGGATCAGCGCGGCGCGAGGTACTCCGCCGGGTCGAAACGGCGACCGTCCTTCAGCACCTCGAAGTGGACATGGGGTCCCGTGGATCGCCCCGTGCTCCCAAGTTGCGCGATCACCTGGCCCTTCTTGACGATGTCGCCGGGTTCAACCTGAACGGATTCGTGGTGCGCGTAGCGCGTGGAAATGCCCTCGCCGTGTTCGATCTCGACCATCTGCCCGTAGGCGCCCGAATCCCCCACGAACGTGACGACACCGCCGGCGACGGCCCTGACGTCGCTGCCCGGCCCGCCGGTGAAGTCGACGCCGTGATGCCACGCGGGCTGGCCGGAGATCGGGTCGATGCGCGTGCCGTACCGTGACGAAATCCAGCCTCCTTCCAGCGGCCCTTTCGCGGGCGCGATCTGGTTCTTGAAACTGCCCCGCGCAAGCATCGACTCGAGGGCCTTCATTTCGCGTTCGCGCATTCGGAGTTCCGCCGACAGATGGTCGATCCTCGCGAAGTAGTCCGAAACGGGAATGGCTTCATCGCCGATCCTGGTTTCCGGTCCACCGGTTGCTGCGGGGAGGTCGAACCGGAACTCGCTTTCGCCGAGTCCCGCGACCCGGGTCATCTCGGATACCCGTTCTCCGAGCGCTTCCATGCGCAACAGCCGCGCCTCCATGTTCGCCAGTTTCCGTCCCGCCGCGAGCACCTGTTCGGTTGACTGGCGCGACAGAAGGTCGATCTCCTCGCGCTGCCGGTCGAGTCGACTACTCCAGCCCGAAACCGTCATCTCGTTGAGGGCTTCCGTCGCCGTGTGGCGAAGCGCAAGCATGGCGTTGACGATGACGAAAAGACCAAGGAAGACGGCAAGCCCGACGACCGCGACCTGGGGGATGCCGAGCGAGCGAATTCGACCGTGCCCGTCCCCCGCGCTTATGATGTGAATTGTTTTTTTCATCGATTGAGCGCGCATGCCAAGCCGTAACATAGATGAAATCCTGTCGAATCGCCATTCAGGGCGAAGTTCCGCTGCGAACCAGCTCGCGCGGCTGGTGAGGCGCACGGAGGAACGAGCGTCCTGGACGAGCCAGTTTCGGGCCTTGCTGTCCCAGGAGGAAGCACCCCGCTTCGAGGTGGCGAACAAGCGCGGGGCGATCCTGACCGTGCACGCGACGAGTGCCGCCTGGGCGAACCGCCTGCGCTTTCGCGTCCCGGAACTGTTGCCGGCGCTGCGGCGGCTGCAGGACTTTTCGAACATCGAACAGATCCGCATCCGCACGGCACACCGGCCGACATAAGGCAACGTCAAGGCAGCTTGCGGCCGGGTTGGCCGCGCGGTCCCCCTAAACCGGCCAGCCGAAATGTGGCTGCGGCAGCCGCAGCGCGCGGTCGAGTTGCCGCAGCAGCGCATCGTCCCCCCGCAAGTCATCCGTCACGGCCAGACTCGACGCGTTTCTCACCCCCAGCCAAAGACGGCTGAAGGCGCCCACCGACGCGCGCAGCGTCGGGAGATCGGGGGACTGCCCCTGCTCCGCCGAGCACTCTTCACCCAGGGTCACGACGTAGTCGCCGGCGTCGCCACGCCAACGCGTCCGGGCCCCCAGGTGTTCAGCGACGGGATCCGACAGTTGAAGATTGAACGTGACGCTCGCTGCGTCCAGGTGGGTCTTCGCCAGGCAATTCACCAGGTCGAGGATGCGTATCTGGGAATAGGCGTGCGTGGTGTGCTTGCCGGCATGCTTCGAGCCCTCGCTGATTTCGCGGCTACGGAGCGGCTGCACGAGCAGGTCCTGGAACTGGATGCCGGGCGGTTCCTCCATGACCAGGGAGAATACCTGGTCGCCCAATGATCGCATCAGGGCCAGCAACTCCATCAGTTGTTCGGTGGACCGATACGCGTACCACCGAATCGTGTAGGGACCGTTTTCGCCACTGGTCTCGCCGAGAAAGAAATGCGACAGGGTGCCGTCGGGTGAATCGTAGTAGCCGAGACCAATGGTCCTGGCTGCGTCGTACGACGACAGCTCGGCACGCAGGCCTCCCCCGGAGTCGATGACGATGCTGCCGTGGTCCCGCATGCGGGCGCGCATCGCCTCGTGAATGTCTCCCCAGTCCCCCGCCGTCAGCCGCCTGGGCGGGCGGGAGGGACGATCGACGCGCAGCGTGGCGGGATCGAACTTGATGGTGTTCGAATAGGCACCGGTACCGAATCCGAGCCGGTCGTAGTAGCCCTGGTCGAACATGTTGAGCGCGGCGACCTCACCGCCGGCTTCCCGGCCGGCCGCCAGGGCGTGGGCGGTGAGCTTGCTCGCGGCACCCAGCCTGCGGGCGATGCGGCTGGTGACCACGCCGGTGACCGCGGTCATTGCAAGATCCGTTGTCCCGTGGCGCATGGACCCGGGAGCGGTGAAGACGACGCATTCGGCCTGACCTTCGATGGGGAGGATCCACCCCACCGAGGCGCGCGCTTCCAACTCGAACGCCTTCGCGTCGTCCTCGTCCTCGAGCCAGCCCACCTCGTACATGATGCGCGATGCGGACGAAAAATCGCGGGCGTGATCGTAGTCGAGAATCTCCATTTTCATGCGGCGCAAAGCCTACCCGGCACTTCCACGCATTGGAATCGCCCGGGGACATCCGCTGGACCGCTTGCGTCGGTTCGCCAATAGCCCGGCGCGCTTGTAGCATCTCTGGAAGTCAATGGAAGTCCCGTGCCGAGTCCAGAAACACCGTGTCCTGGCAGCAGAAACTCGAAAACAACCGGATCGTCGTGATCGACGGCGGGACCGGATCCGAACTCCAGCGCCGGGGCGTGCCGATGAGCGAAGCCGCCTGGTCCGGCCTCGCGGTTCACAGCCACCCCGAGGTGGTGCGGTCGGTGCACGAGGCCTACATCGCCGCCGGCGCCGAGGTGATCATCACCAACACGTTCGGCACCGCGCGGTTTCTCCTCGAGCCGGCGGGCCTCGGCGGCGAGTTCGAGCGCATCAACCGCAACGCCGTGCGACTCGCCGCCGAAGCGCGGGACGCGTCCGGCAGGGAGGTCGCCATTGCCGGATCGATCTCGAACCTGCCGCCGGGAATGGACGCCGCAAACTATCCCGATCCCGAGGAAGAGTTGGCGGGCCTCGGGGAACTCGCGAAGATCCTGGCGGACAGCGGGGTCGACCTCATCGCGCTGGAGATGATGCAGGACACCCGCCATGCGGCCCGCGCCATGGAAGCGGCGCTCGAGACCGGCCTCCCCGTCTGGCTGGGCGTGAGCTGCAGGCAGCGCGCCGGCGGCACCGGACTCGTGAGTTTCGACCTGCCCGGCGTCGACTTCGCCCGGCCACTGGACACGCTCATCCCGATGGGGCCCAGCGTCGTCAACATCATGCACAGCGACATCGGCGCAACGCGCGAGGCGATCGCGATGGTGAGGGAACGCTGGTCGGGGCCCATCGGCGTGTACCCCGAAGTCGGCGAGTTCGTGGCGCCCAACTGGACATTCGATAGCGATGCGACGCCCGAGCGCCTGGTCGAACACGCGCGGAGTTGGGTCGATCGCGGTGCCCTCCTGGTAGGGGGGTGCTGCGGCACCACGCCAGCGCACATCGCGGCGTTGGCGGCGGCGTTCGGCTGAAGACGGCGGCGGAAAGAACTGCAGGTTATACGGGCTCGGCGACGAAAACCGGGATCGTTCGGGTGGGCGCCGCCCGCTTGCTGTAGTCCGCGTAGGGCGGGAATGCCGCAACAGCGGCCGCCCATGCCTGCGCCCGCTCCTCCCCGTCAACGACTTCGCGGGCACGCATCCGGAAGATCTCGGTGGCGTCGCGAATCTCGATGTCCCCGTCTGCCCGCAGGTTGTAAACCCAGACCGGATTCCTGGGCGCGCCGCCCTGCGAACCCACCAGGACATAACCGTCGCCATGCTTGACGCGCATCAGCGGCGTCTTGCGGATGGCACCGGTCCTGTTGCCCCTGTGCGTGACGATGATGCAGGGCAGGCCCGTGTCGCGCAGTTCCGTGCCCTTCGTTCCGCCGCTGCTTTCGTAAAGCTCGACCTGTTCGCGGACCCACTGGACCGGTGCAGGAACGTACTTCGCCATCGATGGTTCCTTCGCGAGTTGAGAAGCGTCGGCCAGTCTAGCAGCGACGCGCGTCGACCGGCGCGGTCAGGTCGACCCGGTCTCCCGGCGACGGTGGAGTTCGGGCAGGTGGCGAACTCCGCGCCGCCGGATGCCGATTACTGTCCCGTACGGTCCAGGAATTTCTGGATATCCAGGTAGCTTTCCTCGGCCGGTCGATCGATGTCCGCGAGGTGGTCCGACTGCCGTTCCCGCCGCCCGCGGAGGTAGGCCGGACGTTCGAGTTCCGAATAGTCGACCACGCCGCCGGGATCTTCCACGTCCACGATGTCCTCGATCACCTCCTCCTCTTCCGCGGCATCCGCCAGCCCGGTGACCACCACGGTCACTTTCAGATCGTCGCCCCACTTGGGATCGACCACCATCCCCAGGACGACCTGGCAGTCCCTGGATGTGAATTTCTCAACCGTTTCGCCGACCTCGAAGACCTCGTCGATCTGGAGGTTCGATCCCGCCACCACGTTGATAAGGACTCCCCGCGCTCCCAGGAGCGCGATGTCCTCGAGCAGCGGACAGCGAATCGCAGCCTCCGCCGCGTCCCGGGCGCGGTTCTCGCCGGTCGCGCGGCCGGTCCCCATCATCGCCTTGCCCATCTCGGACATGACCGCGCGAACATCCGCGAAGTCGGTGTTGATCAACCCAGGCCGGATGATCAGATCCGCAATACCCTGAACCGCGCCGAGGAGAACGTCGTTCGCCGCCGCAAACGCGTCCAGCACCAGCGTCTTCTCACCGAGCACGGACGGCAGCTTGTCGTTCGGAATGACGATCAGGGAGTCCACATGGCGCTCGAGTTCCGCGACACCCTTGGCTGCGGTTTCCGTGCGCTTCTCGAACGTGAACGGCCGGGTTACCACCGCGACCGTCAGGATGCCCAGTTCCTTGGCGACCTCAGCGACGACGGGCGCGGCACCCGTGCCTGTGCCGCCACCCATCCCGGCGGTGATGAAGACCATGTCGGCACCATCGAGTATCTCCCCGATCCGATCCCGGTCCTCCATCGCGGACTGTCTGCCAATCTCCGGATTCGCGCCCGCGCCCAGCCCCTGCGTGACCGAGGCGCCAAGCTGCAGGATCGTGTCCGCAGCAACGTTCTTCAGCGCCTGCGCATCCGTGTTGGCGGCGATGAACTCAACGCCGTCCACGTCATGCTGCAGCATGTGCTGCACCGCGTTGCCGCCGCCGCCGCCAACGCCAATCACCTTGATAACCGCGCTTTCGGGGGCGCTATCCACCAGTTCAAACATCTACCTGCTCCTCACTCCTCTGGATGCGTTCAAACGTTTTCGCCGAACCACTTGCCGATCCGGCTGAAAAAACCGCGCGAGCCGGACTCGCCGAGATGGCCTCCGTTCTCCCGCTGTTGTCCGTACACGAGCAAGCCCACGCCCGTCGCGTAGACAGGATTGCGCACAATGTCGGGCAATCCCTCCACGGCCCTCGGCGTGCCGACAGAGACCGGCATGCCGAAGATCTCCTCCGCGAGTTCGACGGCCCCCTCCATCTTCGAGGACCCGCCCGTCAGCACGATTCCGGCGCCCAGCAACTCCTCGAAACCGCTGCGTCGCAGTTCGGTCCTGACAAGCGTGAACAACTCTTCGTACCGCGGCTCCACCACCTCTGCCAGGGCGTGACGCGGAAGGTCACGGCGCGGCTTGTCGCCGACACCCGGAACCATGATGGTCTCGTCCGGATGCACGAGCTTGTTCAGGGCACACGCATACTTGATCTTGATTTCCTCGGCATGCCTCGTCGGTGTCCGGAGCGCCATCGCGATGTCGTTGGTGATCTGGGCACCGGCGATCGGAATGACGGCGGTGTGGCGAATCGCGCCATCGGTGAAGACGGCGATATCGGTCGTGCCGCCCCCGATGTCGACGAGGCACACGCCCAACTCACGTTCATCTTCCGTCAACACGGAATAGCTGGACGCCAGTTGCTCCAGGACCACTTCGTTGACCGCAAGTCCGCACCGCCCGATGCACTTCTCTATGTTCTGCGCCGCGTTCACCGCACAGCTCACGAGGTGGACCTTCGCTTCCATCCGCACGCCGGACATGCCGAGAGGCTCCTTTACGCCCTCCTGGCTGTCGATGACGTATTCCTGCGTCAGAACGTGCAGTATCTTCTGATCCGCCGGAATCGCGACCGCGCCGGCAGCGTCGATAACCCGGTCGACATCCTGCTGGCCCACCTCGTTGTCGCTTATGGCGACGATGCCGTGCGAATTGAGACTACGGACATGGCCGCCGGCAATGCCGGCGTAGACGGACTCGATTCGGCACCCGCCCATCAGTTCCGCTTCCTCTATCGCTCGCTGAATCGACTGGACGGTGGATTCGATATCCACCACGACGCCCTTTCTCAGCCCTGTGGAAGGGTGTGAACCGATGCCCACGACCTCGATGCCACCCTCGGGCCTGACCTCACCGACCAGGGAAGCCACCTTGCTCGTGCCTATGTCCAGTCCGATGATTTTCTTTCTACCGTTGTCCGCCACTATCGGTACCTCGTCTTGCTTCCATTGAAGTACGCCTCCGCAGATGGGGGGACGCCGGCACTTCCTTACGCGTCAGCGGTCGGGAAAGCTCCCGGCTGAAGGCTCCTTGCCACATGGGATTTCCTCCGTCCATGATCGCTAGCGCGCTCCCGGGCCCGGGTTCCATGCGACTGCTTCTTCCGTCAGTTCATCCCGCCAGCGAACCGCGACCCCACTGCCGTAGCGGGCGTCGATTCGATCGACGTCGTCCATCCGTTGGGTCAACGCGTTCGCATACACGGCCAGTACCCGCTCGAGGCGGTCGTTGATGTCCTCGGCACCGAGCAGCACGGTGACGTCGTCCTCCACCACCAATTGCCAACCACCCACCTTGGTTTCTTCGAGGGACTTCAACGTGAGCCCGATATCCGCCAGCCGGGCGTTCAACTTGCCGTATACCTGCATCGCCTCGCCGCTGGTGGAAAGGGTCCCGGACAGTCTCGGGAGCGCCCCTTCCCGATCCGGGGGGCCGGGCGCCCCAACGACCTCTCCGGCCGCCGTCACGTATTCGGCATTGCCCCACCGGGCGGCGAGCGACTCTCGCTCTACCGACACGTCAAGTGCGCCCGACCCGATGAGCCGAACCCGGGTATTCCGTGTCCAGCCAAGCGCGTCGATCGCTTCAACCGCGTCAGCCACGCCGGTTGCGGCCGAATCCAGGGTTTCGCGTACGGCGGCCCGAATCTCCTGCCGCTCGATCTCCGTGAGGTCACCCGCAATCCTCGCGAGTTCGAGGGGCGTGTCGAGAAAGCGCCACACGGCGGCCGCACCCGCTCCAACGACCGCAATCAGCATCGACACCGCCAACAATGACTTAATTCGCATAGTCCGACTCCTTGCCTGGAAGTGCGCCGCCGACCACGGGGAATGCCGTCACTTCCTTGACGCCTCAGCGGTCGGGGAACCTTCCCCGGCTGAAGGCTCTCTTTTGCGAGGGGCGCCCCCCTCGCGCTCCCCGGCTGAAGGCTCTCTTTTGCGAGCGGCGCCCCCCTCGCGCTCCCCGGCTGAAGGCTCTCTTTTGCGAGCGGCGCCCCCCTCGCGCTCCCCGGCTGAAGGCTCTCTTTTGCGAGCGGCGCCCCCCTCGCGCTCCCCGGCTGAAGGCTCTCTCTTGCGAGCGGCGCCCCCCTCGCGCTCCCCGGCTGAAGGCTCCTCCAGTCCCCGGGAGACCCGGCTCACGTTGCCCGCGCCCTGAACGATCAGCACGTCGTCGTCCCGGAGCAGCGACCCCAGCAGTTCCAGTGCCTCTTGGGGCGTCGCGGCGAACAGGGGATTCATGCCGCCGAAGCGCCGCACGCCGCGGCACAGCGCGCGGCCGTCCGCGCCCGCGATCACGTCTTCGCCGGCCGCATACACCTCTACGACCAGCAACAGGTCGACAAGCAGAAGCACCTCGACGAAGTCGTCGTACAACTCCTGGGTGCGCGTGTAACGGTGGGGCTGGTAGACCATCACCAGGCGCCGTTCGGGCCAGACGCTGCGCGCCGTTTCGATAACCACCCTCACTTCCGTCGGGTGGTGCCCGTAGTCGTCGATCAGCGTGATGGACTTTCCGTTGACCACGCGAGACCCGACTTCGAACCGCCGGCCCACGCCCTTGAAAGACTTGAGGCCGTCGATGATGTCGTCGTCGGAAACGCCCTCCTCCGTCGCGATCGCGATCGCGGCGAGCGCGTTGGAAACGTTGTGCATCCCCGGCATCGGTATTTCGATATCGAGGTCCGAACCGCTCGGCCGCGTGGCCGCAAAGGTCCAGCGCATCCCCCCTGGCACCACGTTCACCGCCCGGAAGTCCGCACCTTCGCGCAGCCCGTAGGTCAGCACCGGCCGGGCAAAATCGCCGATCATGGAACGCACGTTGTCGTCGTCCACGCAAACCACCGCCACGCCGTAGAAGGGCAGCCGGCCGACGAAATCGAGGAAGGCGCGCTTGAGACGTTCGAAGTCGTTGCGGTAGTACGAAAGGTGGTCCCGGTCGATACTCGTAACGACGGCGGCAATGGGCTGCAGGAACAGGAACGAGGCATCGCTCTCGTCCGCTTCCGCGACGATATGGCGCCCTGCCCCCAGCCTGGCGTTGCGCCCTTCGCCCTTCAGCAGCCCGCCGATCACATAGGTGGGATCCAGGCCCGCACGCTGAAAAATCGCGGTGATCAGGCTCGTGGTGGTCGTCTTGCCGTGCGTGCCCGCAACCGCGATGCCGTGCCGGTATCGCATGAGTTCGCCCAGCATCGCCGCGCGGGACACCACGGGCACGCGTTCCTCCCGCGCCATGACCACCTCGGGGTTATTCCCGCTTATCGCGGCCGAAACCACGACCACGTCGGCTTCCCGCACGCTGTCGCCTCCGTGGCCGATGTCGATGGGAATGCCCTGTTTCGCCAGGCGTTCCGTATTGGCGGAACGCGCCATGTCGGAACCCGTAACGGTGTAGCCCTGGTTCAGGAGGACTTCCGCGATGCCGCACATGCCGGAACCGCCAATCCCGACGAAGTGAATTCTCCTGACGCGGCGCATTCTCGCGTCCAACTCACCGCCTCCCAAGGTTATCGCCCTCCAGATGGGTCCTGAAAGCGAGCGCCAGCAGCGCCGTGCACACGAGCAGGCTGTTGCCGCCGAAACTGATGAACGGCAACGTCAGGCCCGTGGTGGGCAGGACGCCGGTGTTGACACCGACACTGATCAGCACCTGGGCACCGATCACGAGGCCCGCGCCATAGGCGAGGTAGGCCCCGAACAACCTTCCCCGATCCGCGGCGGCGCGCGCGATGGAGAACGTGCAAAGCACCAGGAACGCAAGCAGCACGATGAGGGCGCCGGCGCCGATCAGCCCGAGTTCTTCGGCGACGACCGCGAAAATGAAGTCGTTGTGCGCCTCCGGCAGATAGGCGAGTTTCTGCACGCCTTCGCCGAGCCCGACACCGAGCCATTCACCGCGACCGAAAGCGATCAGCGCCTGCGTCAACTGGTATCCGCCGCTGTGCGGCAGGGACCAGGGATCCAGGAACGCGACCAGCCGCTCCTCCCTGTAGACCTCCAGTCGCAGGAGAACGATGAGACCCACCGCGGCCGCGCCCGCTACGCCAAGGAAGTGCCGCAGCCGCGCTCCAGCGAGCAACATGAGTCCTCCGGTCAGCAGGACCAGGAGCAGCGTGGTGCCGAAATCGGGCTCGATCAGCACCAGGCCCGCGAGAACGCCCGCCCACGCCAGCGGCCGCAGGAATGCCCAGATGTCGTCCTGTACCGCATCCCCCGTGCGGGCAAAGTACGCCGCCAGGTAAACCACCAGCAGGAACTTCGCCAACTCCGAAGGCTGCAGGGTGAAGGCGCCGAGCCAGATCCAGCGATGGGCCCCGCCCGCCTCGAGACCGATCCCGGGAATGAGCACCGCCGCACAGAGCGCGATGGCGGCGACCAGGCACCAGCGATGCAACGCTTCCCAGAGGCGGAGCGGGATGTTCGCGATCGCCGCGAACACGGCAAGCGCCGCCGCGACGAAGACGCAATGCCGCACCACGTAAGAATTCGCCGTGGCGGCCGACGCCACCATCACGACGCCGGCAGCAAGCGCGGTGAACCACGCCATCAGTACGGTTGTGCCGAACCGGTCAACCATGCGTACCTGCCGCTCTGTCGACCGCCGCTCGAAATGCGTCGCCACGGGCCTCGAAGCTGTCGAACATGTCGAAGCTGGCGCAGGCCGGCGACAACAGGATGGTTCCCCGCCCGCGGGCCGCCGCCAATGCCTTCGCGACGGCTCGATCCATGTCGCTGGCGCGGCTGACGGGCACGATGCCGGCCAGCGCGGCTTCGATGCGGGGCGCGTCCCGCCCGATCAGCACGACGTGTCTCGCATGGCGCGCGACCGGGTCCTTCAGGGGTTCGAAAGAAGCGTTCTTGCCGTCACCCCCGGCGATGAGCACGATGTCCCGGTCTTCCCCGCCGAATCCAGTGAGCGCGGCCACGCAGGCACCGACGTTGGTTGCCTTTGAGTCGTCGATACAGCGCACCGAACCCACCGAACCCACGAACGCCGAGCGGTGCGGAAGTCCGGGAAAGTCGAACAGCCGCCGAGGCCCGGCACCGCTTCCAGTCAGCGAGGCGATTGCGCACGCTGCGAGAACGTTGTAGGCGTTGTGCCGCCCTCCGAGCTGGAAAGCCGAAAGCGGGAATGCCGCACCGTCGATGATCACTTCATCCCCGGCCACCCGCCAGTTCGGGCATCCATTGAGGGCGATGGCGGGGATTTCCAGGGGCGGCCTCGTGTGGGGATCACTGCCGTCGTAGACGGCCGCGCGACAACCAAGATAAACGCGGCGTTTGGCCCGCACATATGCGTCGAAGGAGCCATGGCGATCAAGGTGGTCCGCACTGATGTTCAGCACGGCAGCTATATCGAACGCTCCGGCGCCCATTCGCTCGAGCTGAAAGCTGGACAGTTCGAGCACATACCAGTCGGTTTGAGAGCCTTCAGCCGGGGAGCGCGAGGGGGATGCCCCTCGCAGAAGAGAGCCTTCGGCCGGGGGAGCTTCCCCGACCGCTGACGCGTGAGGAAGTGCCGGCATTGCCTCCGTCGCCGGAGGCGTACTTCCATGCGGGTCGAGCAGGTCGAGCGCCGGAACGCCGAGGTTCCCGCCGACCCGGACCCTCCCCGATCCGCAGTCGAGGAGCTTCCCGACCATCGATGCCACGGTACTCTTGCCATTGGTGCCCGTGATGGCAATGACCGGCGCCTTGGCGAGGTCCAGGAACAGGTCGATGTCTCCCAGGATTTCGAGATCCGCGTCACGCGCTCTCCGGGCGAGACAATGATCGAGTCCGATGCCGGGGCTGATGACGGCACGATCGAAGTCGTCGAAATTCACCGCCGCCGGCTCCAGAAGCGCCGTGTCGGCGAATTCGGTCCGCGCCACATCGAGGTAGGGTGGATTCGCCCGCGTGTCGCAGACCGCGACGGGTACGCGCCCATGGAGGGATTTGAGGCAGGAATATCCTGTCGCCCCCAGGCCGATGATCAGCGTCCGTTGCCCCGTCATCGGATCTTCAAGGTCGAAAGGCCGATGAGCACCAGCACCAGGGCAATGATCCAGAATCGCACGATGACCCGGGGTTCGGGCCAGCCCTTGAGCTCGAAATGGTGGTGAATCGGCGCCATTCGGAAAACGCGTCTGCCGGTGGTCTTGAACGATGCCACCTGCATGATCACGGAAACGGTTTCGAGCACGAACAGACCGCCCATGATGAGCAGAACGATCTCATGGCGGATGATGACGGCGACCAGTCCAAGCGCCGCTCCCAGCGCAAGGGCACCCACGTCACCCATGAACACCTGCGCCGGATAGGTGTTGAACCAGAGAAAACCGAGACCGGCGCCGATGAGCGCGCCGCAGAACACCGCCAGCTCACCCGCACCCGCGACGTAGGGAATCTGCAGGTAGCTCGCGAACTCGACGTGTCCGGCCAGGTAGGCGATGAAACCCAGTCCGGCGCTCACCATCACCGCGGGGAGAATGGCAAGGCCGTCCAGCCCGTCCGTGAGGTTGACCGCATTGCTCATGCCGACCACCATCAGGTAGGCAATCGCGACGAACCCCACGCCGAGCGGAATGGCCACCTGCTTGAAGAAGGGGACGATGAGGCTGGTGTCGGATGCGGTCGCGGCGAGTTCGTAGAGGATGACGGCGGCCGCGAGGCCGACGACGGACTGCCAGAAGTACTTCCACCTGGCCGAGAGGCCCTTCGCGTCTCCCTTCGACACCTTGAGGTAGTCGTCGTACCAGCCGATCACGCCGAAGCACAGCGTCACCGCCAACACGATCCAGACGTGCCGGTTGGACGGATCGCACCACAGGACCGTCGTCAGCAACGTCGTCACGAGAATCAGGGCACCGCCCATCGTCGGGGTGCCGGCCTTCTGCAAGTGGGTCTCCGGCCCCTCCTCGCGCACGGTCTGGCCGATCTGGAAATGGGCGAGCTTGCGAATCATGAGCGGCCCGACCGCGAGCGATACCGCCAGCGCGGTCAAGGCGCTCACCATGGTGCGGAACGTGATGTACTGGAACACGCCAAAGACGCCAACGTACTCGGCCAGGTACTCGGTGAAGCGCAGCAGCACCTACACCCTCCTCCCATCGAGGGCGGCCTGCGCGAAACGCAGGTCGCTGTGCGGGATCCGTTCGTTCCCAAGGTCCTGGAAGTCCTCGTGGCCCTTGCCCGCGATCAGCACGACATCGCCAGCCCCGGCGCGCTCGACGGCCATCCTCACCGCTGCCGTCCGGTTCGGCTCGACGGTGTAGAAGCCGGGCGAAGTGAAGCCGGCCACGATATCCGAGATGATCGACTCCGGATTCTCGGTACGGGGATTGTCCGACGTCACGATCGCCGAGTCCGCGCCCTCCTCCACGGCCATCGCCATCATGGGCCGCTTGCCCGGATCGCGATTCCCGCCGCAGCCGAATACACATATGAGACGGCCCCGAAGGTGTTGGCGCACTGCGGCAAGCGCCGCAGAGAGCGCCGCCGGCGTGTGGGCGTAGTCGATGAAGACCACCGGACCCGAACAGTTCGGTGACGCCACGCGCTGCATCCGGCCCGGCACCGGCATCATGCAACGCATCTGGGCCACGGCGTCGTCGAACGGCTTGCCCGCGAGACACACCACAGACAGGGTTGCGGCAGCGTTGTACAGGGAAAACTCCCCGTGAAGCGGCAACCAGAAACGGCTATCGCCCCAGGGCGTGTGCCATCGACCCGTTATGCCGTGCGGATGAAAGCCTGGTTCCGACCACGAGACCGCAGCATTCGGCGACAGGCCGTAGCCAATCGTCCTGGCCTCGACTTCCGCGGCCACGCCTCGACCGAAAGGGTCGTCCAGATTGAGGACGACGGTGCCGAGGGAGGGCATCTCGAACAGCCGGCGCTTCGCCGCCGCGTAGCGTTCCATCGTGCCGTGGTAATCGAGGTGATCGCGCGTCAGGTTGGTGAGCACCGCGATGTCGAAACGCACGGCCGCGACGCGATTCTGTTCCAGCGCATGCGAACTGACTTCCATCGCCACGCGCGTGTGGCCTCCGCCTCGCATGGCCCCGAGCCGACGCTGGACGGTGACCGCGTCTTCCGTGGTCAACTTGCTCCGAGACAGGCGCGCGATGTCGCCCCACCCGATGGTGCCCATGTATGCCGTATCGTCCAGCAGCGAAGCGCACTGATAGGCGACCGATGTCTTTCCGTTGGTGCCCGTGACGCCGATGCAGGTGAGGGCGGCACTCGGATCGCCGAAGTAGCGTGCCGCTATTTCTCCCTGGCGAACCCGGAGGTCGCTCATCACGACGTTTGGTACACAAGCGGCGACAGGCCGCTCCGAACACACCGCCGCGGCGCCGCGGGAAACCGCTTCTTCGACGTGGCGATGCCCGTCATCCACGTCACCCGCACATGCGAGGAACAGATTCCCGGCCGATACCCGCCTCGAGTCGTTGGCGACGCCCGTGACGACAGTCGCCCCACCCATGCCCAGGAGTTGGTCGAGGGTTCTGGCTGATGTCATGCCATGCCACCTCCATGGAACAAGTGTCTCGGGGAGCGTTCAGCGAGCCGGGGCAGTTGTTGCATGGTCGACGAGCGGGGCCGGGCCGCGGGCGGGGCCGAAGGCGCCGGCCGCGGGGCACTCGCATGGAACAACCGTGTCCGGGAGCGCCAGCGACCGGGGGCGGTTGTTGCATGGTCGACGAGTTGGTCCGGGCCGCGGGCGGCGCCGATCGGCGCCGGCCGCGGGGCGCCTTTACGGAACGAACGCCTCTCGGGAGCACCAGCGACCGCGGGCGGTTGTTGCGCGGTCGGGGAGCGGGGCCGGGCCAGAAGCGATGCCGCGAGCGTCGACTGTGGGGTGGCCGGAGCGAGATGGTCGGGGGCAACGCCAAGAATGCGCAGCGCGCGCGCCATGACCCGCGCGAAAACCGGTGCCGCGACGCTGCCGCCGCCGATCGCCACGCCCCGGGGCTCATTGATGACCACGACCAGGACGATTCTCGGATCGGCCACCGGCGCGAAACCCGCAAACAGGGCAACGTGCCGTCCGTCATCGTATCCGCCCGCGGAAACCTTGCGCGTGGTTCCCGTCTTTCCCGCTACGCGATAGCCGCGGACCGCCGCCTTCGGCGCTGTGCCCACTGTGCTCACGACCTGCTCCAGCATCCGCGAGACCTCGTGCGCATGACCCTCTTCGAACACCCGGATGCCCGCCAGGTCCACCGTCTGCTTGAGCACGCCCACCGAACGCCTGACGCCGCCCGACGCCAGCGTCAGATAGCACCGCGCAAGCTGCATCGGTGTGACCGTCAGGCCGTACCCGTATGCCAGGGTGGTGCGGCCGATCGGCTTGTCCAGGTCCTGGGAAGTGAGCACGCCGAACGTCTCTCCCGGCAGGCCCGATCCCGGTGACTCGCCAAATCCCGCGCGTACCATGACGTCGAAAACCGCGTCCTCAGGCAGATCCAGGGCGATCTTCGTGATCCCGACCTGGCTCGACTTCGCCAGCACCTGTGAAAGCGTGATCACGCCGCGATTGCTGGGATCCTCGATCAGTTTCCTTCCCACCCGGACATGGCCCGGCGACGTATCCACGGTTGTTGCCGACGTATATCGACCGCTTTCCAGGGCGGCCAGGGCGGTGAGCGGCTTGACGGTCGACCCCGGCTCATACGCGTCTGTCACGGCCCGGTTGCGAACACCCTTCGATCCCCGTTCCGCCGTATTGTTCGGGTTGTAGGAAGGTTGGTTCGCGAGCGCCAGGATCTCTCCGGTGCGGGCATTGAGCATGATCAGCGACCCTGACTCCGCGTTGTTGTGTTCGACTGCCGACTTCAATTCGCGATAGGCCGAGAACTGCAGTCGGAGATCGAGGCTCACGGTGATGTCATTGCCGATGTCCCGGTCGAGAAATCCCAGTTCCTCCACGGTGCGGCGGTGGTTGTCGAGCAATACCCGTTTGCTGCCCGGCTTTCCCTTGAGCAGAGAGTCAAACGTGAACTCGATGCCTTCCTGGCCGACATCGTCGATGTTCGTCATGCCCACGATGTGCGCCGTGGTCTCGGCGGCGGGATAGAAGCGCCTGTACTCGGAAAGGGATCGCACCCCGTCGATGCCCAGTTCCCGGACGGCCCGGTCGATCTCCGGACTGACGTGTCGTCTGAGATACGCGAATCGCCTGCCCGAGTTGGCCATGCGGCGTTCGAGCGCCGCGGGCGAAACTCTCAAGACCTCACCGAGCGTGGCCAACTCATTGGCCGAGAGGGCTGTCTCGCCAGGATCCACCCAGATCGAGTGGACCGGCGTACTGACCGCCAGGAGTTCGCCATGCCGGTCGTAGATGACTCCCCGATGCGCAGGGATGCTCACTGTTCGCACGGCAATGGCCTCGCCCCTCTGCTTGAGGAAATCCCGCCGTTCGGTCACGCTCAGGTAAGCGACACGTGCCAGCAGCCCCACGACCGAAATCATGAAAAACGCGACCAGCATGTAGTGGCGCCACTTCACTGCGGGATCCAGTTGACCTCCTCCGGGAAATGCATGGACAACACATCGTTCGCGATTCGATCCACGTTTCGGTACGACGAAAGCGTTCCGCGCTCCAATATCAGGCGGCTGTATTCCTCGAGCAATGCATCCCGACGCGCCTGCTCTTCACTTAACCGCGTATAGGCGGCCCGCATTTCGTTGGCCTTGCCGGCGACTTGCACGCCAGAAGCAGCCGCCGCCGCGCAGATCACCGCCCCGAAGATCCATTGCCTTGCTTTCGCCCGCTTCAAGCGCACTTCTCCACTACCTGCAACATGGCGCTCTTCGCGCGGGGGTTGGCCGCGACCTCCGCCCCCGATGGCCGCGCATTCCGCAGGATGTGACGGGCACCGCCGCCCGGTTCCCCCGGAATTGACACGCGCCTCAACACCGGATCGCCCTGCACCCAGGCGCGAAAACGTCGCCGCACCATGCGGTGCTCGATGCCATGGAAGGAAATCACTCCGAGACGGCCCCCCAGGTCGAGACACTCGAACGCCGCGTTCAATCCTTCGTCGAGTTGGTCAACCTCGTCGTTCACGTGCATCCGTACCGCCTGAAACACGCGTGCGAGCGTCTGGCGATGCAACTGGCGCCCCATCACCCTCTCCCGGACCACTCTCTCCCCTGTGGCCCCCTCCCGGATCGCGCTCACAAGGTCCAGGGTCCTCGCCAGCGGTCGCCTCCTGACAAGCGCGCGCGCTATGCGGGCCGCGTGGCGGTCTTCGCCGTAGCGTCGAAACACTTCGGCCAGGTCTTCCTCTTCCGCGGAATTGAGCCACTGCGCGGCGGTCACGCCCTGCTTGCGGTCCATCCGCATGTCGAGCGGTCCGTCACGCATGTAGCTGAACCCGCGATCGGGATCCTCCAACTGGTATCCCGAGATGCCGATGTCCATCATGACGCCGGTGACCGGCTGAAACCCGCGCCGGCGGGTCACCTCGTTGATGCGCGAGAACGATGCACACTCGACCGCCACGCGGGAATCCAGCCTGGCCAGGCTTCGCGCCCGAGCGACCGCCTCCTCGTCGCGGTCCAACGCCAGGAGTCTCGCCTCCGGCCTCAGGCCGCGGAGCAGCGCCCGGCTGTGACCGCCGCCGCCGCAGGTCGCGTCGACGTACCTGCCCGATACGTCCGTCGTCACCGCCGACACGATCTCGTCCAGCAATACGGGGGTATGGGGCATTGCATCACGACCGCATCAGATGGACAGGGCATCCAGACCAGCCGAATCCGTCAATTCCAAGGTCACCTCAGAGGCCATGGAGCGCGAGTTTTCTTCGCGGTCGCGCCAACGCTCCTCGGACCAGACTTCGATCTTCCGGCCGATCCCGAACACGATAAGCCGCTTCTCCAGTGCGGCGAACTCGCGCAAGGTCGGAGGCAGCAGCACCCGGCCATGGCCATCGAGCTGGACATCCGTGGCGTGACCGATGAGAAGCCTCTGGATGGCGCGCGCGGAGGGCCGAATGTTGGCCAGCGACTGCAGGCTGGATTCGATTTCCTCCCACTCGGGGAGCGGATACAGGAGCAGACATCGCTCGTGCAGGTCGATCGTGACGACGACCTGTCCGTCGAAACGCTCGAGCACGACCTGGCGAAAACGCGCCGGCAGAGCCATGCGGCCCCTGGCGTCGAGCGTGACTGAATTGCTGCCCCGGAACATGGTAGTTAACGAGCGTCGGCTACCCTTCAGTACACATCGTGTACCCTGTATACCGCATTTAGCCTACTTTTTCCCACTTTTTCCTACTCAAGCCCCCGACGATAAATCCCATGCGCAGGGGCGTCAAGCGGAAAAGCGCGTCGCGCAACTTGAAATGGAAGGAGTCGAGCCGGCCGATAAGCCGGGTTCTGTCGTGGGCAACCATTCATCTGGGGCGACCGTCGCCGATCGCCTCTAGCGGCCTACCCGAATCCAGCGCGGACCACGCGTAAAGATCCCTATTTGGCCTTGCTCCGGGCGGGGTTTGCCTAGCCGCCGGCGTTACCGCCGAACGCGGTGCGCTCTTACCGCACCCTTTCACCCTTACCCGCCGAGAACGGCGGGCGGTCTGCTCTCTGCTGCACTTTCCGTGGGCTCGCGCCCCCCAGGAGTTACCTGGCGCCCTGTCCTGTGGAGCCCGGACTTTCCTTCACGCCTCCCGAAGAAGACGCGACGGCTGCCTGGCCAGCTCGACGGCCTACGATACCACTGAGTCGCGCAAGGCCGGGCCTACCGGGTCAGCGTGACGGCCTGCCGATACAACTCCGCCCGGTCGGCGCCCGTCAGCCGCGCGGCGACGCGCGCGGCGCGTGAGGGAGGCAACTCCTCCAGCAGCACGCGAAGGACCTCGCCGGCAGACAGCAACGGGCTCTCTTCGCCAACGCCAGCGAGGATGCAGACGAACTCTCCCTTATGCGTCTCGATCTCGTCGGCGACCTCGGCAACCGTACCGTGAACGATGGTTTCGAACATCTTCGTGAGTTCCCGGCAGACGACGATCTCGCGTTCCTCTGCCCCCAGGTCGAGCAGGTCGCCCAGGGTGTCTCCTATGCGATGCGGCGCTTCGAAGAATACCGTCGCCTCGCACCGCGCCAGCATGCTCGACAACACTGCGCGCCGGCGCTGCGGCCGCGCCGGGAGGAACCCTTCAAACGTAAAGCGGCTGGTGGCGACGGGGGATGCCGATACGGCAGCCGTGACCGCGCTGACACCCGGTATGGGGATCACCCTGATACCCTCGCCAAACGCCAGGCGCACGAGTTCGAATCCGGGGTCCGACAGCAGGGGAGTCCCGGCGTCCGATACCAACGCGACGTCCGAACCGCCCTCCAGTCGTGCCAGGACGCGGCGGCTCGCCGCCGTTTCGTTCTGATCGTGCAGACTGACGAGTTCGGCGGGCACGGCACCGACCTGGCGCAACAGGGTACGGCAACGTCTGGTATCTTCGCAGGCCACAATCTCAACCTTCTTGAGGGCATCGACCGCTCGCGCGGTGATGTCCGAAAGGTTTCCAATAGGGGTCGCCACAACGAACAGGCAACCGGTGTTTCGCAAAGCTGTCATCGTCCCGCTCCAGATCCCGTTAGCGATCTGCCTGTCGGCCTGCGTGATTGTCTCAATCGCGGGCTGTCAATCACAGGGCGAAGACGGGCCACGCGTGCCGAGCGTCGACGATGTCACCGACGAGCGGGAAATCGTCGCAGACCCGATCCAGCGCGCCCGGCAGCTACTGGCGCGGGGAGACCCCGCGGCGGCCGCCGCAGAGCTGCGCCGGGTCGATGCCGAGAAGTCCGTCTCTCCCCTCCGACGATTCGAGTGGACGTTCGTCGACGCCGAGATCCTGCTCAGCCTGGGGAGACTCACGGCCGCTGAAGAACGGGCCGCGGCGGCCAAACCCGGGAACGCGGGACAACACTCGCGTCTCGCTTTGCTGTTCGCCCGAATCCACGCCGCCAGGGGAGACTATGCCACCGCATCGGCGACGCTCGCTATTGCGGCGCAGGATGTCGATGCATCCGCCACCAACGGCGACCTGGCGAGATCAATGATCGCAGCGGCGTGGCACCACGCCCGACGCGTTCCGGGACACCGCGTTGCCGGCCGCCTTCGTGAGGCCCGGGACCCTTCGGAAAGGGCGTGGTGGCGGCTCGTCGACGCGGTCAACGGGGCGCTCACGACCCAGGGCCAGCGGACTGCCTGGCGACGCTGGCGCCTGGATCACCCGAACCATGCCGCCGCGCGTTTCGTTCCGCCAACGCTCGCCGGCACGGATCCCGGCCCTGCCCGCATCGCCCTTTTCCTCCCGTTCGCGGGCCGCCTGAAGAGTGCCGGGGAAACCGTCCGCGACGGATTCCTGTCCGCCTACTTCCTTTCGGGGGCGACGTCCCGACAGTCGATCCATCTGTACGACACCACCACGGCGCCCATTGCGGCGCTCTACCGTGAAGCGCAGCGGGACGGCGCGGACGCCATGGTTGGCCCGTTGTCGAAGGAGCACGTTGCCGACATGTGGACACTCGACCCGGTCATACCCACGCTCACCCTGAATACCGTTGCAGTCTCGGAGACGAGGCGAGCGCATCCGATCCAGTTCGCACTGACCGTGGAAGACGAGGCGCGGGCGATCGCGAATCGCGTCGTGGCGGACGGCTGGCGCCGCGTGATCGTGCTGCGCAACCCCGAGAACTGGACTGCCCGGGCATTTGCGGTGCTGTCCGAGCAGCTCGGGCCCCGGCCGGCAGGGGCGGAACGACAACGGCCAGTGAATGGCGAAGGATCGCGATTGGTGAGTACCGGCGTTTTTGTGGAGGGGAGTGACGTGACCGCGGTCGTGGGAGAAACGCTTCTCATCGAAGCAAGCAAGCAACGGCATGCACAAATCGAGCGCCTTGTTGGAGACGAGATCGAGTTCACGCCCCGGCGCCGGTCGGATGTCGACGCGGTCATCGCCCTGGTCGAAGGCAGCCAACTGGCATCCCTCAAGCCGGCGCTCGCCTTCCACTTCGCTTCAGACCTGCCGGTCTACGTGTCCTCCCAGGCAGGACGCGACGTGACAAACCCGGACGACCTGGAACTTCTTCGAATCTGCGACATGCCCTGGCGCCTGTTTCCACCGCAGATCAAGTCGGAGTTGCGCGAGGCGTTTCCGAACAATCACGGCACCGCGGATACGCTGTTCGCATTCGGATTGGACGCTTACCGACTGGTCAACCAGATGACCCGGCTGACCACCTTCACGGACACCAGGATCATGGGTAGCACCGGCATTCTTGCGCTGGGCACCGACGGCGTCATCCGGCGGGAGCCCGTGTGGGCGCTCGTCAAGAACGGCCGGTTCGAACCCCTCGCGCCGGTTGGAGCAACCGAACCGGGCAATGCGGACCTGGCGACAGCGGGCCGGTAAACGTGCCGAGCGCAAGGCGCGGCGTCACCTCGAACGGCACGGCCTCGAGACCATCGCCCGGAACTATTCGCGGCCGTACGGCGAGATCGATCTCGTCATGCGCGACGGGCCGGTGGTGGTATTCATCGAGGTACGCTACCGGGGTCCCGGGTCGTGGCTCGACGGGGTTCATTCCGTCGACGCGGCGAAGCGGCGGCGCCTGACGAGGACCGCCGCGTCCTTCCTCCAGGCGCACCCGGAATACGACACCGATCCGACGCGGTTTGACGTGGTATCGGTGTCGAGGACAAACTTTGGCAGACGAATCGAATGGGTGGCAGATGCGTTCACGGGAAGCTGATTGGCGGGATATGCGGGCTAGTTTCTGCGCCGGCCTGCTGTTGCTGACGTCCTGCGCAAGCGAAGACCTTCGCAAACGCACGACCGGCGCGTTGATCGACGATGTCGGTATCGAGCACGTCGTCATGCGGGAAATCAAGGCTGACGAGCGCCTGAAGCCCGCTCACCTCATCGTCGTCAGCGTGGACGGGGTGGTGTTGCTGGCGGGGCAACTCCCGACGGAGGAACTCAAGACCGCGGCACAGGAGGCTGCCGAGCGGGTACGGAAAGTGCGGAAGATCCACAATGAAATCGAGGTGGCGCCGCCCACCAACATCGGCGTCCGGACCAACGACAAGTGGATGAAGACAAAGGTCAAGACGGCACTTTTGAGCGACGAGAACGTGGACGCGAACCTTATCAAGGTGGTGGTCGAAAACAGCGTCATCTACCTCATGGGTACCCTCCCCCGGCAGGCAGGCGACGCGGCGGCCGAAATCGCGCGGTCGGTCTTCGGCGTCCAGAAAGTCGTCAAGGTGTTCGAGTACGTCGATTAGAGCCTTCAGCCCCGGGAGCGAGAGGGTGTCCCTCACAAGAGGTGTCCCTCATGAGAAAAGGAGCTTCCCCGACCGCTGACGCGCAAGGAAGTGCCAGCGTTCCCCCGTTCGGCGGAGGAGGCGTACTTCCATGCAAGCCGCGCGGACTCCGGGCGACGGCTCAGGGAACCACCGTGAGGGTCGGTCGCTTCCGGCCACGCGTATCGGGGATATCCCCGGTCGGACGCAGGTTTGCCGTCCCGACTTCGAATGCCATGCCCTGCCCCGTCTCCCTGGCATAGACGGCAATCACCGCATCGAGAGGCACGACCACGCGAAAAGGGGTTCCGCCGAAGCGGGAGTCGAACGTCATCAACCCGTCGGCAATGCCGAAATCGCGAACCGCGCGCGAAGAGATATTGAGCACGATTCGATTTGCTTCCACGTAGCCGGCGGGCACCTCCACACCATCGACATCGGCGGCAACGACGACAAAGGGGGTACAGTCGTTGTCCGAGATCCAGTCGATGAGCGCGTTCACCAGGTAGGGCCGGGAGGAATTCACGTCAGTCGTACATTTCCATTTCGGTCTCGGTGAGGCTTCCCCGGAACGACGGGCGGGCGAATAACTCGCGCATGTACCTGCGCATCGGGCGCGCCTGGCGCTCCGGCAGCTTGACGCCCATGTACTTCAGCCGCCAGAGGATGGGCGCCACGCAACAATCGACCAGGGTGAATTCGTCGCTCATGAAGAACGGCTTGTCCGCGAATATCGGCGCGACGGTGATCATGCTCTCGGTCAACTCCTTGCGCGCCCTGGCCAACGTCGGCTCACGGCTTCTTCCGGACATGAGGAGATCGACGTTCCTGGTCCAGTCCTTCTCGATGCGGTGTATGAGCGAACGGCTCTGCGCCCGCGCGACGGGATAGACCGGTAGCAGCGGCGGGTGGGGGAAACGCTCGTCGAGGTATTCCATGATGACCGTGCTCTCGAACAGAACCAGTTCGCGGTCGAGCAGCGTAGGCAGCGTGTTGTAGGGATTGATCTCGGCCAGGTCCTCGGGTTTCTTGCTCGGACTGACGTCTACGATGTCGACGTTCACGCCCTTTTCCGCGACGACCATCCGCACGCGATGGCTGTAGTGGTCCGCCGCATCAGAAAACAGTGTCATCGACGATCGCCTGGTGACAATACTCATGGGCACCTCGCGCAGGATCAGTGGATGTCCTTCCAGTACTCGCGATTGAGCAGGTAGGCGAACACGAACAGGAGACCCAGGAACAGGAGGACATAGACTCCCAGTCGCTCGCGTTCCAGGCGCGTCGGCTCGCCCACGTAGTAGAGGAAGTTGACGATGTCGTATACGGCCCGGTCGAAATCTCCTTCGCTCAAGATCCCCGTCCCCGCCTCGACCGCGAGGCTGTCGCAGCGGTTGCGCCGCCCGATCTCTTCTTCCCGCTTCTGTCGATCCTCCGACGTCAACGCCAGGAACCCGCCCAGCACCGCCTCTTCACCGGCCAGCAGGTCAAAAGGCTCCGGGCCGCATCCGGCTTCCCGCTGCTCTCCCTGAAGTTCCATCAGGACGTTCGGCATCCCGACATTGGGGAAGACCTTGTTGTTCACGCCGAACGGTCGATCTTCGTCGATGTAGAACGTCATCAGGTAGTTGTAGAGCCAGTCCACCCCCCGAACGCGCGCCACCATGGTGAGGTCCGGCGGCGCTGCGCCGAACCAGGCCTTGGACTCTTCGGCGGGCATCGAGGTGGCCATCAACTCGCCGATCTTCTGGTTGGTGAAGACCAGGTTTTCCAGGAAGAGCTCTTCGGGTACGCCGAGGTCGACCGCAGTGCGTTCGTAGCGCTGGAACTTCAACGAGTGGCACCCGAGGCAATAGTTGACGTAGTACTTGACCCCCCGCTGGAGCGAAGCCGCGTCGTGAAGGTCCGGCTGCATCGACCGCAACGGCCAGTCCGACTCGGCGGCGCCGGCACCCGCACCGAACATGAGGGAGAGCGCCAGGACAACGCCTCGCAACCCGAACAGGCGGAAACCCGATGGTCCCGGAAGGAAACCGGTCGTTCGCAGGCTCACGTCACCCGATCCGGAACCGGCCCGGTGCGCTCGACGCGCGTATACCACGGCATGAGAAGGAAGTACGAAAAGTAAAGCAGCGTGAAGACCTGGGCCGCCACCGTGGCAGGGGTCGACGCGGGGATCGTTCCCAGGTAGCCGAGGATGAGAAAGCTGACCACGAAGATCGCCAGCATCAGTTTGGACAGCGCGCCCTTGTGACGAATGGAGCGAACACGGCTGCGATCGAGCCAGGGCAGTGTCGCTGGGATCAATATGGCGCCCGCCATCACGATCAGCCCCCAGAACTTGGCGGGCAAGCCGAACAGCGGGAAGGTGGTGGCCCGCAGCATCGCGTAGAAGGGCGTGTAGTACCAGACCGGCGCGATGTGTTCAGGCGTCTTCAGAGGGTCGGCCTGCTCGAAGTTCGGCTTCTCGATGAAGTAGCCGAACATCTCCGGCGCGTAGAACATGACCGCGCAGAACGCGAACAGGAACACGATGAGTGCACGAAAATCGTGCACCGTGTAGTAGGGGTGGAAGGGAATGCCGTCAAGCGGTTTTCCTGATGCGTCCTTCCGATCCTTGATCTCGATGCCGTCCGGATTGTTCGAACCGACGTGATGCAACGTGACTACGTGCAGGAACACGAGGCCCACGAGCAGCAGGGGCAACGCGACGACATGCAGCGAATAGAAACGGTTCAGCGTGATTTCCGACATCAGGTAGTCGCCTCGCACCCACTGCATCAGGTCCGGGCCGATCACCGGCACCGCGCCGACCAGCGAGACGATCACCTGCGCCCCCCAGTACGACATGTTCCCCCAGGGCAGCAGGTAGCCGAAGAACCCCTCCATCATGAGGACCAGGTAGATCGCCATGCCGATCAGCCAGAGGAGTTCCCTCGGCTGCCGGTAGGAACCGTATGCCAGCCCGCGAAACATGTGCAGGTAGATGACCAGGAAAAATGCCGAGGCCCCCGTGGAGTGGATGTAGCGAAGGAGATATCCATGGTCCACGTCGCGCATGATGTACTCGACGGAGGCGAACGCGCCGTCCCCGTCCGGCACATACATCATGGCCAGCCAGATACCGCTGACGATCTGAACGACGAGAACAAAGAGGGCGAAGACGCCGAAGCAGTACCAGAAGTTCAGGTTCTTCGGGGCGTAGTACTTCGTGGCGTGGTACTCGACGGTCTCCGTGAGCGGCATGCGCTCATCGAGCCAGGCGACGAAACGAACCCAGCGTTCTGCGAGGGGTAATCTCCCCGGGCGCCCGGCAGACTCCGCCATGCTAAGCGGTCTCCTCGTCCTCTCCGATGACGATCAGGTTGTCCGTCTCGAAACGGTAGGGCGGCACCGGCAGGTTGTCCGGCGCCGGCTTGTTCTTGAACACCCGCCCCGCCAGATCGAATATCGACCCGTGACAAACGCAGAAAAACGTCCCCTCCTCGCCGCGGAACTTCGGCGAGCAGCCGAGGTGGGTACAGAGTCCCAGGTACACGCCGATCTCGGGGCGCCGTGAACGCCATGCGTTCTTCGCGTACACCGGTTGCATCTCGGCGTTTTTCGAATCCGGATCGGCGAGGTCGGCATCTTCCGAAACAAGACGTTCAACGGTTTCGGCTGTTCGCCGTACCACGAATACGGGGCGGCCTCGCCAGGCAGGTATCGGACCCAGCATCTCTCCCGGCTTCAACTTCGAGATATCCACCTCGATGGGCGCGCCCAGGGCACGTGCCCTGGCACTGGGATTCCAGGAAGCGATAAACGGCACTGCCGCCCCGGCGACGCCGATACCACCGACGACCGCGGTCGATCCAACCAGCAAACGGCGCCGCGCCTTGTCCACGTTGCCCGCGTCACCCTCGTTCGGGCAGCCGTCGTCAGACTCTACATCACTCAAAGAGGAGACCTCTCCCTCAACTCAACCGGCGCGTTGCGTTGCTTTCCCATAACGGGAAACGGCACTAACGCTTGGAGAACTGCGGACGCTTGCGGGCCTTGCGCAGGCCCACCTTCTTGCGTTCCACTTCTCTCGCATCGCGCGTAATGAAACCCGCTCGGCGCAAATCCGCGCGCATCGTCTCGTCGTACTCCACCAATGCGCGCGCCACGCCGTGACGAATCGCACCCGCCTGTCCGGATGCGCCACCGCCTTTCACCGTAACCCTGATATCGAACCGATCCACGACGCCGGCCACCTCCAGCGGCTGCCGGATAATCATGCGGGCTGTTTCACGACCAAAGTACTCGTCGATGGGCCGACCGTTGACGATGATGCGGCCGTTGCCGGGAGACATGAACACCCGCGCCGTGGACGTCTTGCGCCGACCCGTGCCATAGCTGTAAGGCTCTGCCATTCGATTACTCTCCGCCAGTCCTATCCACCAGTCCTATCCACCAGCCTTATCGGACCTGCAACTGCAGCGGCTTCGGCTGCTGCGCCGAGTGGGGGTGCTCGGACCCCGCGTAGACCTTGAGCTTGCGGAGTACGGCCCGGCCGAGCGGATTGCGGGGGAGCATGCCTTTGACCGCCTTCTCGATCACCCTCTCGGGGTGCTTCTCAATCATCTCTTCGAAACGTGCCGCCTTGATGCCGCCAGGGTAGCCGCTATGCCGGTAGTAGACCTTGTCGGTGTGCTTCTTGCCCGTGACGCGAACCTTCTCCGCGTTCACCACCACGATGTAGTCCCCGGTATCCACATGGGGCGTATACGAGGCCTTGTGCTTGCCGCGCAACCGTCGCGCGACCGCCGCCGCCAAACGCCCAAGCGTCTGATTCTCGGCATCCACGACATACCAGTCGTGCTGGACGTCCTGTGGACGCGCGCTCAGGGTCTTCATCCGGAGGGCCTGAATTTCGGAGGCGCGATTTTACCGGCCGACCCCCGCAATCGCAACCAACGTGCACGTTCCCGGCGGGTTCCCGGGCGGGTTCAGGGATACGCGCTCAGGGCTTGTGGGTGCGTCCGAGATAATCGGCCGAACGCATCTCGCGCAGGCGGCTCCGGGTGCGCTCGAATTCCACTTCCAGGCGGTGTCCACGGTAAAGACGGCCGATTTCGCAGGCGGCCGACAACACGAGATTGACGCGCCGGTCGTAGAACTCGTCGACGAGGGCAACAAAGCGCCGCGCCAGGTCCTCGCTGCCGGCGTCGAAACGCGGTACGCCGCTTACCAGGACCGTGTGGAACTCCCGTGAGACCTCGATATAGTCGTTCGCGCTGCGGGGACCGCCGCAGATATCGAGGAAGTCGAACCAGGCGGCGCCGTCACCCGAACCCCTGGCAGGAATCAGGCGGCCGTTGATTTCGATCGACGAGTCCACCTGTCCGCGGGGCGCAAGGGAGGTGAACGATGAGGCGAGGCGCCGTTCCGTTTCGTCCGAGGCCGGGTGAAGGTAGGTGTCGTCGGCCGCAAGCACCTGCAACCGGTAATCGACCCCGTCACCGATGTGCAGTGTCCGCATGTGCGACCGAATGCGTTCGATAGCAGGAAGGAAGCGGCGCCGCTGCAGGCCATTCTCATACAGCCGGGACGGTTCGGTGTTCGACGTCGCCACCACGGTGACACCGCGGTCGAACAGGCCCCCCAGCAGTTCGCCGAGGATCATTGCATCGCCGATGTCCGAAACCGAGAATTCGTCGAAGCAGAGCACGCGGCCCTCCCCCGCCATGCGCTCCGCGACATGCTTAAGCGGGTTGGCCACACCATCCAGCGATTTGAGGTCGTCGTGCACGCGACGCATGAAACGGTGAAAGTGCATCCGGTATTTCGCTTCGAATGGCAGGCACTCGAAGAACAGGTCCATCAGGTAGGTCTTGCCGCGGCCGACGCCGCCCCACAGGTAGAGGCCCGTGGGTGCGGCGTTCCGTCGACGTCCCAGAATCCGGGGCCAGAACGGGGTCTCGGCGTTCGCGACACGCCGGTGCACGTCGTCCAGCGCCGCCACTGCCTCCGCCTGTCCGGAATCCCGGATCAAGCCCCGGGAGACGATATTCCGGTCATGCGCTTCCCCCGGCGACATGCCGCGCGGCGTCAGCTTTCGTCGAGTCGCGCCAGCGCCGCCAGGGCGTGGGCCCCGAGCCCCTCCACCTCCGCGATGGTGGCTGCGGTTCTCGCCAGCTCCGGCACGCCCCGGCGACCGATTCGGATGACCGAACTGCGCCTGAGAAAGTCTGCGACGCCCAGGGGCGAGGCGTACCGCGCGGTGCCGAACGTCGGCAGCACATGACTCGGTCCCGCGCTGTAGTCGCCGAATACTTCCGCGGAATAGCCGCCGAGAAAGATCGCTCCGGCGTTTCGTACGCGAGGCAGCAACGCCTCGGGATCGGCCACCGCGAGCTGCAGGTGTTCCGGCGCGACGCGGTTCGCGATGGCCACGGCCTCGTCGAGGTCACGGGTCCTGATCAGCGCGCCCCGGGCGCCGAGCGAGGCCCCGATGATCCGGGCGCGCGCCATTTCCGGCAGCGCTGCTTCCATCCGGTGCGCCACGGCGTCGAGGTAGCCGGCATCAGGACAAAGCAGCAGTGCCTGCGCCGCCGCGTCGTGTTCGGACTGGGAGAACATGTCGAGCACCGTCCAGTGCACCGGCACGCTGCCGTCGGCAACGATCAGCACCTCGCTCGGACCGGCGATGCTGTCGATCCCCACGGGACCGAACACCTGGCGCTTGGCGGCAGCGACATGGGCGCCCCCGGGACCGACGATCTTGTCCACCCTGGCAACCGTCTCGGTACCGAAGGCCAGGGCCGCGATGGCCTGCGCCCCGCCGATGGCGAAGACTTCATCCACGCCGGCGATGTCAAGCGCCGCCAGGACGTGTTCGTTCCGCTCGCCGTTCGGGGCCGGCACCGTGACTGCCACCTCGCGAACGCCCGCCACCCGCGCGGGAATCACCGTCATCAGGACCGTGGACGGATACGCGGCCTGCCCGCCGGGCACGTAAACGCCAACGCGGTCAAGCGGCATGAGGCGTTGACCGAGCCGATTGCCCAGACCGTCCTCGTACTCGAATGCTCCACCTTGCCGGAGTTGCAGTTCGTGGTAGCGCCGGATGCGCCGCGCTGCCGTGACGAGAGCTTCAGCCTGCGGTTCGGGCAAGCGCTGTCGACAGTCGGAGAGCATCCCGGCGTCGATCCGCAGCGCGTCTACGGCGGGCGCGGCCACTCCATCGAATCGTGCCGTGTAGTCGAGCAGGGCCGCGTCGCCGCGCTCCCGCACATCCCGCAGCACTGCGGCGACAGATTCCTCGGCTTCGCGCCGGGACGGATCATCCCAACGGATAAGCCTTTCCAGCGCATCATCGAAGTCGCGTGATGCCGTGTCCAGGCGGTTGATCATGGACTAGGGATCGCCCGCGACTACGGTGCGAATGGTAACCGCGTGAACGGTCCCGTCGCGGATCAGGTCGCCAATGGCCTCGTAAACGAGTTGCTGCTGCCTGACGCGGCTCAGGCCCCTGAAGGCCGCGCTTGCGACAAACACGTCGAAACGGTTCCCCTCGCCGGCGACCTCGACCTCGGCCGCACCGAGGTGATCGCGGATCCTGTCTGCAAGCGTCGATTGTTCTACGGGCGCGTTCATGTTCGGCGTTGAGGTTATCACGGTCCACCCATCGTCCACGGTTGCCGGACCGAGCGGCGACCCGCCCGATTGACGCAACAGTGCCAATGTTGCAATGCTTGAGGTCACCACTCCGCGAAATCCTCTATGTGGCTTCCCGTCCTGGGTCTGATCGTCGGCTTCATCACTCTGGTATGGAGTGCGGACCGATTCGTGGCGGGCGCAGCGGCGACGGCGAACAACCTCGGGGCATCGAAGATACTCATCGGCCTCACCGTCGTCTCCATCGGCACGTCGGCGCCGGAAATCCTGGTGGCCCTCGCCGCCGCCATCGAGGGGACTCCCATCCTGGCAGTTGGCAACGCGATCGGATCCAACATCGCCAACATCGGGCTGGTGCTCGGTGTCACTGCGATGCTGGCGCCTCTGCCGTTCGCGGCCTCAGTGCTGAAAGTCGAACTGCCCTGGCTGATCGGCGTGACACTGCTCGCGTTGTGGTGTCTTCACGACTTGCACCTGGGGGTGGTCGACGGGCTGTTGCTGGTGGCCGGACTAAGCCTGATCATCCATCACCTGGTGCGCTCGCAGCGCCGGAAACCTGAGTTGCCCGAAGCGATCCAGGAGGAGTTGGAAGGACTCGAGGGCATGCCCATGGGGCGTGCGCTCGTGTACCTGATCGTCGGCCTCGGCGTACTGCTCGCATCGGCGCAGACCCTCGTCTGGGCGGCCACTGAGGTCGCGGAGTATCTCGGCGTCAGCGAACTGATCATCGGCCTCACCGTGATCGCGATCGGCACCAGTCTCCCGGAACTCGCGGCAACCCTCGCCGCGGCCATCAAGGGGCATCCGGACATCGCCATCGGAAATGTCGTCGGCTCCAACATTCTCAATATCGTGGCGGTACTTGCGGTGCCGGCACTGATAGCGCCCGTCGGCCTCGATATCCAGGTGCTGTGGCGGGACTACGGGATGATGGCCGCGCTGACCCTGCTGCTCGTCCTGTTCGCCTACGGACTCGGCTCGCGACCGATCATCACGCGCTTTGAAGGATGCGTCATGGCGCTCGCCTGGATCGGCTACAACGTGCTGCTATACACCCAGGCATGAAACACCCCGGGACCGAGATCTTTCCTGCGTCCGCGCTCGCGCTCGCGCGGGACGTCGACCTGCTGATCCTGGATGTGGACGGCGTGATGACGGACGGTCGCATCTACTACGCGGATTCCAAAGGCCTGTCGGCGGGAGCAGGGGCGGCTGAAAAAGCGGCTGAGATGAAGGCTTTTTTCGCGCAGGATGGAGCGGCCATCAAGATGCTCCAGGCGGCGGGCATCCCCGTCGCCGTCATCTCGGGCCGCTCTTCCGGGGCCACGGCGCGACGCGTATCCGAACTAGGTATCGCCCACGCCTACCAGGGCGTTGAAGACAAGACCGCGGCCCTCGGCAGGCTGTGCAGCGAGTCCGGCATCATGGCGGAACGAATGGCCCATGCCGGAGACGACATACCGGACCTGCCGCTGTTCGATCGCGTCGGCATGCGGCTGTCGGTTCGGGAGGCCCACCCGGAAGTCGCCGCGCGAGCGGACTACGTCACTGCGGCCGGCGGCGGCGCCGGCGCGGTGCGGGAAATCTGCCACCTCATCCTGGTCGCCAAGGGACTCTGGGCGTCCGCCCTGGCCGAGGCGGATGCGTGGCCCCGGTGATTCGCCGATACGCCGCCGCAGGCATATCCGCGTTGGTGCTGACGCTGGTCTACATGTATTCCGGCGAACGGGCACCTCCCCCCCTTCCCCCGGAACTTGCGGATGAACCCGACATCTACATGGAAGGTGCGACCATAACCAGGTACGGCGCCGACGGGGGTGTTCGCTACCGGCTCCGGGCCGACCGGATCAAGCAGTTCGAGGAACGCAGCGTCACCTATTTCGAGAACCCGGTCATCCGCCTGAGCCAGAAGTCGGGGCCGCCCTGGGAGGCAAACGCCTCGCGCGGGGAGATCCGGGAGCGGGTCGTCGACGATGTCGAAACGGAAGAGCACCTGCTGCTCCGCGATAACGTGGAACTGACGAGACGGCACGACGACGGACGCCTGTTCGCACTGACAACGGCGGTGCTCGATGTCTATCCGGCGCGGCAATTCGCCCGCACGGACCAAGCTGTTATGATCGAGACTTCCGGCAGCAAGACGACGGCATCGGGATTCGAGGCCGACATGGAACGCGGATGGATGAAGCTGCTATCGGGACCGGGCCGACAGGTCCACGGCGTTATCGAGCCAGACTGACGGATTCCCTGAAACCACCGGCGTCTTCTGCACGGCGCGGACCTCTCCTGTGCGCCCTACTGCTTTTCGGGTCCCCGGGAGGGTCCCCGGGAGGGTTCACGGCAGAGGTGCATGCCCTGCCGGACGACGCCGATGAACCGATTCATTTCCGCGCCGACAACGTGGAGGGCGATCTTCTCGTCGGCGGGCTCTCGTCTTCCACGGCCGACGGCGCATCTGCTGACTCCCCGGCCAAACGGGTGGTGGCCACGGGTTCCGTGCAAATCGGCCAGGGGTCGATGCGCCTAACGGCGGACCGGGTGGTCATCGAGAGCGAGGGCGACCGGATCACCCTGATGGACGCGCGGGGTGACCCCGCCCACTACCGGCAGCAGGCGGGACCCGGCGCAGGATTCATCGAGGCCCGCGCGTCCAATATCGTCTATCGCCCGGCCGATGCGCGCATCGAGCTGATCGGACGCGCCTTCCTCACCCGCGACAGCGACGAGTTCCGCGGCGACGTCATCACATACGACATCCGCCAGGGCAAAGTGGTAGCCACCGGCGAGCACGAAGGCGTCGAAATGATCATTCAGCCGGGGAGCGCGAGGGGGTACCCCTCGCAAGAAAACAGCCCGTAACGCGTGTCCACGTCCCCCCCCGACCACGGTTCAGGCGGCAGTTCCCGACTCGCCGCAACCAACCTGACAAAGCGCTATCGCGGCCGCACCGTCGTCGAAGGTCTGGACATTGCCCTGTCCAGTGGAGAGATCGTCGGGCTACTCGGGCCGAACGGTGCAGGAAAAACAACCTGCTTCTACATGATCGTCGGATTGGTCCGGATGGACGCCGGGTCGATCCTCCTCGACGGGACGGACCTGAGCCGTGCCCCGATGCACGCGAGGGCGCGCGCCGGCATCGGTTACCTGCCACAGGAAGCGAGCGTGTTCAGAAAGCTGTCCGTGAAGGACAACTTGAGGGCGGTCGTGGAACTGCGAGGTGATCTGGACCGCCAGGCGCGGCGACAGCTCGTAGATCGCCTGCTGGACGAGTTTCGCCTGACGGACGTCCAGGCCGCCAGGGGCGAACAGTTGTCCGGAGGAGAGCGCCGCCGCGTCGAGATCGCCCGGGCGCTCGCGGCGGAGCCCGCATTCATGCTGCTTGACGAACCCTTTTCCGGCGTCGACCCGATCTCCGTTGCCGACATCAAGGACGAGATCCGTGACCTTGCGGAGCGCCGGATCGGCGTCCTCATCACCGACCACAACGTCAGGGAAACACTCGACATCTGCGATCGCGCCTACATCGTAAACGACGGGCACGTTATTGCGGCCGGCGATGCCGACGCCATACTATCCGACGAGACCGTGAGAAGCGTATACCTTGGAGAACGGTTCGAACTGTGACCGGGAGCCCTCAGCCGGGGAAGGTTCCCCCACCGCTGACGCGTGAGAAAGTGCTAGCCGTCACCCCGGCGGCGGAGGCGTACTTCCATGCAAGCCGCGCCCTCTGCCGCCACCTGTGGCCCGTCCCCGCTCGCCGTCCATGGAACAACCGCTGAACGCCGAATGAAACAGTCCCTTTCGCTCAGGTTCGGCCAGCAGATGAAGATGACGCCGCAGTTGCAGCAGGCGATTCGCCTGATGCAACTCTCGTCCATGGAACTGAACCTCGAGATACGCGAAGCCCTCGAAACGAATCCAATGCTCGAACTGGCCGAAGACGACGGCCTCGGCGACATCGCGACGGAAGATCTCGGGAGCGATCCCGAATGGGAACGCCGCGAAGAATCCGCGCCGGAAGGTGACGTCGAAAACGATGGCTCAATCGAAGATCTGGGCATTCCCGACGAACTCCCGGTCGACACGAGCTGGGATGACGTCTACCAGGCGTCGACTCCGACATCGCTTGCCTTGCCCGAAGGCGTGGACTTCGACAACCCCGCTTCCGAATCCCTCGCCGATCATCTCCTGTGGCAACTGAACCTCTCGCCGATGCCGCCACGGGACAAGCTTGTCGCCGCAGCCATCATCGAAGCCATCGATGCCGACGGGATGCTGCAGGTCGACCTCCAGGACATCGCCGAATCCATCGCCGGCGCACTCGGTGGGCAGGACGTTTCCGCCGAGGGCGTGGAGGCGGTGCTTGCGCGCGTGCAGCAGTTCGAGCCGGCGGGAGTCGGCGCCAGGAATCTGCGCGAGTGCCTGCTTTTGCAACTCCACCAGTTGCCCGCGGACACGCCCTCGCGCGACGATGCCGTCGCGCTGGTCGAGCGACACTTCGACACGCTCGCACGGGGCGACCTCAACGCCCTCGCGCGTGGTTCCGGGCTCGAAGTGGACATGCTAAGGCGGGCCATGGAACTGATCCGATCGCTGAACCCCCGTCCCGGTGCGGCGGTCGGCGACTTCGATTGCGAGTACATCGAGCCCGACGTGTTCGTGCGCAAGGACTTTAACGGGGACAGGGGGCGCTGGTTGGTGGAACTCAATACCGAGTCCCTGCCGACGCTACGCATCAACGACGAATACGCCAGCCTGGTGCGGCGTGGGGATTCGAGCGCCGACAACGCGTTTCTGCGCAACAACCTGCAGGATGCCCGCTGGTTTCTGAAGAGCTTGAGGAACCGCAATGAAACGCTGCTCAAGGTCGCGACCCAGATCGTCGAGCGCCAGCGCGGTTTCCTCGACCATGGCGAAGAGGCGATGAAACCCCTCGTCCTCGCGGACATCGCGAATGCCGTGGGGATGCACGAGTCGACGATTTCGCGCGTTACGACTCGCAAGTACATGCGGACACCGCGCGGAATCTTCGAGCTCAAGTACTTTTTCTCAAGCCATGTCGGCACCGCGACCGGGGGAGAAGTGTCCAGCACCGCTATCCGCGCACTCATCAGGCGATACGTCGGCGAGGAGAATCCGAACAGGCCATTGAGCGACAGCAGGATTGCGTCCATGCTTCGCGAACGCAACATAGCAGTGGCGCGCCGAACCGTCGCAAAGTACCGGGAGTCCATGGCGATACCTTCCTCCAACGACCGGCGGAGATTGGTTTGACCGTCGTGGGAACCCCTCTCATGAAACAAACGCATCCAAGGAGCGTCAGCGACCGGATGCGGTTGTTGCATGGGAGTCGAGTGGGGCCGGGCCACACCCGGAGCCGAAGGCACCGGCTGTGGGGCACTCGGAAGTCCCCGCGTTCCAATGGTTCGGGGGACACCGAACATTCTCGAGAAGTCAACCGCAAACCAGACAGGGAGTCTTCATGCAACTGAACATTTCCGGACACCACCTGGAGGTCACCGATGCCATTCGGGCCTATGCCGAGAACAAGATCGGACGCCTGGAACGTCATTACGACCACATCACCAATGTCCGCGTGGTCCTGTCCGTCGACAAGCTGGTGCAGCGGGCCGAGGCCACCGTCCACGCGAACGGCGTCGAACTCTTCGCCAGCGCCGACGACTCGGACCTCTACGCCGCCATCGACGCGTTGTCGAACAAGCTCGACCGCCAGGTGCTCAAACACAAGGAAAAGATCTCGGATCACCGCACGCGGACGGTGTAGCCCCGGCTCGGATGCCTCAAGGACTTGAGCACCATGATCAACTTTCGATCAGTCCTCCACCCCGGCTGCACACGAACGGACCTACATGCAGCTTCGAGGAAATCGGCCCTCGAACGGGCCGCACAGCTTATTGCCGCGCAGAATCCCGACGTGGACGCCAGGCTCCTGCTTCGCGAGTTGCTCGCGCGCGAACGCCTCGGCAGCACCGGTCTGGGCGACGGTGTGGCGGTCCCGCACTGCCGCATGCAGTGCGAGCGGCCCCTCGCGGCTTTCATGCGCCTGGCGCAACCCATCGACTTCGATGCGCCGGACGACCGCCGCGTCGATCTCGTTTTCACGCTCGTGGTTCCCCGCGATGCCGCGCAGGTTCACCTCGACATCCTCGGCGTGTTGGTCAGCGTGCTGAACGAACCGGCCAATCCGATTCGATTGCGCCGCGCCCAGGATGACGGCGAGCTGTTCCGTGAAGTGATGGCCATGCTCGATGGCGCGGCGGCCGCGTGAACTTTCCTGGTTCCCGACAGGCCACGTGACCTGTTTTCGGCAACACCCATGACCGATGGAGAAGTCGTCATCGTCAACGCCCTGGGGCTTCACGCGCGCGCGGCGGCGAAGCTCGTCAATCTGGCCAAGACCTTCACCTGCAGCATCGAGCTCTGCGTCGGCGAGAAGAACGTCGACGCCAAGAGCATCATGAAGGTGATGATGCTTGCCGCCGGTCAAGGTACCGTCCTGACGCTGCGTACCAGCGGCGGCGAGGAGGAGGAAGCGTTTGCCGCGATCTCCCGCCTGATTGGGGATCGTTTCGGCGAAGAGCAGTAGCTTTCGCTGAACGCAAAGATCGCATCGCCTATGCGCCGGACAGCGGGGCGATCGCGACCCCGGGAAGTCCGCCAAAGGAGGCGAAGAGCTGGGCGTTACTCTGCGGTTCGCAACGCGGCCACCGGATCCAGCCCCGAAGCGCGTCGAGCCGGAACGACGCCGAATATAAGCCCCGTCGCCATCGAGAATGCCAGCGCCGCAAGTGCGATTTCCGGCGCGAACGCGGCGGGAAAATCAAACAGGCGAAGCAGCGGCCCGGTCGCAATGCAAGCCGCCACGCCCAGTATCCCCCCCACCGTGGCGAGCACCGCCGCCTCGATGACGAACTGCTGCGTTATGTCCCTTCGCCGTGCGCCGGCTGCCATTCGGATGCCGATTTCGCGCGTGCGCTCCTTCACCGACATCAGCATGATGGCCATCACGCCCATGCCCCCGACCAAAAGCGCAATGCCGCCGAGCGAACCGAAGCCCAGCCAAAGCTGCCTGCGTGTTTCGCCGGCCCGTCTAGCGCGGTCCGGGTCGAAGTCGAAGCGGAAATCCGCGCCGCCGTGCCTGCGAATCAGGAGCTCCCGCACTTCGGCGACGGTCTGGCCCATTTCCTGCGGGTCTTCCACGAACACGCTCAGCAACTGCGGCTTGTCCGTGCCGTGCAGAAGCGCGGCGCCGGTTCGAAACGGTATGAGCACAACATCGGAGTCCCGACCCGTGCGCCAATTTCGCTCCTTCGCAGTCGCATTCGGTCCGGACAGCACCCCCTTCACCCTGAACGGCACGTTCCCGATCAACATATGCCGGTCCACGGCATCCACGTCCGGCGGAAAGAGTTCGCGCTCTATCCCCCACCCGATCAGCGCGACCTGCTCACGATGTTCGTTGTCCCGCTCACTAATGATTGCCCCCTTTCTCAGGACCCGAAACTCCGATCCATTTGGAGGCCCCGACGCTTTCGGCAGAATGCTCTCCACGTTCGCCTGCATATCGGCCGCACCGCGACGGACCGTCATGCGTTGGCTGAACTCCGGCGCCACATGCCGCACATTCGACACCTGCGCGGCGATCGCCGCGGCGTCCTCCATCGCCAGCGGGTTCGCCGCCGCCCCTTCCCGCGCCGCGGGGTGGACATCGAATTGGTCGGCACCCAATCGATACACTTGTTGCACAGTCTGCCGGTAGGCGCCTTCCGCGATCATCAACAGCGTCGCGACGGACCACACCCCCAGCATGATGCAAAACACGGACAAGACCGCGCGAACGCGCCGCGTGCGCAGCAGGTTGGCGCGGAGCGAGACCACGCCGGAGCGCAGCCATTCGACCGCCCGCGCCCCCGCGCCCATGGAAACGCGCTCGATGGCAGGCGCGTCTGCTTCCGGTAGGCGGTTTCGGTATTCGGCGCCTGGCCCGGAATCGGCAACAACGCGGCCGCCCAAGAGCTCGATGCGCCGTCCTGCTCGCGCGGCCACTTCGGGATTGTGCGTGATCAGAACCACCGTGTGCCCGCGGCGAGCCAACACCTCCAGCATCCGCAGAACTTCGTCGCCGTTCCTGCGGTCCAGCGCACCGGTAGGTTCGTCCGCCAAGACCACCCGACCGCCGTTCATGAGGGCGCGGGCGATGGAAACGCGCTGCTGCTCGCCCCCCGACAACGCGGCTGGACGGTGACTGGCGCGCGCCTCGAGGCCGAACGCCGCCAGCAGATCAAGTGCTCTCGCGCGTCGCGGCTTGCGCGCCAGGCCAGCGTAAACGGCGGGCAGCTCCACGTTTTCCGCAGCGGTAGCGGAGGTTAGCAAGTTGTAGCTCTGGAACACGAAGCCGAAGAAATGCCGGCGCAGCCAGGCCAGGCCGTCGCCTCCAAGGTCGGATACTTCGCGGCCCGCCAGCCGGTATACGCCGCTGTCCGGACTGTCCAGGCAGCCCAGCACGTGCATCAACGTCGACTTGCCCGAGCCCGACGGACCAGTGATGCAGACGAATTCGCCCGCATGAAGGCGCAGTGAGACATCGCGAAGGGCGACTGTCGAAGCGCCGCCCTGTCCCTTGTAGCGCCGGCTGATGCCTTCGAGCTCGATCAGCGCGGCATCGTTCACTGCGAGCGATCGGATTCCGGCGCGACCACCCTGTCGCCTTCCCCCAGACCCTCCAACACTTCGGCGTAACTGCTGCCGATTTCGCCGACGATGACTTCGCGCAACTCAATGCCGCCGTCATCGCGCAGGAGGCGCGCCTTGGCGGCGCGACCACCGCCCGGCACGGCGCCGCCGAAGTTCGCCAGCATGTCCACCGGGACGGACAGCACCCGGCGCGGCTCGGACAATTCGAAGAACACCTGCGCGGTCATGTCCGGCAGCAATGCGCCGTCCGGGTTCTCCACTTCGAATACGGCGGTGTAGCTAACCACGTTGTTGACGTTTGCGGCTTTTGGAATGATCCGTTCCAGCTCGCCCCGCCAGCGCCGGACACCGCTCCCCAAGGTAGTGAACGACACGCCGGCCCAGATTGCGCTGACCGATGCGAGTCTCGACCTTTTTGGAGTGCCCAGGGCGGAGCTTTCGACTGGCACGTCGTGGGCAGGTTCCAAGACCGCAGACGGCGAGTTCGCCGACAGCGCAGCGGAGGTCGGCACCGATCTTTCAGTGAGTTCCGGCATGGTGGATGTGATTCATGTGCCAGCTCGCCATCAGTCGATTCTCATCGGATACGAGTCGGCTGTGGCGACCCGCGCCAGCATTCGTCTGTCGACCTTTGTTACGGCGGCATCCGCCTACTTTCGGGTGTTGCTGAGCCGCGATCAGATCCAGGCGGCGCGGAGCAACCTGCAGCGGGCCGAGGCGATCGCGCGCATTACCCAAGCGCGCGTGAATGCGGGAGTTCTGACGCCCATCGATGCGCTACAGCAGGCAATACAGGTGCAGCAGCAGCGTTATGCGCTGGCCCAGTTGCGCCATCAGGAGTTCGCCGCACGCGCGGCGCTCGCCGCATTGATGGCCGAGTCCGGGCGGGACTTTGCGGTGCGGGCCACCACCTTGGAGGGATTGCGCACGCCTCGTATCGCTCCGGGGATGCCGTCGGACCTGCTGAGGCGACGGCCGGATATCGTTCAGGCCGAATTGAGCCTGCGCCAAGCGCGGGCCAACGTGACAATGGCACGCAATGCCCTGTTCCCACGCATTTCGCTCACCGGCTCCGCGCGCCGCTCCAGCGATGCGTTGCGCGATCTGGTTGCCGCCGGCAGCCTGTCGGTTTCGGTGGCATCTTCGCTGGTCCAGACAGTGTTTGATTTCGGGCGCCGCGGGAGAGCCAACGAAACTGCCAGGCTCGAAATGGAAACCGCGCTCGCGAACTATCGCCAGACCGTGATACGGGCGTTCAGTGACATCGACGTGATCCTGGGTGCCATCGAGTTGCTGGAATCGCAGGAAAAGCTGTTGCGGGAACAGCTAACCAATGCCGAGGAAACACTGCGGATCGCCGAAGTTCGATACCGCGAAGGGGTGATCGACTACTTGAGCTTGCTGACCGCCCAGCAATCGCTGTATTCGGCGCGCAATGCGATGCTCGGAAACAAGAGCTCCTACGTCAACGCCATCCTGGATCTTTATCAGGCGCTCGGCGGCGGGTGGAGCGCTGAAGGCTCCCAGCGCGCCGGCGCGGGCGCCGATTCAGTTCGCCACGGTCATGGATCGGACCAGTATCGATCCCGTGTGTATGTTGCTGCGGCGATCAATGTCGTCGCCGGCGGCCACGATGCCGTGGTACATCTCGTTCAGCGTCGAGGCGATAGTCACCTTCTCCACCGGATACGCCGGTTCGCCGTTCTCGATCCAGAACCCGGCCGCCGCGCGCGAATAGTGTCCGGAAACCAGGTCGACGCCCTGGCCCATCAGTTCGGTCACGACCAGGCCGGTCCCCATTTCCCGCATCAGCGCCGCGGGGCACACCGTATCGGTCTCAAGCCGAAGGTTGAACACGCCCCCTGCGTTACCGGTCGTTTCCATTCCGAGCCGCCGGGCCGAGTAGGACCCGAGGACATAGTGATCGAGGCGTCCCTCGTGCACGAACGCCTTGCTGGCCGTCGCGACGCCGTCGCCGTCAAAACCCGCGCTGCCGAGACCTTTCGGCAGGTGCGGATACTCGGCGAGGGTAATGCCCTTCGCCGCAACGGGCTTGCCGAGCGAGTCCGTGAGGTAGGAGGCACGCCGATACAGGGCACCCCCGCTGATGGCACCGACGAGATGCCCGATCAATCCCGCCGCCATGCGTGGACTGAACAGTACCGGCCAGTTTCCGGTCCTTAATCGCTTCGTGCCGAGCCGGGCCAGGGCGCGCCGGGCGGCCTCCTCGCCAACGCTGACATGGCTGTCGAGTTCTTCCGGGTCGCGGGCGATGCTGTACCAGTGATCCCGCTCCATTCCCGCGTCGTCCCCGGCCACCACCGCGCAGTGAACGCTGTGCCGCGTCCCCGTCACGGCGCCCAGGAAACCGTGGGAGTTGCCGTAGACGCGGCACGAACGCTGCGTCGCAACTTCAGCACCCTCGGAATTGACGATCCGGCCGTCGTAGTCGAGCGCCGTGGCCTCCGTTTCGAGGGCCAGGTCCCGCAACGCGTCGGCGTCCATCGTCCACGGGTGGTGGAGATCGAGGTCCGGCAGATCCCTCGCCATTCGTTCCGGGTCGGCGAGACCGTTGCATTCGTCGTCCTCGGTGTGGCGCGCGATGCCGAGGGCCGCCCCTACCGTCGCGCGCACGGCTTCGGGCCGGCTATCCGACGTCGTGGCGGTCCCCTTGCGGGCGCCCGCATACACCGTGATGCCGAAACCTCGATCCTGGCTGAACTCGATGGTCTCGATATCGCGCTGCCGCACCGCGATCGTCAATCCCTCGTCGTCGCCCACCGAGACCTCCGCGGCGGTGGCGCCCTGCCTCTTCGCTTCGTCGAGGATGTCGCCGACGAGGTGCTTGAGATCCGACTCCAGGTCGGACGCGCCCATGGGTTCCACGCCTCAGGCCGTGCCGCCGACGGTGATCTCGTCGATCTTCACGGTCGGTTGCCCGACGCCGACGGGAACGCTCTGCCCCTCCTTCCCGCACGTGCCGACACCCTGGTCGAGCGCGAGATCGTTCCCCACCATCGAGACCCGGGTCATGACTTCGGGACCGCTGCCAACCAGGCTCATTCCCCGGACCGGCCGTGTCACCCTGCCCTTCTCGATCCGGTATGCCTCGGTGGCGGAGAAGACGAACCGTCCCGACGTGATGTCCACCTGTCCACCGCCGAAACTGACCGCGTACACGCCGTCGGCGACACTCGCGAGAATCTCCCCGGGATCGGATTCCCCCGCCAGCAACAACGTGTTCGTCATTCGCGGCATGGGCAGGCAGGCGTAGGACTCCCTGCGTCCGTTTCCGGTGGGAGCCGCTTTCATCAGGCGCGCGTTGAGCTTGTCCTGCATGTATCCCCTGAGCACCCCGTTTTCGATCAGCACGGTGCGCTGGCCCGGCGTACCTTCATCGTCGAGGTTGAGCGATCCGCGCCTGTCCTTCATCGTCGCGTCGTCGACGACCGTACACAGTTCCGACGCCACCCTCTCGCCGACCCTTCCCGCGTAGGCCGACGTTCCCTTCCGATTGAAGTCTCCCTCCAGCCCATGCCCGACCGCTTCGTGCAACAGGACCCCGGCCCACCCCGGGGCCAGTATCACCGGCATGGAACCTGCGGGCGCATCCACCGCCTCGAGGTTCGTGAGTGCCTGGCGGACCGCTTCGCGCACGTACCGCCGCGCTTGCCCGTCGGCATCGCCCGACAGTATCCAGGAGAAGTCGTGCCGGCCGCCGCCGCCGGCGAAACCCCGTTCCCTGCGGCCGTCCTTCTCGACGATCACGGATACGTCGAAGCGCACCAGGGGTCGCACGTCGCCGGCGAAGGTGCCGTCGCTCCCCACCACCAGGTTCGTCTCAAAACTCGCCGCGAGCCGGGCCGTGACCTGCGTCACGAGCGGGTCGAGGCTTCGCGCGAACGCGTCCGTGCGGCCGAGGAGCGCCACCTTGTCCCGTTCCGGAAACGACGCAAGCGGATCCGTGCCCGCATAGCGGGGCGCCACCTCGCGCCGTCGGTACGCCTGAATCGACCCGTCGCCGCCGGAACGGGCGATCGTGCGCGCCGCGTCCGCAGCCTTCCCGAGCGCCGGCAGGACGATGTCGTCGGCATAGGCGAACCCCGTCTTCTCGCCGCTGACGGCACGCACTCCCACCCCCCGGTCGACGCTGAACGTACCGTCCTTGACCAGTCCGTCCTCCAGGGTCCAGGACTCCATCCTCCTCTGCTGGAAGAACAGCTCACCCGCGTCCACCTGCCGGTGCATCAGCCTCCCGATGAGCCGCGACACGTCCCTCTCGCCGATCTCGCCAGCCTCCCACAGTTCCCGCTTTGCGGTTTCGATGAGCTGCGTCACTCCTCTTCTCCGGGGCGATCCATTTCACTTCGGAATATACCAACGAATTCCAGGTTCGGGTCCTCGATGGTGCCCGTGATCCGATACCTGGCACTGGAAAGCGTCTGGATCTGCTCCTTGAATATCTCCCTTCCCACCAGTACGCCCACCGCTGTCGCGGGCTCGGCCGTGGCAATCCATGCGTACCACGGCAAGTTGGACGACAGGGGCAACGTGACGATCATCTCGTTGTCCAGCGCGCCATCCGCCAGGTCCACCGTGCCGTTGATCCTGAAGTCGGAACCTCGACCGTGTATTTCCATCGGTTCGGTAAACGACAGCACGCCCCGGTCGAGTTCGCCATCGGCACGGACGTGATCGAAGCCGATCCCCTTGTCGAACACGTCGGAGAAGTCGAGCTGAAGCCGTCGCGCGATGTTCGCGAAGTTGAGCAACGACAGGATTCTCGCGCCCGCCGCTTCGTCCACTTCAAGGAACCGGCCCGTTTCTATCGCCATTCGCATGCTGCCGGTCAGTTCGCCCAGTTCGAAGTTGAGCGGCGAGCCGGGCCATTCCACTGCCGCTTCGATATCGACGCTGGTGCTCTCGACGCTCGGCGCATAGTCCCACTGCGGCAAGACCAGCGCCAGGTCCGCGGCCGTAACCCGTCCGCGGAACAGGGACGCATCGGATTCCCCTGCCCACACCAGGTCGTCCGCGGCCTCTATGCGCATGCCCTTGATACTGCCCACAAGTCCCGTGAGGCGAATGACGCCGTCGTCGGGACGAACGCCGAACGCCCACGCGCCGTAGTCATCGTCTCCGAGGAGAACCCTGGCAATCGTGACGTCGGCGGCAGGCACCTGGTCGAATATGGAAACATCCAGAAGATCACCATCGGATTCCTCCCCGGAGACGCGGACCTCGTCCAGCGACAGCAGAACGGGTTCCTCGCCCTCCAGGACAACGGTGCCGCGCACCTCGTTGCTGTCGATGCCAATGGCAACCCCGTCCTTGCCGACGATGCCGTTGAGCGCGACGTGGTTAAGTTCGATGTCGCCCAGCCAGACGCTCCCCGCCGACAGGCGATCAAGCCGCCAGGGCACTGTCTCCGGCATCACGTCGGAGGCATCCCCTTCGAGCCGAATCGTCTCCAGGTGTCCAGACAGGCGCACGTGCGACGAAGTAGTGTCCTGCGGTCCGGGCGGCACGCCGATGCCGATCGCACCGCGCGACAGGACACCGTCACGCAGGTGCAACCACCCTTCAAACGCTTCGCCCAGCACGACGGCGCGGGTGTAGTCATCGTCGAAGACCATTTCGACATCAACCCGCCCCGGCTGCCTGGCAGACTTGTGCAGGGGCGGAGGCAGATTCACGGCGATTCCCACCCCGTCCGAATCCACGTCGAGTTCGAGGGCGCGGGATGGATCGGCAAACGCGCGCAGCCGCGCATCAAAGCCGAATACGCCCGCCGCTATCGGAACCTCGTGTGTTTCGAGAATGCGGTAGATGTCCGCCACCGCACCTCTTCCGCGAAAGTCGAGGACGTTCGCATCTTCGGAAGCCGCAGCCGTTATCTCGACGGGAAAGCCAAACAGCAATCCGTCTATCCCGGCTGAAGAAAAGTGATGCGGAGACTGAAATCGCGCGTTCCCGTTCAGGCCGCGAAACAGCAGTTTCAGGTCAACCAGGTCGAGCGTCACGTCGTCCACCTCGAAACCGAGGTCGAGGTTCGCGGGACCCGAGGCATCGTCGATGGGGATCCGCAGGTCTCCGACGATGCCCAACGCACCGTCGGCTCGCCAACTTTCCGAGACGAAGTGCAGTTCCTCCGCCAGCGGCGTGGTACGCACGAAGTCGAGAGCGCGCGCGGCGGCGGCCCGCGCATGCAGCGTCATGTCCACATATCCCCCGCGCAACGGCACCCGGATATCCGAATCCCGGATTTCGCCCCCGAACAACACGCCCTCGGCGACGCGTCCCCGCGCCTCTTCGCCGGTAATCGTGACGCTTCCGTGCAAGCCCTCCGCGGGCGGCCAGTCGACGTGATAGTCGACCGTGCCGTCAACCACCAGCCCAGTGACCTCGAAGCGGCGATTCGGCAAGCCCGGTCGCGTTTGGGTATGCCCGTGGAACGCCGCAGATGCGGAATTCAGTTGTCCATCCACCAGACTCGACCTGAGCCAGGCCGTCAGGTCCCCGTCCAACCCCTGGGGCAAATGTCGATTGATCTCCCCGGCCGGCAAGCCATCGGCCAATCCGAGGAGGACGAATTGGCCTTCGGAAGAGTCCCGGGGACGAGTGAGCGAGAAGCCGCCACCCGCCGCAGCAGTCCCCAACGCAACCTGCACGTTGCCGCGGACACCGAGATAGCCCGGTTCGAACCAGAAAGTGACATCTCCCGATCCGGCATCGTAATCCCACGGATTGTCGAAGTGCCGGGGCAGTCCGACACGCAACGCCTCGCATCGAAAGTCGACCCGAAACCCCTGCAGATGGCCCCGCAGGATCCCGCAGCCGTTCGCCAGTTCGGGCACGCCCTGGTAATTCGACATGGAGAGGGAATCAAGCCTGGCTTCGTAGGCGAGTCCGCGTTCGCTCAGGTGGGCACGAACCGCTCCCAGTCTGCCCTCGGCAGCCACACCTTCGAACCAGTGTCCGTGCGGTCCCAACCCGGCAGCGAGCAGCGAATTCAGGACGGCAATGTCGACACCGGCGAACCACAGCCCGAATCCATCCGCATCGGCGCTGACACCGATGCCTTCCAGATCAAGGAAAGCATCACCCGCCGTTACCTGGAGTGATGAGACGCCTCGATACGCGCCGTCCCGACCGACTGACCGGGCAACGGTCGTGCCCACGGCCGTGAGCGGTCCCGCCTCTCCGCCCGATACTCGCGCATCCGCCACGGCCGCGGCACTGCTGCCGTCGCCGGTCCATTTTCCGTCCACGGCGAGGAGCACGTCTGGAAGCGCAAGCGCCTGGGCAAGTTCGCCAGCAAGTGACACGTCATCGACGAGAAACCGCGCGTTTCCCGCTGGCACGGCGCCACCCACATCCGTCATGTCCAGGTCAACGAAGACACAGCCGCAGTCTTCCCCTGGGGCGACACCCCCGGCGTTGACCCGAGGACTTCCCGACTCGGGGACGACGATCGCCCGCCAACGATGCCGGTTGCCACGATTCGTCGCCTCGACTTCCGCCCGCACCGTGCCCGTCGCGGAATAGCCTGCGAGTTCGAGCAGACCAGCGAAGGACACCTCGTCGCTGTGTTTGAGGAATCCTCGCAGTTCCGTGTCCCCGGCTTCGCCATCGAGCCGCCAGCCCGACCGCGTCCGGACGAAACGCAGAAGCGCCGATTCGACACGCAGGCGGCGAGCCACCAGCCGATTGCGCCAGAGGCTCTCCAGGACATCGAGCTCGACGTCCAGCCCCTTGAGTTCCCCGCCGCCAAAGGTAACGGTCGCGGCGGAGACCGACGGGTTCAGGTGGCGCCAGGATCCTGCCAGTACCTCAACGGCCACCCCGGTCTTCGCGAGGTGCGCGTTGACGCGATCTTCGAACTCGTGGATGTTGGCGAAGAAAAGCCGGCCGCCACCCTGCACGAGCGCGAAGACCACGGCCAGCACGGTGACGAGCAGCAAGGCAGTTCGTGCGAGAGTCGCCAAGTGCCGCTCCTGGTGCCGTCAGCCCCAGGCGACGCGTCGGGTACAGCGTTGAACCAGCTCAGCCACGAGCGGCCACCAGACCATCGTCATTGCGGCGGGAACCACCAACGCAACCGACATCGGCGTGTCCTGCGCAAGCGCCGCCGCGCCGCCCTTGGCGCATCCCAGTCCAAGCGCCAGCAGGAAGACCACGACGGCCTGCTGCAAACGGGAGTACATTCGAAGCCGCTCGTAGTACGACCATGCGACGAAGACCACGGCCGCGAGGCATAGCCCATTGACCCCAAGGGGACCTCCCTGCAGAACGTCGAGGACGAGGCCCACGAACCAGACGAAGATCATGGGAACCCTGTCCGGCTGCTCCACCCCCCAGTAGAACACGGCGAGCAGGACCCATTCTGGCCGCAGCAGCGCCACCCACCCGGGCGTATCGAACGGAAAGTCCGTCACCGATAGCGGCAGGGCGAGCAGCAGTGTCAGGAATACGACCCATCCCCCGCGAAAGGGATTCACTGCATCTGCCCGGCTGACGGCTGGGACACGACCAGCACATAGCGACTGCGATCGAGGTCCGCAGCCGGTTTCACCTCGACCTGGGCGTAGGGCGCAGTTCGCAACTTCTCGACGGAAGTCACCGTACCTATCGGGTAGCCCTGGGGGAAGCGGCCGCCCAGCCCCGAACTATTGAGGAGGTCGCCTTCGCGAATGTCCGCCGACTTCGGAACAGGGTCCAGTTCGAGGACGTCCGACTTGCCCACGCCAGCGGCGATCACGCGGATGTTGTTGCGAACTACCTCCGCCGGCACGGCGTGTGTCGTATCGGTGATCAGAAGTACGACACTCGTTGTTCGGGCTGTCTCCACAACCTGTCCGAACAGGCCGCGGGTGTCGATCACCGCCTCGCCGACAACGACACCGTCGGCCGCGCCCTTGTCGATGACCACCCGGTGTTTCTGCGGATCCGGCACCACGGCGACGAGCTCGGCGATGAGCTTCTCCCCCGGCACCCGCGCGCTGCTGCCCAGCAGCGCGCGCAGCCTGTTGTTCTCCTCCCGCAGGGCCAGGAACTGCTGCGAAACCGCGGACAGTTCCGCCACCCGCTTCTCGAGCCGCGTTATCTGTTCGCGCATCCCCACCCGGTCTGACACGACATCGACAAACCAACTGCCGCCGTCCCAGACACTGGTGGGTACATTCGCAATCATGTACACGGGGGTGGCGACGGTACCGACCACCGACCGGACAGGGGCCAGAAGGCGGGTGTTCGCTTCGACGAAAACGAGGAGAACGGACAGCGTGGCAAGTCCGGCGAGCAGGTATCCGGCAGTGGATTCTCGCGCGAACAGCCCCTTCATCAGCCGCTGCCGGTTACTGCCGAAACCCGGGTCATCCCGAAACCAGGCGGGTCACCGGTAAAGGAGCAGGTCCGAGTCCAGGCCTTCATCCATGAGTTCGAGGGCTCTGCCTCCGCCCCGCGCGACGCAGGTCAACGGATCGTCCGCAACGACCACCGGCAACCCGGTCTCCTCCGAGAGCAACGTGTCCAGACCCCGCAACAGGGCGCCGCCCCCGGTCAGCACGAAGCCCGTTTCGCCGATGTCCGAGGACAGTTCGGGCGGCGTCTGTTCCAGCGCCGTCTTCACGTGCTGCACGATCATGGAGAGCGGCTCCTGCAACGCCTCCAGTATCGCCGTGCTGTCCAGCGTGATGCTGCGCGGAACACCCTCCGCCAGGTTGCGTCCCCGCACGTCGATCTCGAGCTTCTCGTCCAGCGGAAACGCCGCTCCGATCTCCTGCTTGATCCGTTCCGCCGTCGCCTCGCCGATCAGGCTGCCCTTGGTGCGCCGCACGTAGTTGGCAATGGCCTCGTCGAAACGGTCACCGCCCACGCGAACCGTCTCGCTGTAGACGATGCTGTTCAGCGAGATGATGGCTATCTCGGTGGTGCCGCCGCCCACGTCCACAACCATCGTGCCCCAGGCCTCGTGGACGGGCAGACCCGCGCCCAGGGCGGCGGCCATTGGCTCTTCGATCAACCGTACATCCCTGGCCCCGGCCGACTCCGCCGACTCGGTGATCGCCCGCCGCTCGAGCTCGGTGGACTGGCATGGGACGCACACCAACACACGCGGACTCGGGCGTATGAAGGCGTTCTCGTGGACCTTTTTGATGAAGTACTGGAGCATCTTCTCCGTGACGACAAAGTCCGCGATCACCCCGTCGCGCAACGGCCGTATCGCCGTGATGGTGCCGGGCGTGCGTCCGAGCATTCGCTTGGCCTGCGAGCCCACCGCCGCCACGCTCCGCTGATTGTTTCCGTCGCGAATTGCGACTACCGAGGGCTCGTCCAGAACGATGCCCTTGTCGCGCACGTAGATGAGAGTGTTGGCCGTTCCGAGATCGATGGATAGATCCTTCGAAAACAACCCGCGGATGGCCTTGAACATCGTGAAGAGAAAACTTGCGACCCGAGATGCAGTTGCACTCTAACAACGGCACCACCGTTCAGCAAGAATGCCGACGGAGCACACGAGCCTGGCCAGTCCGCCCCGAAGAGGGTCTCTCCGGAATGAGAATGCCCCGCCGGATGTAGTAGAGTCAGCGAATTGCCGACACCGACGATACCGCCGATGGACCGCGAGACCCTCGCCAGGCTGGCACGCCTCGCCCAACTCGAACTGACGCCGGAAGAAGTGGGGCCCGCGCTCGACGATCTCAACAGGATCGTCGCCCTGATCGATGAAATGCGCGCTGTCGATACCCGGGACGCAGCGCCGCTTGCACATCCCCTGGATGCCGATCAGCCGCTGCGCGACGACATCGTGACGGAATCGGTGGATCGCGAAACTTACCAGGATATCGCCCCGGCGACGCGCGAGGGTCTCTACCTGGTTCCCAGGGTCGTGGAGTGAGCCGCTCCGGTGAACGGGGATGAATCCATCGCCGCGCTCCGGCGCGGCCTGCTCGACAGGCGCTACAGCGCCGTCGAACTGACCGAACGCTCCCTTTCCCGCATCGACACCGCCAACGAAACGCTCAACTGTTTCATTACGATCGATCCAGACGGGGCGTTGGCCGCGGCGGCGGCCGCGGATTCACGCATCGCCCGGGGCGAGGCCGGACCATTGACGGGCATTCCCCTGGCGCACAAGGATGTCTTCTGCACCAGGGGCATACGCACGACGTGCGCATCCCGGATGCTTGCGAATTTCATCGCGCCTTACGATGCGACGGCGGTAAGCAGGCTGGCGCATGCCGGGGCGGTATGTCTCGGCAAGACGAACATGGACGAATTCGCGATGGGGTCCTCCAACGAAACCAGTTGGTTCGGTCCGGCTCGCAACCCGTGGGATCCGGGCCGTGCGCCTGGCGGCTCATCCGGGGGGTCCGCAGCCGCCGTCTGCGCCGGCCTCGTACCGTGCGCCACCGGCACCGATACCGGAGGGTCCATTCGCCAGCCCGCGGCATTCTGCGGCGTGACCGGTCTCAAGCCCACCTACGGCCGCGTCTCGCGGTACGGGATGGTGGCATTCGCATCGAGTCTCGACCAGGGCGGTGCCTTCGCCCGCGATGCCGAAGACGTGGCGGCCCTGCTGCAAGTCATGGAAGGGCACGATCCTCTCGATTCCACCAGTACCACAGCGGAACCCACCGCATTTGACGGTTCCGGGTCGATGACCATCGGTCTGCCCGGCGAATACTGGGACGACCTGGATGCGGACATGGGAGCGGTTCTCGACGACGCGACGCGGGAACTCGAGGCCGCCGGCCATACGTTGAAGACCGTGTCGCTCCCGCACACGACGGCAGCGGTACCGGCCTACTACGTCATCGCAAGCGCCGAAGCGTCCGCCAACCTGTCCCGTTACGACGGCGTCCGGTTCGGATACCGTGCCGAGTCCCCAGACAGCATCGACGACCTCTACCGCCGTTCCCGCGCCGAGGGCTTCGGCGCAGAGGTCAAGCGTCGCATCCTGACGGGAACCTACGCGCTCTCGATCGGCTATTACGACGCCTACTACCTGCAGGCGCAACGGGTGCGTCGCCTGATTCGCCAGGACTTCCTCGACGCGTTCGACGACGTCGACGTGATCGCCGCGCCGGTAACGCCGGGGGTCGCCTTCCCGCTCGGCGCGGTCACCGACCCCGTGGCCATGTACCGCCAGGACGTTTTCACGATTCCCGCCAGTCTCGCGGGCCTGCCGGCGATGTCCCTGCCGTGCGGGCTGCTGGACGGGCTACCCGCGGGGCTGCAGCTCATCGGACCGCACTTCGAGGAAGGCAGGGTCCTCGAACTCGGTGCCGAGTACCAGCGCCGCACGGACTGGCATCGACAGCGCCCCCACATCATCCCGCTGGATACCGGCGGTCCCGGGGAGGTATCCAATGCAGTTTGAAAGCGTCATCGGACTAGAGATCCACGTGCAACTCGCCACCGCCTCAAAGATATTCTCCGGCGCGGCCACGGCCTACGGCGCTGCCCCGAATGCGCAGGCCTGCCCTGTGGATCTTGGCCTGCCCGGGGTGTTGCCGGTGGTTAACCGGGAGGCTATCCGCATGGCATTGACCTTCGGTCTCGCCATCGACGGCGAGATCGCGCCGACCTGCCGTTTCGACCGCAAGAACTACTTCTATCCGGACCTCCCGAAGGGCTACCAGATCAGTCAGTTCGAGCAACCCATCGTCGGCCCTGGCACGGTCACCATGGATCCCGTGGACGGCGCCGGGGAGCCCCGCGCGATCGGCATCACCCGCGCGCACCTCGAGGAGGACGCCGGAAAGTCGGTTCACGATGCGTTCGCCGGCCGGACCGGAATCGATCTCAACCGCGCCGGAACGCCGCTGCTTGAGGTGGTATCCGATCCCGACCTGCGCACACCCGAAGAGGCGGCCGCGTTCTTCCGGGAGATGCATGTCCTGGTGCGCGCGTTGCGGATCTGCGACGGCAACCTGAACGAGGGGTCCATGCGGTGCGACGCCAACGTCTCGGTTCGACAAGTCGGAACCAGCGAACTCGGAGAACGCACCGAAATCAAGAACCTCAACTCCTTCAGATTCGTCGAACGCGCCCTGAAACACGAAATCGAGCGCCAGGTCGACGTCCTGGAATCGGGCGGCCGCGTCGAACGCGAGACACGGCTCTACGACGCACAACGAGACGAGACGCGGCCGATGCGCGGCAAGGAGCTGTCCGACGACTATCGCTACTTCCCCGATCCCGACCTGCTTCCGGTTCGCATCACGCCAGACATGCTCGATGAAGCGCGCGCGCACCTGCCGGAACTGCCCTCGGCGAAACGGGCCCGTTACGTGGATGAGCTCGGACTGTCCCAATACGCCGCGCGGGCGCTTGCAAACGATCCGGATACCGCCGGTTACTTCGACGCGACCGTCGAGGCAGGCGCCGACGCCAGGCAGGCCGCGAACTGGGTCATGGACCACGTCGCCGCCACGCTCCACCGCCACGACACGGACATCGCGCAGTGCCCGGTGTCGCCGGCCCGATTGGCGCAACTCATCGCACGCATCGAAGACGGTGCAATCTCCAACACTGCCGCCAAAACCATGTTCGACGCGCTGTGGGAGGAAGACGGCGATATCGACGGGATCATCGATGCGAAGGGCCTGCGCCAGATGCGCGATTCCGACGAGCTCGCGCGCATCGTCGCGCGGGTCATTGACAAGCATCCAGAGCAGGTTCGGGACATGAGGGCGGGCCAAATGAAGATCCTGGGGTTCCTCGTCGGCCAGGTCATGCGGGCGACGCGCGGCAAGGCGGACCCCAGACAGGTGAACGCCCTGCTGAGGGACACGCTCGGGGTCCCCTGAAGCGCTGGCGCAAGTCCACGTGTCCCGCGTTTCGTGCCGGTCGGGTCTGGACCGAGTCGTGATCGCCTGACTTTGCGACGGAAGTCTGCCTCACGTTCATCACTGCCCCGGGATTCCGAGTACGATTGGCGCACGACGGAAGCGGTTGAGAACAGTGGGAAGCAACCAGTCGACCTTGCCTGCCGGGATCCTGACTGTCTGCCTCTCGTTCCTGGCCGGATGTACGACGGAGCAGGTCCGAGACCTCGACAATTGGGTCGCCGACAGTTCAAACCATTGCCAGGCGCTGAGCATCAGCTACCCAGTCCCCGGCCCCACATTGCAATCGATACTGGGGGCCAACTTCGTGCCGCGACTGGACCCGTCAACGGGTCGAGGCACGCTTGTCATCGAGATGTACGGTTGCAGGTCGGCACCGCCCGTAACCCGTCCTCGCGGCCCATATCAGGCTGGGCGCGTCCTTGTCGCCCTGGATGGATCCCAGGCCCCGATAGCCGTCGCGGGCACGGATCGATGGCACTCATACGTCCTCCACATCGGTGGTGATGATGAACCATTGACCCGATTCATGAAGACCAATGACGTAGCCACGTTTGTTGGACGCAGCACCCTGCCTTCCTCGGACAGATCGGGGGAGCGCGCGTTGGTGGGGAAGATTCACTTCGCGAAAGGCAGCGTTACCGTACGCGCCCCGCAGATCTGTTCCTCCCGTCCATACGACCAGCGGCGAGCGATCGTGGGTACGGGCCAAGCGGAATTCTCGCTGTTTCTGGGTACGGAATCCGGCCTCGTCTGCAAACTGGAAGATGCGCAAGTCTCCATCGAAGGGATCACGCCCTTTTCCGACCTTGGTCTCGACTCGGCGACGGCCTCAATGGAGTATCGGGAAGAGATTTCCTGGGACTTCACGATCTGGCGGCAAGCCAATCTCGGCCTCGAATGATCACCGGATTGCAAATGTATCTTGAGGCATTGGGCGCCCTGTCCGTTATATGGAACGCATCCCGCGGGCAAACCGGACATTGATGGCGACCAACACGTCAAAAGTTGTCCACCTTCGAAGAAAGGACGGCGTTTCGGATGCGCTTCGGCGCATCGCGCTGGAGCACGAACCGGCATTGCGGCGATTCGTCGGCGCGCGCCTGTCCGCACACCCGGACCACGAAGACGTGGTTCAGGAGACCTTCCTGCGCGTGGCACGTCAGGAGGACGTGGAAAACAAGCTCTCCCGGAGCCTCGATAGTGTCAGATCGTACCTGTTCTCGATTGCGACAAATGTCATGAGGGACGGCTACAGGAAAGCCGGAACACGACAGAAGTACGATGACCTGACGAGACACGGGGCAAGAGCGCTTGGCGTGGAGAGTTCCGCCGAAGAGATCGTCTCGGCGCAGGAACAACTGGGAAACGTGAAAGCCGCCATCATGAAGCTGAGTCCCGAATGCCGCGATGCGTTCGTGCTCAACCGGTTCGAGGGTTTGAGTTACCGGGAAGTCGCGGACACGATGAGCGTTTCGGTCAGCATGGTGGAAAAGCACATCATGCGGGCGCTCGCGGAACTACGGCGACATGTCGACCGGGGCTGACGATCAAACGATGAAAGTGCCCCACAGCCGTCGCCGGCTCCGCCTGTGGCCCGGCCCCGCTCGCCGCCCATGGAACAATCGCCCCGGGTCGCTGGCGCTCCCCGGATGCGTTTGTTCCATGCGAGAGCGCATTGACAGACGAAAGAACCACGCGCAACAGCGTGCCCAGTGGCACGTAATGCGCCTGTATTCCGGAGACATGACTGCTGCGGACGAGTCGGAGTTGCGCAGGTGGCTGGCCGAGGACCCTGCCCATCGGCAGGCCTACGAACACCTTTTGGACCTCTGGGACCTGTCCGGAGATCTCGTCAACGACGAGGACATTGCGGCCCTGACCCGGGACGCTTTACGCGCCGAGACGCGAACGAGATTGGATCGCCGCTGGATTGCATTGGCAGCGGCAGTGCTTCTGGCGGTGGCGACGGGTGTCTTGACCAAGACGTTCCTGGTCACCACCGACGAGGCTCAGATCCTCGAAACAGCCCTGGGGGATCAGCGCACCTTCGCGCTGCGGGACGGGTCCAGCGTCACGCTCAACTCGGGCTCGCGCATACTGGTCGACTTCGATTCCCTGGGAAGGCGCATCCTGTTGGATTTCGGGGAGATCTTCCTTGAGGTAGCGAAGGATCCTGAGCGAACCTTGACGATACGGGCCGGCGATCACGTGGTCACTGCGCTCGGCACGAAATTCAGCGTCCACCTCTCGGGTCATCGACTGGAGATCGCGGTAGCGGAAGGGAGGGTCGCCGTCAATGACGACAACATTCGTTTCCCGCGACAGACCGAGTTCCTGGCGAGGTTCGAAGCCGGAAGCCTGATTCTCGACGCCGGCTCTGTCGCCAGGTTCGAACAAGACCGGCAAACGGTCACAGAGGACAGCATCGGTGAAGTCGAACGTCTGCAGAGCTGGCGCAGCGGTCGGGTTCGTTTCGAGGACCAGACGCTGATGGAGGTGATGAGCGAGGTCAATCGCTACAGCCGCGTGAAGGTCCTGATCGAGGACAGCACGATCGCCGACCTGCGGATCAGCGCGGTCCTGAACCTCGACCAGGTCGAAATGACGGGCCAGGTGGAACTGCTGCTCTCGTCCCTTGAAGACATTCACCCCATCAAGGTTGTTCGGCACCCGGACCGCTTTGTGCTGATCGCCAATCGCAGCGCGGGCCCCAACAGGTCCTGAAGACATCATTTTCCGTTGAGGATGTCACCATCCCAGCCGTTCTACTGGAAAGCCGGTTCCCGGGGAGTGGGGGCAGCAACACACCTGGCAGGATGCATATGATTTCCAATGCTCTGATTTCTTTTTCGGCGACACGGCTCGCCATCTCTTGCGCAGTCTCCTGCGGACTGCTGGCGTTCAGCCTTGCGAGCGCCCAGGAAGTTGAATTCGACATCGATCCTCAGGCCACCGACCAGACCCTGCTCGAAATAGCAGAGGTCGGAGAGGTGCAGATCGTGTTCGTTCCGGATGTCGTGGAGGAGAGCCAGTCTCCGGAAGTGCGCGGCAGCCAATCCGTTCAATCGGCAATCGAAAGATCCCTCGACACGACCGAACTGGTGTACGAATTCAAGGCGAAGAACTTCGTTGTCGTGAAACAGGAAAACGCAACGGCACCCCAGCCCGGGGCGGTGGTTCACAACACCGGAGGCGAAGCCGTCATGCTGGCCCAGCTTCAGACGTCCGAGGAACCCGATGAACCGTCGGGCGGCGCTACCGCATCAGACACGGAGGCGTCCCCTGACCCGGACCTCAGGCCGGTTGATGAAATCGTGGTGACGGGCACGCGACTGCGTGACTCGAGCCCAACCTCGCCGGTGCAGGTGTTCACGATGGGCGACATGGAACGCATGGGGATCAACAGCGTCGAGGGGTTGGTTCGCGCCCTGCCGCAAAACTACGCGGGACACACGCAAACCTCCGCCATAGACAACTCGAGCAGCGTCGGCACGCTCGGTGTCGCGACCGCGAACCTGAGGGGTCTCGGCTCGGATGGCACATTGGTGCTGATCAACGGGCGCCGGACCGCGACAACTCCGACGATCCAGGGATCCAACATCAATCTCAACTCGATTCCGTTCTCCGCGATCGAGCGGGTAGAGGTGCTCACCGACGGCGCCGCCGCCATTTACGGTGGCGATGCCGTTGCCGGCGTCATCAACTTCATTCTGAGGCAAGGCTATGACGCCGAGGAAAAACTCGCCCTGCGCTACACCAGTGGCGCCCATGGCGGCAATTCCATGCTTGTCGCCCCGACGTTTGGCGTAGGCTGGGGGTCGGGATCCCTGAGCGGCAGCCTTCGGATCGAGTCGATCGAACCGGTCGTTGCAGCAAAGACGGGCTTTACGACGCTCGATTACAGATCCCTCGGCGGATCGGACCAGAGATCGCCACCGGGACCTTTCCATCCCCTGATCATAAGAAACGCGCTGACCTTTCAGCCTCTCGGCGGCGTCGATCCCGCGAGAGACGGATCGGTGCCGGTAACGCTCGCAGACATTTCCATGGCAAACCTCGCGCCATGGGATTCCGTGCCCACGCACCTGACTGACGAGCGGGAGTCAACAACGGCCTTCCTGTCCATCGAACAGAGGCTCGCCGAGTCCGTCGACGGCTACGTGGAGTTCAACTACGCAAGCTATGAGAGTTACGCCGAGCGCGGCGGGATCTTTGCGAGAAATGCGTTCGTTCCCCCAAGCAACGCGTTCAACAATACGGGCGTGCCGCTGATCGCTGGCTACCGTTTTCAGACCGAAACGGAAAGGGGCCTGATCGAGCCGTCCACCAACCAGTCCGCGACCGACAGCTACGGGGTGGTACTCGGAGTCATTGCCGAATTGCCCTTCAGAAACTGGCAAGTCGATTCGTTCGTCAAATATGCGCAGGAAGAAGCATGGATTCGCGCGTTCGATGGCCCTGGCGCGACAGAGCTCGCGGCGCGTCTCGTCGATTCGAATCCGGCAACCGCATTGAACCTCTTCGGTGACGGTTCGCAGCAGACCGAAGCGGCCGTCGCCAACCTGTTCGAGGTCTCCACGCATCCCTGGTCGCTGCCCACAACCGACGCCAACGACACCACGCAGTATTCGATCTCCGCGAACGGCAATCTTGTCTCGATGCCGGGGGGGAACATCGCGGGCGTACTCGGCTACGACTACCGCAAGGACTCCCGGACATTCTCGGGATACCTCGCAACCACCCTGCTCGAGACAGCACCGGAGCGGGAGGTGAATGCGCTCTATTCCGAGGTCATGATTCCGATCGTCGGCGACGGCAACTCCATGCCGGGGATACATGCCCTGGAATTCAGGGCGGCGGCCCGGTGGGAGCAATACGTCATCGACGGGCCGTTCGGGGGTGTCGGCAGCAGCAACGAGCAGCGGGAGTTTGCCGAAACCTCGCCGTCCTTGGGTCTAGCCTGGCACCTCGTGCCGGGCCTCAAGATCCGCGCAAATGCCGGGGACACCTTCAAGGCGCCGAGACTCGATCAGCTGTTCGGGGCACCGGACCCAAGGGTCACGTTCTTCTCCACAATTATTCCGGGCTTCCTCGCGAGGGCCGGCGTGTTCGTCGATCCCGAGACAGGCTCGCCCTTCGGGGTCTATCCAACGAACTTCGGAGGCAACCCCGACCTCAAGCCCGAAGTGTCGGATACCCTGACCGTCGGATTCGACTTTTCCCCCGAAGGCATGCTGACCGGCCTGCGCATCTCGGCCACCTATTCGGAAATCGATACGCAGCAGGTCGTGGCATCGACCTCGTCCGTGCTGTTCGATGTCGCGGAGGAATTCGTCAGCGTCGCCGCGGGACGTGACGCGAGCGGCAATATCGTTCAATGGAACCTGTTCCCGGTGAACTTCTCGCTGGAGACGGCGCGCGCGGCGGACCTCGACCTGAGCTACGACTTCGACCCCGATTGGGGCCATGTCCAGCTCGGGGCTTCCGGCACCTACACCTACGAGCGCAGCGTGACATTCCTGCCCGGCGGCGATGCCGTCGAATCGCAGGAGACGTTACAAGGGCCCGACCGCCTGAAATATCGGGCCTGGTTCGCCTGGAGCAATGGCCCCTGGACAGCAACGCTCAACATGAACTATTCGAGCAGCTACGAAAACAACATTTCGCGGGCGCAGGACCAGGTCGACGGCTACACCTGGTTCGATCTGACCGGGAGCTACGAGTTTGGCGAGAGCTGGCGACTCGATGGAGGCATCCGGAATCTCACGGACGCGGATTTCCCGTTTGTCGATCAGCGCCAGCCATTCGACCCGCGGCGCGTGGACATCATGGGCCGCACCAGCTACCTCGAGGTGTCGAAGTCCCTTGACCTGTTGTGACATTGACGCGAGGCCTGCGGCGAACCGGAGAGGAGTTGTGACGGGCTTGGCAAGAGCGTGGTGTATCGGCGGACTCCTGTCGCTATGCGCTTGCGGCGATCCTGGAACAGCGGATGGTGACCCCAATGGCACCCAAGCCAGGCCCGGCATGGAGTTCTTTCACGGCAGCTTCGATGAAGCGCTCGCACAAGCCCGGGAACAGGGCAAGAAGGTGTTTCTGGACGTCTACACCACCTGGTGCGGACCGTGCATCGTCATGCAGGAGACCGTGTTTCCCCTGCCTGAAGTCGGCGATTACTTCAACGCGCGATTCGTGAACTACAAGCTGGACGCTGAAGACGAATCCATCATGGGCCCCGATGTCGCCGCCCGCTACGGCGTGAAGGGGTATCCCACCTACCTGATTCTCGACAGTGGCGGAGAAGAGATCGGCCGCGCCACGAGCGGCATGTCCGGAGGTCAGTTCATTGCCCTGTTCAGCCAGATGCTGGGTGAGACCGAGTCGCAGTTCGGGACGATCAAGGCGCGCTTCGACACGGGCGACCGATCGCCGGAGGTGGTGCGGGAATACCTGGACGCGGCGATCGTCGATCTGGGCATGAGCGGTGATTTCGATTTGCAGCGATTCATGGAGCTGAAAAAAGTTGCGGGCGAATACTTCGCGAGCCGGGATCATTCGGACCTGATCAACGAAACCGATGCGCGGCTCATGGCGAGCTACTGGGACAAGACGCCACGGGGCGACGAACTGGTTGAATTCGTGGTCGACAACTACGACGAATTCGTCGCGGTGTCTTCCGAAGCGGCCATGAGTCAATTCGTTCTCGGCGCCACCTGGTACGCGGGGCTGGCTGCCGCACGGATCGGAGACGGAAGCTATGGAGCATTCCTTGACGATCTTGCGGAAGAGCCCCTGTCCAAAGCCGTCGCCTACGATCTTGCGAGGGACCCCGAAAGTGTCCTCGACCCCGAGCGAATGCGCGGGAGGTTCCAGATGATCGACCTTGTGGCGAGCGAGGACTGGGGCGCGGTGGCGAGCGAATGGGAGCGTCGAATCGCGGCCGCGGGCACGGCGGCGAGCGCGCGAAACTACAGTGCCGCAGCGAGAGACCTGGCTGGCTCGCCCGAGGCCGCACACCAGGCCCGTGCGCTCCAATACCATTCCATGGCTTACGAACTGGACCCTTCGGACGCCTTCATCGTGGCGGTATACGTCGGACAGTTGCGGCAGTCTGGCCAGGACGGGCTCGCGCAGCGACTGACGGACGATTTCCGGGCTTCCATGGGTGATTCCGCCGAGGACCGGCGCAAACTCGAGCTCTTCGACAGGTTGACCTCACCGCCTTCGGAATAGTCTCCGCAGCACGTTTCCCGGGGTTGCGCTGCAAGGCAGCGTGCCCGCTCCCCCAGGTGCGCGATAACATCAAGATGACCGATTGAGGGAGCACTTGAAGTGACTCAGGAACTGGACGTTGCCGTTCTCACTGGAAGCCACCCGTTCCATGTCCGACCCTTCCACGATTTCATCAACGGTCTCGATGGAATCAGACCGTACATCCAGAGTTTCGACGACTGGCTTACCGCCGCCGGCTTCGAAGACAGCGATGAGAAGGAACGCGACAGCTACGACGTGACGCTGTTCTACACGATGCTGCGGGGATTGCCCGAGGGGAAATCCCGGTCATGCATCGAGCGCCTGTTCGACAGCGGTCAGCCGGTCTTCGTGCTGCATCACGCGCTGCTGAACTACAGGGAAGACGACTGGTGGGCAGCGGTGATCGGGCTGCCCGACCGGTCCTTCAGTTCGGACATCTGGCTGGGTTCCTATCAAGTAGATGTCAACGAGGAGCACCCCGCCTCCGCCGGGCTCGGTGACTTCGAGATCTACGACGAGACGTTCAGCCTGAGCGACTGCAACGAGGACTGCGACGTCCTGCTCACGACATCGAAAGAAGGGTCCATGCACACGCTGGCGTGGAGCCGGATTCACGGGAACTCGAGGATTTTCTGTTTGCAGCTCGGGCACGACTCCAGGAGCTGGCAGAACCCGGCGTTCCGGACGGTGGTGCAGAACGGGCTTCGGTGGTGCGCCGGCGACCTCGCAAGTGCGGACCAGGGCAAATAAGATGACCATTAGAATGGTCTCGCAACAGGAGTTATTATTAGTGCTTTCTACCGATCTTCTGGAGTTGTGGCATGACAATCAAATTCTCCGAGGATCTCGTTCCCCTGTCGGACCTCAAGGTGAATCCAGGGCGCGTGGTGAGACATACGACCGAGGTACACCGGCCGGTGCTGGTCACAAACCGCGGTCGGGGTGTCGCCGTCGTCCAGTCTGTCGGCGACTATGAGCGAGCCCAGGAGGAACGCGACTTCATGCGCGCGGTGGTTGCCGGGCTAGCGGATCTGGACGCGGGGCGGGAGGTTGATTTCGACGAGGCCAAGGCGCGACTCGGTCTGAAATAGCTCATGCCCCCGATCAGCATCAGCCTTGCCGAATCGGCGCTTGCCGACCTGGATGAAATACGCGCCTGGTATGCGGAGCAAGGCGTGCCGGAGGTCGCGGACAAGCTGATTGCGGAGGTTTTTCGGCGCGTTCAGGCCTTGGCCGATCATCCCGACATGGATCGCGCGGTGCCCGAATTCGATCAGACGTTCCTTCGCGAACTCATTCATCCATCGTTTCGAATCGTCTACCGCCGCGATGATCGCCGGGTGAGAGTCGTTCGCGCGTGGCGCAGCGAGCGCCTGCTTCGTCTGCCAGGGGGTCACAGTCAGCAACGCCGCGGGGAATACCCGGCGTAGGCATTCAGAAAGGAATCGACACCGCTCCCTCTTGCCGAACGCCCTCTCAAGGCGTACCCGGTCCAGCCAGGTTCCAGGTGTGCGGCAGCTTGGCGGCGATCTCCCTCCCGACCCAGATCTGCGGCCTGGAGTGCTTGTAGTCCTGCTCCTCCTCGCGCTCGCGCACCAGCGGCACGGCACGGTCGAAAGCGGCGCGGAAGTCCGCATCGATCAGGCTGTCCCGGTAGAACGCCGTACCAAAATAGGTGTAATCGCGCCCGTTCTCGCAACCGAACGACGTCCGTCTCGCGCTCGCGGCGGTGATGACCATGGTGCGCGGCGACTTCAGTGCCTTGATGAAACCGCCGGAGAAACACGCCGAGACCACGACGACGCGCCACGGCAATCCCGCGCCGCCGACGATATCTCCAAACTCCTCGGCCGACAGGTCGTTCAGACCCAGGTTCTCGAACGACACCGACAGCTCGTGATCTCTCGAGCCATGGGTCGTGATGTGCAGGAATAGAAGGTCCTCCGGACCCATCCTTGCCGCCATCCCCTCAAGCACGGTGGCGAGGTTTGGACCATTGGCCAGGGGCAGATCGTCGACGGTGTTACGGCTGTTGATGAGCAGCACGGTGCGGCCCTCGGCACCGAACTTCTCGCGGAACAGTGCCTCGACGTGCTTCACCTCGCTTTCGAACACGTCTTCCGCCGCGTCGGGGGCGAAGCCCACGAAGTAGACCTCGGGCAGGTCATGCGAGGAGAATCGCACGTTGTCCAGGGCGGCCTCCAGGAGACCGTCCTGGGCGTAGTAAACGGTCTCTATGTCGAGAGGCTCCTGCTCCGGGGTCGCCTCATCTTCTTCCGCGTCTTTTTCCGCGCCAATGGCAAACACCGCCGCGCCGACCGCGGCGAACGACACCATGCAACGTGCCAGGGGCATCTGCAGCTCCCGTCCGATCCTGAACCGCACATCCCACGCGCGCGGGGGTTGCCGGAGTTGGATGTGCGTCGCGAGCATAGCACCGCTGCGCCGCGACAGTATCGCGTCGCGTACGGCCGCGAACTTCCGCTGAGCGGGAGGCTGAACTCCGGTTCCGCCATCGTTCACCCACCTCTGGCCTGACAGCGTCCCGGTTTATTGGGTGACGGCAGAACAGCAAATCGATCAGGTTCCGAGCCATTGTGATGTCATGTGCCGGCAACCTGGGTGAGAGGGGCCGGAAGCGCCCCGGAGACGAGAAGGAATCCATGCCATGAAAATCACGGATGTCAGCGTCACGGTGTGGGAGTGGAAGGACATTCCGCCTACGCGGTACACCAGGACCGTTACTAGTTCCCGCACCCGCAGCACGCAGATGGGCCTGCTTCGTATTCGCGCGGACGACGGATTCGAAGGAAACGGCTTTCTCGGTTCCGCGCTGGGGTCGGCGCGGGAAGATGCGCCGTTCGTGATCTCCGCGGTCAAGCCGATGTTGATGGGAGAGGACCCACACGCCCGCGAACGCATCTGGCAGAACCTGATGCGGCGCACGCGGGGGCGCATGCCGGTCGTGGGGGCCGTGGACGTCGCCCTGCACGACCTGGCCGGAAAGGCGGCGGGTGTGCCAGTACACAAGCTGCTGGGCTCCTACCGCGACAGCGTGCCCGCGTACGCGAGTTCAGCGGTGCTCGACTCTCCGGAGGCCTACGCGGACGAAGCGGTTCGCCACAAGGAAGCCAACTGGGCAGCCTACAAGATCCATCCGCCCGGCATCGCGACCGAAGACATCAGGATCTGCGATGCTGTCCGCAAGGCCGTGGGCGACGACTATCGCGTCATGCTGGACTCCACGTGGTCCTACGACTATCCCGACGCGGTCAGGGTCGGCGTCGCCATCCAGGAAATGGGGTTCTACTGGTACGAGGACCCGCTGGCCAACGACGATCTCTACTCATACGTGAAGCTGAAACAGGCCCTTCACATTCCGATCATGGCCACCGAGCTGCCCCCTGCCGGGCCCACGTCCTATGCGCCCTGGGTGATGGAACAGGCCACTGACTACCTGCGCGGCGACGTCTTCATCAAGGGCGGCATCACCTCCTGCATGAAGACAGCGCACCTGGCCGAGGCGTTCCAGATGAACTACGAGGTGCACCACGGCAGCAACTCGCTCAACAACATCGCCAACCTGCACATGATCATGGCAATGCGGAACTGCGAGTTCTTCGAGGTGCTGCTGCCCGACGACGTGCAGAAACACGCGATCGTCAACGAGATCGAGCTGGACGAAAACGGCCACGTCCACGCCTACAACGATCCCGGGCTGGGGGCGCAGATCGACTTCGACCTGATCGAGGCCAACAAGCTGGCCGATCTGTCCTAGTCAACAAGGGTTACAGCCAGATCATGGCTTCCCCAGGAGGAACTTCAATGGAATATGCAGCCGCTCGCGCCAGGCTCTCGGCGAATGGTCGGCGCCCTCGAAGCGAAGCGTGACCCAATCCTCACCTGCCGTGTAGCCGTGCTGGCGCATCACGTCGTCCATCTGCTGCTGGAACGGTTCATAAGCGGCATCAAGGGTCTCGGTCCCATGATCGAAATAGATTCTGTGTGACCCCGCCGGGGGCAAGTGGTGTTCGAGCCATTGAACGACGACACCATCCCCGATGGGCCAGTGGGACGACAGGCAGGCCGCGCCTCCGAAGACCTCGGGGTACTCGGCGACGGCGTAAGCGGAGATCAGGCCACCCATGCTGGAGCCAATGATGAAGGTGTTGCCACGGTCCGATCGCGTGCGGTAGGTCTCGTCAATGAACGGCTTGAGTTCATCGACAATGAACTTCAGGTAGTTGTCGGCGGTCATTTCCTCTCCGCCTTTCTCAACGGCAAAGCTCTGCCCCTTCTCCTTCATCAACTGCAGGACCTTGTCAGTTACGGGTTTCTGCGGCATGTACTCGGCGCCCCGCGCACCCTTCGACCAGTCGGCCATCCAGATCGAAACGACGATGGCAGGCCTGATCTCGCCATCGCGGACGAGCCGCGTGATGGCCTTGTCCACATCCCAGAACAGGTCCATTCCGGCGAAAGGCGAAGTGCCGTGGTCAAACATCATCTGGCCATCGTGCATGTAGATCACCGGGTATCGGTCGCCGGATGCGGGGTCATAGCCATCGGGCAACCAGACATCCACCGGGCGGGGCCGTATCAGTTCGGTCGGAAACTCCTCGTAGTGGATGAGAGCCCCTTCTAATGGAGTTGGAGTTCTCGTGCCGACCATTTCCTTCATGAGTTCTTCTTCTTTCTTGTCCACATTCATGTCCTCGGCATGGTACTGGGAGCCTTCAGCCGGGGAAGTTTCCCCGACCACCAACGCGTAAGGAAGTGTCAGCGTTCCCTCCGTCGGTGGATGCGTACTTGCATGGAAACTGCAACCAACGACGCCCAGGCTCAATGCCAGGCCCGCTCGACATACCCGGCCTCTGAGCATTCCCTTCATCGCCTGTCAGACTGGATCGCCCAGGGCGACCAGGTCGTCCCGAACGCGCTGGATTTCGCCTGCTTCCAGTTCGACGGCGCCCGCACCCGCATTCTGGATGGCCTGCTCAACGGTTCGCAGACCGCAGAGCACGTGCGTCGCCCCGGATTGGGCCGCCGTCCAGGCGACTGTCAGTTGCGCGATCGTACAGCCGTGCTTCCCGGTCAGGTCGGCCCATCCGGCGAACATGTCGAGCAGGCGCTGCCGGTTCTCGCGCTTGAACCAGGGAAGCCAATCTCCCGCCGTATTTCGGAAATCGTCCTCCCCGAACACGCGGTCCAGTCCCACCTTGCCGGTGAGCAGGCCCTGCTCGAGCGACCAATAGGTCAACGTCGCGATGTCGTTCTCCGCGCAGTAGGGCAGGATGTCCGCTTCGCGATCGCGCAACAGCATGCTGTAGCGAAACTGGTCGCTGGCGAGATCGCCGGCCGCGCGGTACGCATCAAGCTGTTCGAGCGATACGTTGGACACGCCGATCGCCCCGATCTTCCCCTGGTCCTTCAGGTCCATGAGGCAGCCCATGGTCTCGGGAATGGGAGTGTCCTCGGGCGGCATGGCCGGCTTGTGGCACTGCAGGAGATCGATATGGTCCACGCCGAGGCGCCTGAGACTGTTCTCGACTTCAATCATGATGGTGTCGGGACGCAGGCTGACGTAGTTGTCCCTGCCGTCCTTTACGCCGTTGTACGAGCCCCGCTCGTCCTCCCACCAGACGCCACACTTCGTGGCGATGATCACCTGGTCGCGACGGCCCCTGATGGCCTTGCCGACAACTTCTTCGGCGTGCCCCCAGCCGTAGGAGGGCGCGGTGTCGATGAGCGTGACGCCACTGTCGATGGCTGCGTGGATAGCCTTGACGGACTCGTTGTCGTCCGGGCCGGCAAACGTGTCGCCTCCGCCGATCGCCGCCGTGCCGAGTCCGACGATGGAGGCGTCGATTCCCGACGTTCCCAAAGGTCTGTATTTCATCCGGGGCCTGACAACGCAACTGAGCGGGCTCTGCCGAAAGCCGTTTTCCGGCCAGCAATGGTGCACGAATTATTGGGTGATGTCCGGTCGGCGTATCGATCAGCCAGCCAGCCAATGTGGTTTTATTCGCAACGACTTGCATGGAAGTACGCCTCCGGCAGTGCGGGAACTGCGGGCACTTCCTTACACGTCGGCGGTCGGGGAATCTCCCCCGGCTGAAGGCTCTCGAAAAGGCGGCAATGAGCATCCTCGACCTCGATGACAACGCGCGGGATCGACGCCGCCTGGACGCGATCCCAGTCTGGGGCGCCGGGCCGATACCCGCGGCGCACGATCGCGACGAGGTCGAGGACGTCCGCGGCTTCGCCGATGTCCTGCGCATCTTCTTACGCACCTGGCCATACCTGCTGCCGATGGTGCTGGGGTATTGGCGCGAGCGCGCCGTCGTCAGTTGGTCCGGCTGGCAGCCGCGCGGGACGACCGACTGGAACTACGGCTATGTCCCCTTCCTCGTTACGGGGCTGCTCGCTGTCGGGCTGCTGACGGGTCTCATCAGCTTTGGGGAGAACTGGCAAACCGACTACCTCGTCTACGCCGCGGTCCTGATGACGCTCCTGGTCTGGGGGCTCATGTTCGCGCGTGGCCAAGCGTTTGTCTGGAGCGCCGTTGCGCTGGTCTTGGTCGGCATCGCCGCCAACCTGTTTGCCATTCTTGTCGTCGCCGGCTGGCTGGACAACGTCTTCGTCGGGATGGTCAGCTTCGGTTGCCTGTCCATGTGGCTGCTGCAGTATCGCCTGGTCGAGGGAGAGCTGCAGTTTCGCCTGCGCCTCGGCTGTCACCTCGTGTACTTCTACATCATCGTCTGGCTGGAGATGCTGGTGGGCGTGGTGGTCGGCCTTTTCACCGTGGACCTCCTGAACCAGTCGATTCTCCAGGCCGAACCGCTGACGCCGTTCCTGGCGGATTTCGTCGGCCGCGGGGATCTTGCCGACGGTGCCCTGGAAACGCTCACGACGGCGCAGCGCCAGGAATTGCAGTGGACCTACATGGTCATCATCGTCGTGGTCGGCGTGCTGACCTTTCCGTTCGGGGTCGCGCTGCCCTACTACAACGTCTGGATCATGCAGCAGATCAACCAGGATCTGCGCCTGGCGCTGGTCGAGCGCTGGCACCAGCTTTCGCTGCGCTATCACGGCGACCATCGTGTCGGCGACTCGGTGTACCGCATCTACCAAGACTCGGCGCAGGTCACGGCCATCATCGGCATGCTGGTCAGAGTCGTCACCCAGGTGACCCAGTACACGATCACCATCCTCTTTGTCGCGGCGCTGGACCCGATCCTGGGGCTGATGGGCGTCACCATCGCCATCATCGCGCTCGGCTGGGCGCGCTGGTTCTCGCCGCGTGTGAGGACGCGTTCGCTGGTGGCCCGAGAGACCAATTCCGACCTGACTTCACGCATCCAGGAGGTTCTCGGGGCGGTCAAGGTCACCAAGGCGTACGGGCGCGAGGCAAACGAGCAACAACGCTTCGAGGAGGACAGCGTCGTCGCGTTCAATGCCGCCCACAAGGTGCGCTCGCTGGTGGCGGTCGTCGGCATCATCATGTTCACGCTGGCAGCGGCGATCCTGGTCTCCGGCGAATTCCTCATGGCGATCTGGGCCAACACGGACCGCGAGACCTTCGCCGCGGTGCTGATCGGGCTGATAGGACTCTCCTTCGTGCGCTGGAACCTCGCCGCGTTCCAGTGGGCACGGGGCGAGTTCCTTAAAGCCAGCGGCCAAGTGCGGGGACTGGTCCGCGACTGGACCTCCGCCCAGGACATGGCCATGGGCCTCGACCGGGTGTTCACGATCCTGGATATCGAACCCGACGTGAAGAATGCGGTCGATCCCATAACCATGCCCGAGTTCGAGAAAGAGATCCGCTTCGAGCACGTGAGCTTTGCCTACGAACAGGCAAGGCCCGTGCTGCAGGACGTGACTTTCACCGCGCCCGCCGGCTCCATCAATGCCATCGTCGGCCCCACCGGCAGCGGCAAGAGCACGCTGGTCAGCCTGCTGACCCGACTGTTCGATCCGGACAGGGGCGTGGTCAGCATCGATGGCAACGACGTGCGCGCGCTCGACGTTGAGAGCCTGCGCGCCAACGTGTCGATCGCGTTGCAGGAGAACGTGCTGTTCGGGATGAGCGTAGGCGACAACATTCGGTACGTGGTGCCGGACGCCACCGATGGGGAGGTTCTTGAGGCGGCCCGCGTCGCTTGCGCCGACGACTACATAGAGGGGCTACCCCAAGGCCTGGACACCATGCTCGGCGATCGCGGCGGGCGGCTGTCGACGGGTCAGCGGCAGCGCCTGTCGATCGCCCGGGCGGTGGTGCGCAACGCGCCGATCCTGATCCTGGACGAGCCCACGGCCGCGCTCGATGCCGAAACCGAACACCGGGTGCTGGAACAGCTAGCCGCCTGGGGCGCGGGAAGGGTCATATTTCTCATCACGCACCGCATCTCGACCATCCAGCGCGCGGACCAGATCCTCTACCTGGATGGCGGCGAGATTCTTGAATCCGGCAGCCATGACGCGTTGATGCGGATCGAGGATGGCCACTACCGGCGCTTCGTCGAGACTGAGGCCGAGCTGGCCCGCGGCACAACGGGGGAGTCGCCGTGAGCGAGTCCGTCGTCATCGGCAAAGAGCTGGAGGCACATGAGCGGTCACTGGATGCAGCGGCCAGTACGCTGGACCTCGATACGGACCTCAATTTTCGGGACACCTGCCGCGTCATCGGCAGGGCGCTGACCTACATCAGGTATTTCCCCTATCGGTACAGCGCCAAGTTCGCGCTCTTTGCCGCGTCGCTGATGACGCCGCTCGTCCTGCCCTGGCCGATCAAGATCGTCATCGACAACGTGATCCTGCAGAAGGCGGTGGCTCCCGACGCATTCCCCGCCTACTTCAGGCCGTTTGTCGAGTTCCTGGATGGCCGGACCCCGTTCGAGATGATGGTGTGGGTGCTGTGCCTGGGCGTCACGATGGTGTTGCTCATCGGCGGCTTCGGGTCAACCGGCGGCGCCAACGACCAGGTTGATGCGGGGATGGCCCAGGGCCACGACACGGCGACGCAGACCGAGAACGAGGCGAACGCCGCGTTCAGTAAATTTGCCGGCCTGTTGGGTTTCATCGAGTTCCGCATCCAACTGCGCCTCACCCAGGCGCTCAACCACCTGCTGCGCTCACAGTTGTTCGAGCGCATTCAGACGCTGCCGCTGCCGCTCCTGAACGACCAGAAAATCGGCGACAGCCTGTATCGCGTCATGTATGACACTCCGGCGCTGACCAACGTCTTCTTCCAGACCATCATGTCGCCGGTCGGCGCCATATTCACGGGCACACTGGTGCTCGTGAATATGTCTGACAACTATGGCCAGGCGCCCGAGATCGTCTGGCTCGCCCTCTGCATCCTGCCGTTGCAGTTCATCGCCATGCTGCCGTTCCCGCGCGCCATGCGCCGTCGCAGCCAGGCGAGCCGAGCGGCGGGCTCCGTGACCACCGGCAACATCGAGGAAGGCATGAGCAACGTGCTGGCGGTGCAGAGCCTCGGTGGCAACAGGCGTGAACGGCAGCGTTTCCGGAGTCACAGCAACGAGTCGTTCAAACGTTACCGGGCCGAGGTCCTGGTGGGCGTGCTGTACGAGGTCGCCAACAGCACGGCAAGGGGGCTGATGGGCCTGATCGCGTTTTACTTCATCAGCTCCCGGGTCATCGAAGGCGTGCTGACACCCGGCGACTACGCCGTGTTGTTCTACTACTACTACTGGCTATCGGGCGCGGTCACGGCGCTGCCTTACCTCTGGATTCGCATTCAGGCGGACATTCCGGGTATCCGCCGGGTGTTCTTCCTCATGGACCTGCCGAGCGAGACGGCGCGTCACGGTGTGGCTCTGAAATCAATCGACGACGCCATCGAGATGTCCGGCGTCAGCATGGCCTATCCCGACGGCCGCGAGGCGTTGCGCGATATCGACCTGACGCTGGATGTGGGCGAAATCACGGCGCTGGTCGGTCCGACCGGAGCGGGCAAGACCAGCCTCGCCTACCTGGTCCCGGGCTTTCACGATGCCAGCGCAGGCGCCATTCGCATCGATGGGCGCGACATCAACGAGATCTCTCTCAAGAGTCTGCGCGAGCAGGTGTCCTACGTGTTCCAGGAGACACAGCTCTTTTCCGACTCCATCCGCGACAACATCCGCTACGGCAAACCGGACGCGACGCAGGACGAAGTCGAGCGCGCCGCCAGGATCGCCGGGGCGCACGACTTCATCAACGAACTGCCGGAGGGTTACGACACGCGGCTGGGCACGGTGACCAGCAAGATCTCCGTCGGGCAGAAACAGCGCATCGCCATAGCACGCGGCCTGATCAAGCCGGCGAGCGTCCTCATCCTGGACGAGCCGACATCGGCACTCGACCCGGAAACAGAGTCATACCTGGTCCGGGCGCTGCACGAGGCTGCGAAGGACCGGCTCGTGATCATCATCGCGCACCGACTCTCGACGATCGCCAACGCCGACAAGATCGTGTTTCTCGAGGACGGCAGGATCCTCGAGCAGGGCACCCACGAATCGCTGATGGCGGACGCCGACGGGCACTACCAGCGGTTCGTCATGCTGCAATCGGCATCCGTTGCGAGCTGACGGGCGCAATCACCGATTGCAACGGTATTGGCGGGCGGAGCGGTGCTACCCGAGCATGTCGCCGGGTTCGAATCCTCGGGATCTGGCGCTCACGGTACCGGAGTTCGTTTGTGTGTTCAGATCAACTGCGCGAGAAAGGTCCTGGCCGGAACCATGACTGGGGTTCGCACTTCGAAACAGTCGTTTGCGACATAGTCGGCGTCGATCGCCACCTGGAACGCGTGCGCTGCCTGCGACTGTTTCTGAAAATAGTCCAACGTAGTCGATAGCGGCGCTTTCTCGCTGCTTTTCACCTCGACCAGGAACCAGGGTCTCGCATCTCGAGTGACAAGGAAGTCGACTTCGTGCTTCTGTTTGTCGCGGACGAAATGCAGGGAAAAGTCACCTCGTCCGGATTCAGTCCACCAGTGCACCGCCTTGTGGAGCGCGCTGGCCACCAGGTTCTCCGCACGGGCACCAGGATCGGCTACTTGCGACCAGTCCCACAGATAGTACTTTGGTTCTTTACGCAATGCCCGGGTTACATTGCGGTGCCAAGGCCTGACGGTAAAGCAGTAGTACAGTGATTCCAATGTGTTGATCCAACGCCGCACGGTGTCAATGGATACGCGCACGCTTTTGGACAGATACGTATAGCTCGTGAGTTGACCCACCTGCGAACGCAACAGGGTTGCCAACAATTCGACCTGTCCCAACTCCTGAATCCGGGTCAGATCGCGCAGGTCTTCCCTGAACAGTTGCTCGTTGCGCAAGCTGCGCCATCGGTTGTAAAAACGCTTCTGACCCTTGAGGAAGGGCTCTGGAAATCCGCCGAATTGCCACAATGATTCCCATTGATCGTCCTCGATGCGCCCTGGTGCCGGGTTAATCAATGCATGCTTTGTCGGTGTTGCGACGCATTCGGCAACGGAAACGGGATGCAAGGTGTAGGGGAAATAGCGTCCCATCAGACTGTCGCCGCCGCGTCTGAACGTGGCGAGCGAGGCACTACCCGTCACCAGAACGTGTGCGCGCGTTTCGTACTGATCAAAGAACCCTTTCAGCAAGTCCCGCCAATGCTGGTATTTGTGGAGTTCGTCAAAAACGCATAGGGGCAAGTCAGTATGCAGGCGATCAAGCCCAAGCTGCTCTGCAATGGAGGACGGTCCTTTGACGATCATCTCTCGATGTGTCTGGTTGTCCCAGTTGAAATATCCAATGGCATCGCTCAACGACCGTGCAATCGTGGTCTTTCCGACTTGGCGCGGCCCGGACAAAAATACCATCTGACGATTGGCGCGGAAGTGCTGTTGCAGCTCTTCCAGCAGGTAACGTTGAATTACCATAATTTCGTACTATCGTAGATTGGTCATGACGATTTTACGATTATGCTCGGAATAGTCAACATCGGTGGAGTGTGTGTTTCCCGCCGTCAAGGTGTCGTCACCGATTCCAACGGTGGTCGCGGCCTCAGCAGCTAGCCATGAAATCCGTCGGCCCTTCGGGCACACCGTCTTTCACCCCCGCCCAAGCCCTCTGTCGTACCCAGCCCACCCGTCCCGCATCCTGCGCCTTGATCGGCACTACGTGCCGTTCTACGGCGCACGCTGCTAGCCGAGCAAGTCTCCGGGGCGTATTCCCGCAGAATTGGCGAACTCTCCGGCGGGGATCTTGCCCCTGCCCCTGGGGCGCACACGCAGCACCTCGACGCTGCCACCGCCCGCCGCCACTTCCACGCCGCTGTCGCCGAGTTTCAGCACCGTACCCGGTTGCGCGTCGGTCTCACCGCCGCGGCGGGCATCGAAAAACTGCAACCGCTCTCCGTTGCAGAGCGTCCAGGCGCCCGGCTGCGGATTGCAGCCTCGGATCAGGTTGTAGACCTCGGCGACGGGCTTCGACCAGTCGATCTCCGCCTGCTCCTCACGGCACCAGCTTTCGTAGCTGCCGGCGCCGGGGTCCTGGTCGATCTTCGGCGCCTTGCCGTCGCGCACCAGGTCCACGGCCTCGATCATGGCGTCCACGCCGAGCGGGAACAGGTGGTCGAAATAGACGCTGCCGAGGGTGTCGTCCGGCCCGATATCGACTTCCTTCTGGAGCAGGATCGGGCCCGTGTCGAGGCCGTTGTCCGGCCAGAAGATGCTCAAGCCGGTCCGGGTCTCGCCGAAGATGATCGGCCAGTTGATCGAACTCGGCCCCTTGTGCATCGGCAGCAGCGAGGGGTGATACTGGATCGTGCCGAGGGTTGGAATGCTGAGCGCTTCCCCGGGGACAAACAGCGTGACGTATGCCATGACCGCCAGGTCCGGCCCGAGTTCTCGAATCTCCTCCCAGACCCGGGGTCGGCGAAACGACCTCGGCTGGAACACCGGCAGGCCGCGCTCGACCGCGCATTCCTTCAACGGGTCCGGCGGGGTGCCCTTCCCCTCCGGAGCCGTGAACACGCCTACGACCTCTTCACCCCGGTCAAGAAGCGCCTCCAGAACGGAACGCCCGAACGCCTGCTGCCCGTTGACGATGATTTTCATCATTCCCCCCTCACTGTTCGATCTGTCAGCTCGCTCCCGCGGTTGTTGCGCGACCACCGCCGCCATGTCAGGCCAATCGTGCCAGACATCGCAGGCGCTTCGGGGATCGATTGCACGGTTCGCCTGCCGTCGCGCCCAGGGTTGATGCGGAAGCAGTAGTCCTCAGCCGCTTGATGAGGACCTCCGGGAGGAGGCTACACGCATCTCGGGCGAAAAGACGTACTCCGCCGCTGTCATTAGTCCCATCTTTATGGGACTAATGTCCGACAATGAGGATCGGGGGCCTACGCGACGATGATTCGAGACGAGCGCTACAAGGTGTGCGTCTGACACGAGGAAGGGGTCAGGTTGATCTGACCCTGTTTACCTGGAAAGACCGGTTCGTTCGGTTTTAGATCCACCAGGAACTCGCCAACGGGAATGCACCATAGTCCGTCGATTTGAAGTCGTTCGTGTCCTCGATACAGCATGATTGCAACTGCCTCAGGATAGTCATCGCGAAATGTTCGCAGCGCGCGTAAATCCTTCCGGTGGATTTGTCGTGCATTTTTCGTTTCTATGGCCCAGAAGCCGCCTTCTCCGTAAATGATGAAGTCAACTTCACTGCCCGCCCTGGTGCGCCAGAAGTACAACGCCGAGTCGTTCCGGGAGTATGCCGTCCAGGCACGCAGATGTTGGGCAACCAGACCTTCCAGTGCCAAGCCATTGATTTCCTCGGGTCGGTCCAGCGGGCCCTTCGGCCTCAGGGAACGCAACACGCCGGCATCGAAGATGTAGAGCTTGTCGTGGGACACGGTCTGCCGCTTCGCTCGTTTTCTGAATACAGGCAGCCGGTAGGCCAGCAACAAGTCCTCAAGAATCTCGATATAGGCCGCTACCACCTTACGTTCGACTTCGCAGTCTCTAGCGACAGCAGCAACGTTAAGCTGCGACCCATGCGAAAAACTGACTGCTTCCAGAAATCGGGTGAAGTGGCCGATGTTTCGGGTGAGACCTTCGCTTTTCACTTCCTCATCGACATAGAGATTGATGTAGGCATTGAGCACGCCCGCAGCGTCGGCCGAATCCAAGACCAATGGCAGTAGCCCGGTGCAGAGTGACTGTTCCAGATCAAAGGATGGCAGCTCACTCGCCATGAACGGGTGTAGGGATCGGTACAAGGCGCGACCGCCCAACAGATCGACACCCCCGCGACGCAATTTTCTAGCGCTGGATCCGGTAAGCACAAAACGAGGTGCATCCGGTTGTTCAAGAATGGCGTGCACCACAGTCAGTAACTCGGGGATCCTCTGAATCTCATCAATGACGATTGTTGTTCGATCGGGAGCGCCGCGCCGCAAATCATGCAAGCGTTCGGGTCTTGCCTGGAGTGACCGGTATAGTTCGGGTTCCAGCAAATCCAGAAAGAGTGACTCCGGCAATTGGTCGCGTAGCCAGGTAGATTTCCCTGTTCCCCGCGGACCAAACAAGAAAAAACTCTGAGGAGGAATATCGAAAAAACGACTTACTATTTCCATAAATAGTCTAAAAATGGAGTTAATGATTCCATAATCGACAAAAATGGTCTGCAAAGTCAAGGTGGCGTGGCCCGGGAGCCCAATGATCGATGGAAGGTCCTCGTAGAAATACCGTAATGCCGGTATGGCCTCGGGAACCGACTGGGACCGTGGTCATCCGGACAGGCGACTGACGCATCGCGGGAGGCTTGTGAACATTTGGGCGTCCACCTCCGGCAACCGTCGAACGAAGCGCACTGGTTGATCAACGCCCCGCGTCGATGCGGCGCGCCTTCTCCTCGTCGAACCACCAGCCGTCCGGGAACGGCGCGATGAACATCTTGTCGGGCTGGTCGGGTCGTCCGAACCTGTCCCAGTAGACGATACGCGTATCGTCGAGGACATCGAGCGGGAGCTGGTAGTAGTTCCAGAGCAGTACGCGGTCGAGCGCGCGCAGGGCGCTCATGAACGCGTGGAGGTCCGTCGCCGCCAGAGCCGCATCGACCAACGCATCGACAGCGGGATGGTCGATGCCGGACGGGTTCCAGTAAGTCTCCGAGTCGGAGTGAAAATAAGGCCGTAGCTGCCAGGATGGCGGGACTGCCATGAAGCCCTGAAGAATAAGGGCGTCGAAGTCGCCGTTGCGCCGCCGATTGGTGTGGCTGACGGTCTCGACCATCGCGATGCCGGCCTGGATGCCAAGCACGGTGAGCGCATTCACGTATGGCAACAACGTGCGCACATCGACCGGCGAGGCACAGAGAAACTCGATCGTGAAGGGCTTGCCCGACGCGTCTGCCAGGACGTTGCCCCGCATCCTGTAGCCGGCGTCCGCGAGCAGTTTCCGAGCCCTTGACAGGCCCCGGCGGTCGACGCCGATGCCGTCCGAGCGGGGGAACGAGAAGACCCGGTTGAACACGGCGTCAGGCAACAGCGCCCGGTATGGTTCGAGCAGCGCCAGTTCCCGAGCGTCCGGCAACCCCGACGAGGCGAACATCGAGTCCGCGAAGTAGCTGTGGGCGCGTCGCCGCTCACCGCCGTGCAGCGCGCGGTTCTGCCACTCGAAATCGAACGCGTGGGCCAGGGCTTCCCGCACAAGGGGATCGTCGAACGGTTGCCGCCGCGTGTTGAGCGCGAGGCGCCATCGGGCACCGCGTACGGCTCCGGAACCGAGGGTGCCTTTCCGCAGCCAACCGCGCTCGACTGCCGGAACGTCGTAGGAAAACAACCAGTGGCGGGAGTCGCTCTCGGTCCAGACATCGATCAGGCCGGCACGCAGCGCTTCCCTGGCGACGACGCCGTCGAGATGACGCTCGTAGCGAATCGTATCGAAGTTGAACCTGCCGCGATTGATGGGCAGGTCACGACCCCAGTAATCGGGCACCCTGCTGTACACGAAGTACCGCCCCCGGGATGTCTTTGTCATTCGATACGGGCCACTCTGCAACGGCGGTTCATGCGTCGGCTGGGTGACATCACGTTCAACCCAGTAGTGCGCCGGAACGATCGGGATGAAGCCCATGATGTGGACCTGCTTGGCCACGTCGGAGTCGCCGTGAACCGCAACTGTCAGCGGACCCGGCGCCTCGACCCCGGTAATCCAGTCGAGAACCCCTCCCCATCCCGAAGCCATGTAGTCCTGGCGGAACGTGTCCAGCGAGAACTTGACATCCGTAGACGTAATCGGCTTCCCATCGTGCCAGCGGGCCTCGGGACGAAGTCGAAATACTATGCTGCGCCGATCTCTGCTCAGTGCCACCGACTCGGCGAGACTGCCGTAAAAGCCGGAAAGTTCGTCCCCGGCGCGCTCCAGCAGGTAGTCGTACGAAAGTTGAAATCCCGGCGGTTTGGACGTTGGTGTCGCGCTAACCATGCTGTAGGTATAGGCCAGCGACAGCGTGCCCCCCTTCGGGGCATCGGGATTCACGTAGTCCAGGTGCGCGAAATCCCGAGGGTATTTCAGGTCGTAGCTGGGGACCTGCGAAATTCCATGACGGAACTCGAGGGCATCGAAATCAACTCCGGCTGCGGCCGCCTCCTGGATACCCAGGCCCGGCCCGCACAGGCAGGCAATCGATGCCGCCGCGCGTGGGCAGATCCGGAACACTTCAAGGAACGGTAAGGCGAGGAAACAGCATGGTCAGGTCGACGCGACCTGGAAGGCCGACAAGACCTCTGACTCGACCCGCTGTATGGCCTCGGTATTGCCCCCGAAGCCGCACAGCATGATCTCGTCGGCGCCAGCCTCGATATAGCCGCCCAGGTAGTCCTGGAGTGCATTGACGGTGCCCCAGCAGTACCAGGGCTGCCCCGGTGATTTCTTCCATTCTTCATCACTGTCGAACAACCTGGTCGGTATGCAGACCGTGCGGCGAATCTCTGCCGGGTCGCGCCCAAAGTCCTCGCAGTGGCGGTCAATCGCCCGTTGCTTCTGTTTGTATACTTCCACACCGCCGGGGTGCCAGAAGTCCAGGTTGCTGGTATCACCATAGCGCGCGCAGGTTCTCAGGGTGCGCTTTTCGCCATTGCCCCCGATCAGGATGGGAATCGGCCTGTCCCGGGAGGTTCGAGGCGACATGGGCGCGTCCTTCAACTGGTAGTACTTGCCGGAGTAGCTCACATACTCTTCCGGGTCCTTGTTGAGCAGCAGGCGGATCAACTGCGTCGCCTCCTCCAGCCGGTCACTGCGCTCCCGCAGCGACGGGAAGTCCCAGCCGTAGGCGGTATGTTCCTGTTCGTACCAGGCGGCGCCCAGTCCCAGTTCCACCCGACCGCCCG
>JAPOYI010000187.1 GCA_026706665.1 Gammaproteobacteria bacterium | reverse complement strand
TGCCGGCGTTTCCCCCGTCGCCGGAGGCGTACTTCCATGCAAGCCTGCGCCGTAGGAAATTTTTGGGGGAAGCATGTTCAAAATGCGGATGAAAAAGAGTCTTTTGTGCTGGAGCATCCCCGAAATAAGAGCATTACTGCTCCCGTGACAGCCCCCGCAATTGCTGAGCACGCTAGAGGTGCCCCGACTCCCGCCGTTGTTGGAACGACGGCTATGCATACCGCGCCGCCCACAAGGCCAGCAGCCGCGCTCGCCAAGGCTGTGCACGCGTAGGTCATACCGTCCGTTTTCATCCATGTGAGGAGATCGCACGCCTCGTCGCTTAGGCAGTCGAAGTTTCCGAATTCACATCCTGACCGACACTGTGCGCGAGGGCGACATGTGAATGATTCCCCGGACATGCCCTGCCAATCTATTGCACCCCCCTCGCTTCTGCAGCCACGTATGAAACGGTTGAGACATTCATAACCGTTCGCGAATCCCATATCGTGGCAGTCGTTCATGGTCATAGTTGCTTTGAAATACGCTTCCATGCCCCCCTGATGCCAACGACGGTGATGCAGTCCTCTATTCCTGGCGGGCAATCGTCGTCGTCTGCCCAAACAATGGCGTCAACGCATATGTTGTCAACAGGTTCGGCCGCACATGTGAACCCGCACACGCACTGGCTGACGGCGAAGACACCGTTTACAGTATCCGTTCCGCTCCCGAGAGGCGGTCGCATGGCAACGCCAGGTGATATGCACATAACGCTTGAAGAGAAGGCGATCTCTCTCCTGTTGCGTTCGCCGCGACTCGGTGTGACAACGATCATCGATCTGCTGGATGTCGGGGACCGCGAGTTTCGCGACATGGCCAGACGCAACCCGACGATCTGCGATCTCCTGGAAGCACGGCGCTCGGGCAAACTGGAGCCGCCGACGTCGGAACCCACGCAGTGTCGGTCCTGCGCCGAATGGTTCGTTCCGTACGGCGCGTCGAAGTTCTGCTCGGACGCGTGCCGGACGGCAGGCCGCATCAACAAGGAACCCTGCTCGAAACAGGTTTGACGGGTCGGGATCGAGAAACGGAGCGCTTGGGCGGGCGCGCCGGATTTCGTGGCGTTATCGCTGGCAGCTCGGGCAGTACACGGTGCTGCGCTGTCCGACGCGCAATCCCTTGAGTAACGACCCGCATCGGCGGCACGGCTTCCCCTCGCGCCCGTAGACGAACAGTTCGTTCGCAAAATAACCCGGTCTGCCGTCGCTTCCGACGAAGTCACGTAACGTTGTCCCGCCCTGGTCGATGGCCGCGCTGAGCGTCTCGCGCGTCGCTGCGGCGATCTTGCGGTAGCGCGGCCGGCTCAGCCGGCCTGCGGCGGTTCTCGGCCGCACGCCGGACTCGAACAGGGCCTCGTTGGCGTAAATGTTGCCGATGCCCACCACGATGCGCGCATCCATCAGGAAGTTCTTTACGGCCAACCGGCGGCCCCTGGATTCGGCATGGAGGTAGTCGCCGGTGAATGCCTCCGACAGCGGCTCCACGCCGAGGTTCCTGAGCAGCCAGTGGTCCCCGACCGGGTGCGGTTGCCAGTGCAGGCTGCCGAAGCGTCGCGGGTCCGTCAGCCGAAGCGCGAGGCCGTGGTCGAGCAGGATGTCCAGGTGGTCGTGTTTGCCGGGAGGCACGTTGCCGGAAACGATTCTCAGGTGTCCCGACATGCCGAGATGCAGGATCAATGCCCCGGTGTCGGCGTGCAGGAGGAGGTACTTGGCCCGCCGGGTCAGTCGGACGATTCGCTTACCGCGAACTTCGGATGGAATCCTGACCGGCCAGCGAAGGCGCGGCTCGCGGATGTCGAACGCGGCGATACGCCGATTCAGAATGCTGGGGGCGATACCCCGAAGCGTCGTCTCTACTTCAGGGAGTTCGGGCATGGGAGAGCCATCAGCCGGGGGAGCTTCCCCCACCGCTGACGCGCAGGGAAGTGCCGGCTGGTAAACCCGAGCGGCTTACTTGATCTTCGCTTCCCGGTAGATGACGTGCTTGCGCACCACCGGGTCATATTTCCTGAACTCGAGCTTGTTCGGCGTGTTCCGCTTGTTCTTGTCGGTCGTGTAGTAATGACCGGTACCGGCGCTGGATTCGAGTTTGATCTTCTCTCGCACGATTAGAGCTCCCTTGCCCGTGGATCAGACGCGGACCCCGCGCTTGCGCATGTCGGCCAGCACGGCGTCGATTCCCTTCTTGTCGATCAATCGCATGCCCTGCGCCGAGACGCGCAGGCGGATGAACCGCTGTTCGCCTTCGCTCCAGAAACGGTGGTAGTGCAGATTCGGCTTGAAGCGCCGGCGCGTCTTGTTGTGAGCATGGGAAACGTTGTTCCCGCTCATCGGGCGCTTGCCGGTGACCTGACAGACTTGAGACATCGTTTCGACAGTCGAAAGCGGACGGCGCTTTTTATCAAATCCGGGGGAACGCGTCCACCAGCCGCGAACCTCGGCGAAGGGGGGCTGGCTCTCCTTGCGGCCCACCACTCGCACTAGATCAGGCCGCGTTCGGCGAACGAAATCTGTTCCGACGCGCCTACGACGACGTGGTCGACGAGCCGCACGTCGAGTTCCTGCAGCAGCATCGCGATCCGGGAGGTGACCTGGATGTCGCTCGCCGAAGGTTCCGGGATGCCGGAGGGATGGTTATGGTAGAGGATGACGGCGCTCGCGTTGTGTTTCAGGCACGACTTGATGACTTCGCGCGGATACACCATTGCCCTGTCGACCGAGCCGAAGAACAGTTCCTCGTTCGAAATCAGGTGGTGCCGGGTGTCGAGAAACAGGGCGCCGAAGACCTCCCTTTCACGCCGTCCGAGGCGATAGCCCAGATATCGCCGGACCCCGGTCGAACTCGAGAGGATCTCCCCGCGCGTCAGGACCTCCGCGTGATAGCTGTCCATGAGTCCGCGGACGGCAAGAATGGCCGCCGTCTTCCCCGGTCCCATTCCCGCGGACGCCGCCAGCGCCTCCCTCGGCGCATCGAGCAGACGGTGCAGATCACCGAAACGGGCAAGAAGCGCCGAGGCGAGGTCCAGCGCGCCCGCCGCGGGCCCGTGGATACCGAGGATCGCGGCGAGCAATTCGGTCTTCGTGGCCGCGTCGGGGCCAAGGTGGAGGATCCGTTCCCTTGGTTCGTTGTCGCACCGGCACTCTCCGCCCGCTACCGCCGACGGCAGGGCACTTCTGGTATCGTTGGCGTCGTTTTTCATGCCGTGGTTTTCGGTGGCAAAGGCGAAGCGCGGTTGGCGCTCCGACATTCGCATGCAGGACAGACGAATCTTATTGGGTATCGCCGGTGGAATCGCCGCGTATAAGACCCCACAGCTTGTGCGAGATTTGCGCAACGCTGGGGCAGAAGTTGTCCCGGTCATGACGCGAAGCGCCTCTCATTTCGTCACGGAGACGAGCCTTCAGGCGGTGGCGGGGCAGCGAGTGCGCCGCGATCTATGGGACGCGGAAGCCGAAGCCGCGATGGGTCATATCGAGCTTGCGCGATGGGCGGACGCCGTCGTCGTGGCGCCTGCCACCGCCCATGTCATCGCCCGCCTGGCGGCCGGCCTGGCACCTGACCTGCTGACCAACGTTTGCCTTGCAACCACTGCGCCGCTGTTCCTGGCCCCGGCGATGAATCGGCAGATGTGGGAACACCCCGCGGTGCGACGCAACCTGGCGAGCCTGAGAGACGCGGGAGCGGTGATCCTCGGACCCGGGGAAGGCGACCAGGCGTGCGGCGAAACCGGACCGGGCAGGATGCTGGAGCCGGCGGAGATCGTCGCAGAACTGACCCGGCACCTGGCCCAGGGGCCGAAACCCATGGACGGCCTCAACGTGCTGCTGACAGCCGGACCGACGCGGGAACCCATCGATCCCGTGCGCTACATCTCGAACCACAGCTCGGGCAAGCAGGGCTTCGCGCTGGCGCGGGCGGCGCGCGATGCGGGCGCGAACGTCACGCTTGTGAGCGGGCCGGTAGGGCTCGAGACGCCCACTGGAATCCGCCGCATTGACGTGACTACCGCGAGGGAGATGTATGCGGCGGTGGATGCGGAACTCCGGGAGACGGACATCTTCATCGGCGTGGCCGCGGTGGCGGACTATCGTCCGGAAGAGGCGCAGGACCGGAAGATAAAGAAGCCGGGCGAGGCGTCGGAGATGCGGATCGAACTCAGGGAGAACCCCGATATCCTTGCGCGTGCGGCCGAAGTCTGTCCCTCGGCCGTTGGTTTCGCGGCCGAAACCCACGACACGTTGCGCCACGCGCGGGACAAGCTGGCGCGCAAGGGTTGCGCCGCCATCGTCCTGAACGATGTGTCGGACGAGGATATCGGCTTCGACAGCGATCGCAATGCCGTGACGTTCATCGAACCTTCCGGCGAAACCGTTTTCCCGATCGATTCCAAGGAGAATGTGGCCGACAAGCTGATCGACGCCATCGCTCTCCTGTTCCGTCGCAGGAGCGATGCAACCCGCGGTGATATGACGCGCCAGGCGTGACGGGGATGGAAGCGCCCGTAGACATCGCGCCGGAGATATTCCGCGCCTACGACATTCGAGGCATCGCCGGCCGGAACCTGACGGCCCAGGCGGTTTCCTGGATTGGCCGTGCATTTGCGGCCGAATCCCTCGACCGGGGTTTCTCGCAGGTCGCCGTGGGTGGCGATGGTCGCCGTTCCACCGGGAGCTTGCGCGATGCCCTGGTGTCCGGCCTCGCTGCTGGCGGCTGCGACGTGATCGATGTCGGCGTCGTTCCGACACCGCTTCTCTACTACGCGACCCACGCGCTCGAAACGCAGACGGGAATCATGATCACCGGATCGCACAATCCCGCCGAGTACAACGGGTTGAAGATGCTGATTGGGGGCGCGGTGCTCTCCGGGGAAGCCATTTCCGACCTGCGTTCCCGCATCGAGCGCGGCGACTGTCCGGCGCGCCCCCGGGGCACTGTGCGATCAGCCGCGGTCATCGAATCGTACATGGCTCGCGTCGAAGCCGATGTCGACCTCGCCCGCCCGCTCAAGATCGTGATGGACAGCGGGAATGGGGTGGCCGGGCTCGTGGCTCCGGCGCTGTTCGAACGGCTCGGTTGCGAAGTGGTGAGCCTTTACGCGGATGTGGACGGCAGCTTTCCGAACCACCATCCCGACCCGGCCGACCCCGCGAACCTGGACGACCTCATCGACGCGGTCCATGCGCACGGCGCGGACATGGGAGTCGCGTTCGACGGCGACGCGGACCGGTTGGGGGTCGTCACCAACAGCGGAAGAATCGTCTGGCCGGACCGGCTCATGATGCTTTTTGCGCGCGACATCGCCGGCCGGAACCCAGGCACCGACATCGTCTACGACGTGAAGTGCTCACGCCATCTCGGGAAAGTGGTTGCCGACGCCGGGGGGAACCCGATCATGAGCCGGACGGGACACTCCCACATCAAGGCCAGGATCAGGGAGACGGGCGCGCTGTTCGGCGGTGAATTCAGCGGCCACATCTGTTTCGGAGAACGCTGGTTCGGCTTTGACGATGCCATTTACGCGGGTGCGCGGCTGCTGGAAATCGCGGCAGCCCGGGATTGCCCCCTGGACGACCTGTTCGCCGACTTTCCCGTCCCCTTTACGACTCCGGAAATCAAGGTCCCGACATCGGAGTCGGCGAAGTTCCGCATCATCGAGGAACTGTCGGAGTCGGCGGACTTCGGGTCCGGGACCGTGACGAGAATCGACGGACTCCGCGTCGACTACGAAGACGGCTTCGGACTGGTGCGTGCCTCGAACACCTCTCCCGCACTCACGTTGCGCTTCGAAGCGGACGACGCGGGGGCGCTTGCCCGCATCCGTTCGACCTTCGGCGCGCAACTGTCCGCCGTAGATCCGGCTCTCACGTTCTGACGGTAAGGGGGACTCGAGATGTCACGTGAAGACACGGCGAAGATCCTGATCGAGGCACTGCCCTACATTCGCAAGTTCCACGGGTCTACGGTAGTCATCAAGTACGGCGGTGCGGCGATGGTCGACCCCGCGTTGAAACATGCGTTCGCGCGCGACGTGGTGCTGGTGAAGCTGGTCGGCATGAAACCTGTCGTTGTCCATGGCGGCGGTCCGCAGATCGGGGAACTGCTGCAAAGGCTCAAGATCGAGACCCGCTTCGTCGACGGCCTGCGCGTCACGGACTCGGCCACCATGGATGTCGTGCAGATGGTGCTTGGCGGACTGGTGAACAAGGAGATCGTTTCGCTGATCAACGCCGAGGGAGGCAGTGCCGCGGGCCTTACCGGCAAGGACGGGAACCTCATCAGGGCGCGCAAGCTCAAGCTGACGCGGGAGCGTCCGGAGTTCAAGGAACCGGAGATCGTGGACATCGGCCACGTGGGTGAAATTGCCGAGGTCAATCCGGGTGTGCTTGACGCGCTCGTGGACCGTGATTTCATCCCCGTGATCGCGCCGATCGGGGTTGGGGACGACGGCGTTTCCTACAACATCAATGCGGATTTCGTGGCGAGCGCGCTGGCGGCGCGTCTGAATGCGGCCAAGCTGGTGCTGCTTACGGATACGCCGGGGGTACTGAAGCCCGACGGCACGACGCTGGTTGCGCCGAGCCGCGCAAGGATCGAGAAGATGATCGAGGATGGCGAGATCAAGGGCGGCATGCTGCCCAAGGTGCGGTGCGCGCTGGATGCCATGTCGGCGGGGGTCGCGTCCGCCCAGATCATCGACGGCCGCGTCCCGCATGCGACGTTGCTCGAGATCTTCACCGATGGCGGCGTCGGCACGCAGATCACGTAGGCTCGAGCGTCGCGTCGCCCCGCATGCCGGCGCTCCGATCCTCAGCCGTCAGGATACGCAGTACAGGCTGCGGTACCGCAGTATCGTCTCCAGGGCTTCGGGGTTTTCGCCGTTGCGCTGCAGGTACGCGACAAGATCGTCCAGCGTAACGATGCTGAAAACCGGGACGCCCAGCCGATGTGCGAGCGACTGGATGCCGGTCTCTTCGCCATCGACGCGTTCCCGCCGGTCGAGGGCCACCAGGACGCCCGCCACTTCGGCGCCGGCGTCCCTGAGGAGCCGGTAAGCGTCGACCTTCGCCTTGCCGTCGGTTACCACGTCGTCGACGATGAGCGTGTGGAGGTTTTCCAAGGGACCGCCGACCAGGCGCCCGCCTTCTCCGTGTTGCTTGGCTTCCTTGCGGTCAAAGGCGATATCGACGTTGATGCCGTGATCCCGGACCAGTGCCACGGATGTGGCGACGGCGATCGGGATGCCCTTGTATGCGGGGCCGAACAAAAGGTCGGGGACCGGCGACATGGTGGCGATCCTGGCGGCATACGCGGCGCCCAGACAGTCGAGGGCGGGCCCGCTGCTAATGGCGCCGAGATCAAAGAAATAGGGACTGCGGCGCCCTGACTTGAGAACGAAATCGCCGAATCTCAGGACCTTCTCGCGAAGCAGGAACTCAAGAAACTCGCCGGTGTCCATCACATCCCCAGTGCGCGCCGCTGCTCGGCGAAAAGGCTCTCGATCCCCGATTCGGCGAGGGCGAGCATTTCGGAAAGCGCCCCGCGGGAAAACGGCTCCTTTTCGGCCGTGCCCTGAACCTCGATGAAGCCGCCGTCCTCGATCATGACGACGTTCATGTCCGTGTCGGCCTCCGAGTCCTCCGAGTAGTCGAGATCGAGCACCGGCGAGCCCTTGTAGACACCCACCGAGACCGAGGCAACGAGGCGTTGGAACGCCTTCGGCGCGATGCGTTGCAGGCACTGGGCCAGCGCGACGCAGCCGCCGGTAACCGACACCGTCCGGGTTCCACCGTCGGCCTGGATGACATCGCAGTCGATGCGGACTGTCCGCTCCCCGAGTTGTTCGAGGTCGACCGCGGCGCGCAACGAGCGGCCGATCAGGCGCTGGATTTCCATCGTCCGGCCACCCTGTCTGCCGCGCGCGGCCTCTCGGTTGGTGCGCGTATGCGTGGACCCCGGCAGCATGCCGTATTCGCAGGTGAGCCACCCCCGGCCAGTACCCCGCAGGAAACGCGGAACACCCTTCTCGAAGCTGGCGGTGCAGATGACGCGGGTGTCGCCGAACGTGGCCAGCACCGAGCCCGCGGCATGCTTCGTGAAGCCGGTTGTCAAGGTCACGGGGCGTAGCGCATCCGGTTGTCTGCCGCTTGGCCGGCGCCATGTTTTTTCGGACATCTGTCCCTCCCGTAGGCGCGACGAGTATACGCGTTAGAATCGCCGGAATGATCCTGAGCATGACCGCATTCGCGAAGTTCGAGTCGGCCTCCCTGACCTGGGAGATTCGATCCCTCAACAACCGCTACCTGGAAGTGGATTTCCGCTTGCCGCCGGGGATTCGGGAGATCGAACCGGCGCTGCGAGGACACGTGCGGGATGCCCTGGCCCGGGGCAAGGTGGACGCCACGTTGCGGCTCAAGAAATCAACGCTGCCCGCCACGCCGGAGATCGATCGGCCCCAACTCAAGGCGCTGCTCGACGTGCTTCAGAAGGTGCGTGATGTTGCCCCCGAGATGGGGCAGCCCGATGCGCTGGAACTGTTGCGTTGGCCCGGGGTGGTCAGTGTCGAGCCGGAGGCGGCGGACGCGTCGCTCAGGACCGAGGCGTTGACCGGTTTCGAACACGCAGTGCAACGGCTGATCGAGAATCGGGGCGTCGAGGGCGAGAAGCTCGATACCGTCCTGCGGGACAAGCTCGCGGCACTGGACTCGATGGTTGCCGACATCAGGGCCCGCGCTGCTTCCTTCGCGCCCATCGCGCGCGACAGGATGGTCGGCCGCCTCCGGGAGCTGGATGCGGTCCACGTGGACTCGGGCCGGCTCGAACAGGAGGTCGCGCTGCTGGCTCAGAAGGCGGATGTTGCCGAGGAGCTGGACCGCCTGGGAATGCACGCCGGGGCGTGCCGTGACTGCCTCGGAGCGGGCGGTCCGCAGGGGCGGCGTCTCGACTTCCTGATGCAGGAACTCTCCCGGGAAGCGAATACGCTGACGGCCAAGGCGGTCACGACGGAGTGCGCGCAGCGCGCGGTAGAGCTGAAGGTCGTCGTGGACCAGATGCGCGAGCAGGTGCAGAACGTCGAGTGAGTCGAGTGGAAGGCCGACTCATCGTCATCTCGGCGCCCTCCGGCGCGGGCAAGACCACCCTTGTCAACGCCCTGCTCGAACGCGATGACAGGCTCGCGGTGTCCGTTTCCCATACGACGCGCCGAAAACGTGAGGAAGAAGTCGATGGCGAGGACTACTTCTTTGTCGATCCCGGGACATTCGCCTCGATGCGGGACGGGGACGCGTTCCTGGAGCACGCCATCGTATTTGGCAATGCCTACGGCACGGCCCACGACACGGTTATTCGGACATTGGCCGACGGCCAGGATGTCGTGCTGGAGATCGATTGGCAGGGTGCGGCCCAGGTGCGAAGGAAGTTTCCCGGGGCCATCAGCGTATTTGTTCTTCCGCCATCGATCGACGTGCTTCTGGAGAGGCTCAACGATCGCGGACAGGACGGTCCGGAAGAGATCGATCGGCGTTGGCATCAGGCGGCGGACGATATCTCGCACTACGACGAGTTCAACTACGTCGTCGTGAACAACGACTTCGACGAGGCGGTGGGGAAACTTGCTGGCATCATCGACTCCGAAAGGCGCGGCGAGAAGGCGCGGTGCGAATGCGTGACGGCACTGGTGGAGCATCTGCTCCAGAGGTAGCAGGCAGGGATGCATTGTTGTCGCGTCGCGCCGCTTCACTTAGAATTCGCCGTAGCCGTCGCGCCGGGGCCGACGGCTTTTTTGCGCCGGAGTCCTGTTTGACACGCGCTGATCTCGCGATATTGGCCGTGGCGGACGGCAGTCTGTTTCACGGCACCTCCATCGGAGCGGCTGGCGCGGCCGTTGGCGAAGTCGTTTTCAATACCGCCATGACGGGCTACCAGGAGATCCTCACCGATCCTTCCTATGCCCGGCAGATCGTGACGCTCACCTACCCCCACATCGGCAACACGGGCACGAATCCGGAGGACGTGGAATCCGGCAGGGTCTGGGCGGAAGGGCTCGTGATCCGAGATCTGCCGTTGCGTACAAGCAGTTGGCGGGCGGCGGCCTCGCTGCCGGAATTCCTGCGCGACCGCGGCGTTGTCGCGATCGCCGATATCGACACGCGGCGCCTGACGAGGCTGATCCGGGAGAGGGGTGCGCTCGGGGGCTGCATCTTCGCGGGAACGGACGCCGATGAAGGAGAGGCACTGCGATGCGCCCGTGCTTTTCCGGGACTCGAGGGCATGGATCTCGCGCAGGTTGTCAGCCGCGGCGACACGGCGGTGTGGGGGGAAGGCGCATGGTCTCCAGAGAGCGGATATTCTGCGGCCCCTGCGGCCGCTCGCCGCGTCGTTGCCTACGACTTTGGCATCAAGCACAACATATTGCGGCTGCTGGCCGACCGCGGTTGCGCCGTGACCCTGGTGCCGGCTAAGACACCGGCGCAAGAGGTGCTCGCGATGGATCCGGACGGTGTGTTCCTGTCCAACGGCCCGGGTGATCCCGACCCGTGCGACTATGCGATCGACGCCATCCGCGAGATCGTCGCAAGGAACGTACCCGTCTTCGGGATCTGCCTCGGCCACCAGTTGCTTGCGCTGGCGAGCGGCGCGAAGACCGTGAAGATGCCGCACGGACACCATGGCGCGAACCATCCGGTACGCGATCTCCGTTCCGGGCAGGTCATCATCACGAGCCAGAACCACGGGTTTGCCGTGGATGAAACGAGCTTGCCGGAGTGCCTGGAGACCACCCACGTGTCGTTGTTCGATGGGACGGTGCAGGGCGTTCGGCGCAAGGACAGGCCGGCATTCGGTTTCCAGGGCCATCCCGAAGCGAGTCCAGGTCCCCGGGACTGTGCCGGGCTGTTTGACGCGTTTGTCGAGTTGATGGACGGCAACGGCGCGCAGGAAGCGGGCAGCTCGGGAGCATCCCGTCGGCCTCCGGACGCTCCGCAAGAGTCGCTTCATTAGCTGAAGCTGATGCCCAGACGAAACGACATCGAAAGCGTTCTGATTCTCGGCGCGGGTCCGATCGTCATCGGCCAGGCGTGCGAGTTCGACTACTCCGGTGCCCAGGCGTGCAAGGCGCTAAGTGACGAGGGCTACCGCGTTGTTCTCGTGAACTCGAACCCGGCCACGATCATGACGGATCCGGCCATGGCGGATGCAACCTATATCGAACCGGTCGAATGGCGTACCGTCGCGCGCATCATCGAGGTCGAAAAGCCGGATGCCCTGCTGCCCACCATGGGCGGACAGACCGCGCTCAACTGTGCCCTGGACCTCGTGCGGGAGGGTGTTCTGAGTGCCGACGGCGTCGAGTTGATCGGCGCCAGCCAGGAAGCCATCGACAAGGCGGAGGACCGCGAGCGCTTCATCCGATCGATGCGGCGTATCGGGCTCGAAACACCCCGGTCCGCGATCGCGCACAGCCTGGAGGAAGCGCTGCAGGTGCAGACCCGGCTCGGGTTCCCCTGCGTGATTCGGCCGTCGTTCACACTGGGCGGTAGCGGCGGCGGCGTCGCTTACAATCGCGAAGAGTTCGTCGACATATGCGTCCGGGGGCTGGACCTGTCGCCGACGAACGAACTCCTGATCGACGAGTCGCTGCTCGGCTGGAAAGAGTTCGAGATGGAGGTGGTCCGCGACAAGCTCGACAACTGCATCATCGTCTGTTCGATCGAGAACGTCGATCCGATGGGTGTGCATACCGGTGACTCGATCACGGTCGCGCCCGTGCAGACCCTGACCGACAAGGAATACCAGCGGATGCGCGATGCCGCCATCGCCGTGCTGAGGGAGATCGGGGTCGAAACCGGAGGCTCCAACGTGCAGTTTGCGGTTGATCCGGAGACCGGACGCCTGGTGGTGATCGAGATGAATCCGCGGGTCTCCCGCTCATCTGCGCTGGCCTCCAAGGCGACGGGATTCCCCATTGCGAAGGTGGCCGCCAAGCTCGCCGTCGGCTATACGCTGGACGAGCTCGCCAACGACATCACCGGTGTCACGCCGGCATCCTTCGAGCCCGCCATCGACTACGTCGTCACGAAGATTCCCCGGTTCACCTTCGAGAAGTTCAGCCAGGTGTCGGACCGTCTCACCACGCAGATGAAGTCGGTGGGCGAAGTGATGGCGATCGGGCGCACTTTCAAGGAATCGTTCCAGAAAGCGCTCCGAGGCCTGGAAACGGGCATGACGGGACTGAATCCGGTACTGGACTCCGAGTCGCCGGACGCCAGGGACCGTCGCCTCGCGCACGAGCTTTCGCAACCGGGAGCGGACCGCATCCTTTTCGTGGCGGACGCATTCCGCCTCGGCATGACCGTCGAGGAGGCCACCGGGGTCTCGCGCATCGATCCCTGGTTCCTGGCGCAGATCGAGGACCTGGTGTCGAGCGAGTCGGCGATCGCCGGCATCGAAAGCCTGACCTTCGAGACATTGAGGCGCCTCAAGCGCGACGGGTTTTCGGACGAGCGTCTCGCCGAGCTGGCGGGTTGCAGCGAAGACGCGGTTCGGGAACGCAGGCGTCGGCTCGGAATCAACGCGGTCTTCAAGCGGGTGGACACCTGCGCGGCGGAGTTTCCGGCAAGCACGGCATACCTCTATTCCACCTTCGAAGAGGAGTGCGAAGCGGCGCCGAGCGATGCCCGAAAGATCATGGTGCTCGGCGGGGGCCCGAACCGGATCGGGCAGGGCATCGAGTTCGACTACTGCTGCGTGCACGCGGCGCTGGCCATGCGCGAGGACGGGTTCGAGACGATCATGGTCAACTGCAACCCGGAGACCGTTTCGACCGACTACGACACGTCGGACCGCCTGTACTTCGAGCCGGTAACGCTCGAGGATGTCCTGGCCATCGTCGAAGTGGAGCGCCCGGAAGGGGTCATCGTGCAGTTCGGCGGCCAGACGCCCCTGAAACTCGTGGACCGGCTGCATGCGGCGGGAGTGCCCATCATCGGCACGAGCGCGGACGCGATCGACCGCGCGGAGGACCGGGAGCGGTTCCAGGCCGTGGTCCAGAAGATCGGCCTGAAACAGCCTTCCAACAGGACCGTGACGAACCTCGACGAGGGCCTCGCGGCGGCGCGCGAGATCGGGTTCCCCATGGTCCTCCGGCCGTCCTACGTGCTCGGAGGCCGGGCGATGGAGATCGTCTACTCGGAGCGGGAACTGACGAGGTATTTGTCCAGTGCTTTCGCCGTGTCGCACTCGGCGCCGGTACTGCTGGACCGGTTTCTCGATCAGGCCGTGGAAGTGGACGTCGACGCCGTCTCCGACGGACGCCAGGTTGTGATCGGGGCGATCATGCAGCACATCGAACAGGCCGGGGTTCACTCCGGGGACTCCGCCTGCTCCCTGCCTCCGTTCAGTCTCGACGCCGGGATCCAGGACACGATCAGGCAGCAGGTCAAGGCGATAGCCATCGAACTCGGCGTCATCGGCTTGATGAACGTGCAGCTTGCCGTGCAGGATCGCGACGTGTACGTCATCGAAGTCAACCCCCGCGCCTCCCGCACGGTGCCGTTCGTTTCCAAGTGCATCGGCACGTCGCTCGCCAAGATCGCGGCGCGCTGCATGGCTGGCGTTACGTTGGAAGAGCAGGGCTTCACGCATGAAACGGTCCCGGACTACGTCAGCGTGAAAGAGTCGGTGTTCCCGTTCATCAAGTTCCCCGGGGTCGACCCCATACTCGGTCCGGAAATGAAGTCCACCGGCGAGGTGATGGGCGTCGGCGACACCTTCGCGGAGGCGTTCGCCAAGGCGTCGCTCGCGGCCGGCGAAGTGCTTCCCGTGGGCGGCAAGGCGTTTGTGAGCGTGAAAACGTCGGATCGACCGTTTGTCGCCGCCCTGGGCCGGGAGCTGACGGCGCTTGGCTTCGAACTCTCCGCTACCCGCGGCACCGCGCGGGTACTGCGGGAAGCGGGCATCTCCGCACGCCCCGTCAACAAGGTGACCGAAGGTCGCCCGGACGTGACGGACATGATGAAGAACGAGAAGATCGATCTCATCGTCAATACGACGGAAGGTCGCCAGTCCATCGCCGATTCGTCGATCATCCGAAGGCTCGCGCTGGCCCAGAAGGTGTGCTACACGACGACCCTGGCGGGCGGCGAGGCTTTTTGCATCGCAATGCGTTACGGTCCGGTTGAGCGCGTACGAAGGCTGCAGGACTTGCATAGCGGACTGGCAACGGGAGTACGGGGGGCCGCCCCTCGAAAGAAGGAGCCCTCAGCCGGGGAGCGCGAGGGGGATACCCCTCGCAAGATGGGAACGGAGGTGGAGTCCGAATCGCAGGCCAGCCGCGCCAACGCGGGGGAACGACCATGACCTGGCCGATGACGGTGGAGGGGGAACAGCGGCTGCGCGGGGAACTCGCCGAGCTCAAGAACTCTGCCCGTCCCAATATCGTCCGGGAGATTGCCGCCGCGAGAGAACATGGCGATCTGCGCGAGAACGCGGAGTACCACGCAGCCAAGGAACAGCAGGGGTTCATCGAGGCGCGAATCCGGGATATCGAGGCAAAGCTCGCGGATTGCCAGGTCATCGACATTACGCGCATCAGGCACACGGGAACGGTGGTATTCGGCGCAACCGTGACCCTGAGCGACTGCGAGACGGACGAGACGGTGCGCTACAAGATCGTCGGAGAGGACGAAGCCGACCTCAAGTTCGGCAAGATCTCGGTGATGTCACCCATCGCTCGCGCGATCATCGGGAAGGCGCAGGACGATTTCGTCACGGTGTCGACGCCCGCCGGTGACCGCGAGTACATTGTCGGCGAGGTCGAGCACATCTGAACCTTCGGATTGGGACGGGGGTGACAAGACGGCATGCCCGAAAGGCCGGGTTTGGCGATGGTCGACTCCGGTTCTCATCGGTTCCACGGGGTGATCTGACGTGGCCAGCAAGTCGAAATCGAGCAGCCGCTGGCTGTCCCGACAGCGCCGGGACCCTTATGCGGACCGGGCGGTGTCACGCGCACTGTTCAAGCTCGAACAGCTCGACAGGCGTTTCCACCTGACGGGACCTGGCCGCGTGGTTCTCGAACTGGGCGCGTCGCCGGGAGGTTGGACCGAATACCTGGCCCCCCGGTGCCGGCGGCTGGTGGCGGTAGACCTGTTGCCGCTGGCGAATGCGCCGTCCGGGACGCGATTCATCCAGGGCGACGCGGACGATGCCGATGTGCAGGAACAGATCGCGGTGGCCCTGTCCGGCGGTGCGGACCTTGTGTTATCGGATATGGCCCCCAATATGAGTGGCAACAGGGTCGTCGATCAGGCACGCAGCTTCGAACTGGTGGAATGCGCGATCCACGCCGCGGGGAGATGGTTGAACCCGGGAGGCCGTCTCGTTGTCAAGATGTTCCAGGGCGCGGGATTCACTGATGCGATGCGCGACATGCGCGCCGGGTTCGCCCGGGTTTCGCTGGCCAAGCCGCCCGCATCCCGGGCCGGTTCGCGCGAGGTGTATGCCGTTGCCGATATGGAGTAGGATTGCTGATCGGCCCCTGCGCCGGCAAATGCGGGCTGATCGAGGTTAGGCGCTTGAAAGACATGGGAAAAAACCTGCTGCTGTGGCTCATCATAGCCGCCGTCCTATTGACGCTCTTCCAGAGACTGGAAGTAAACAAGGACCCGAACGAGATCAGCTATTCGGATTTCATCGCCTTCGTGCGTGGGGATGAGGTCGCGTCGGTAGAGCTTGATCGAGAGCGGATTTACGGCGTCAGGAAGAACGGCGAAGAATTCACTGTGCTGCGGCCTCCGCTCGCGGACCCGAAGCTGGTGGACGACCTGTATACGCACGGCGTCACCATCACCGGCAAGGAAGAGAAGAAACAGAGCATCTGGGCGCAGCTCCTCATCACGAGCTTTCCCGTCCTCATCATCATTGCCGTCTTCATGCTGTTCATGCGCCAGATGCAGGGCGGCGTCGGTGGACGCGGCGGCCCCCTGGCGTTCGGCAAGAGCAAGGCCAAGCTCCTCTCCGAGGACCAGATCAAGACGACCTTCAGCGATGTCGCGGGTGTCGACGAGGCCAAGGAAGACGTCATAGAACTCGTCGAATTCCTGCGTGATCCGAGCAAGTTCCAGCGTCTCGGCGGTCGTATTCCGCGTGGAACGTTGATGGTGGGATCGCCGGGTACCGGAAAGACGCTGCTGGCGAGGGCCATCGCCGGCGAGGCCAAGGTTCCGTTCTTCTCCATCTCCGGCTCGGATTTCGTCGAGATGTTCGTCGGTGTCGGCGCCTCGAGGGTGCGGGACATGTTCGAGCAGGCGAAAAAGCAGGCGCCGTGCATCGTGTTCATCGACGAGATCGATGCGGTGGGCCGACATCGGGGAGCGGGCCTCGGGGGCGGCCACGACGAGCGGGAGCAGACCCTCAACCAGCTCCTGGTGGAAATGGACGGTTTCGAGGCGAACGCCGGCATCATCGTCATTGCCGCAACCAACCGGCCGGACGTGCTCGATCCCGCGTTGCTGCGCCCGGGGCGTTTCGACCGCCAGGTCGTGGTGCCCCTGCCCGACATTCGCGGCCGGGAACAGATCCTGAAGGTTCACATGCGCCGCGTACCTCTCGGCGACGACGTGGACGCCTCGATCATCGCCCGCGGCACACCGGGCTTTTCCGGCGCGGACCTCGAGAACATCGTGAACGAGGCGGCGCTGTTTGCCGCCCGTGCCGGCAAGCGCCTCGTGATGATGCGCGACTTCGAGCAGGCCAAGGACAAGGTCATGATGGGCGCGGAGCGCAAGTCCATGGTCATGTCCGAGAAAGAGAAGCGCAATACGGCATATCACGAGGCGGGACACGCCATTGTCGGGCGCGCGATGCCCGAGCACGACACGCTCTACAAGGTGACCATCGTACCGCGCGGCCGCGCCCTGGGCGTGACCATGTTCCTGCCGGAGGAGGACCGGTACAGCCTGAGCCGTCGCGGTGTCCTGAGCCAGATTACGACCCTGTTCGGCGGGCGGATCGCCGAAGAGATGGTCAACGGCGCGGACGGGGTGACCACGGGCGCGGCCAACGATATCGAGCAGGCGACGCGATTGGCGCGCAGCATGGTCACCAAGTGGGGCCTCTCCGAGAACCTCGGCCCCATCATGTACGACGAAGATGACGGCGAGGTCTTTCTTGGCATGTCCGCCGGCGTGAAACCGAAACCCATTTCGGGCGCCACGGCCAAGGCCATCGACGAGGAAGTCCGCCGTATTGTCGAGCAATGCTACGGAAACGCCAGCGGCATTCTCACGGAGAACGAGGACAAGCTGCACACGATGGCGGAAGCGCTTGTCGAATACGAGACGCTGTCTCCGGAGCAGATCGAGGACATCATGGCAGGGGCCAAACCTCGCGCGCCATCCGACGAGCCCACGAGCGGCTCGGCCAGCTCGACCGTCGACGAGTCTGCGCGGAGAGAAGACGAAGAGAGTTCGGGCCCGATCGGCGGTCCGGCGGAAGAGACATAAAGCACCTGGTGCTTCGTGATGGAGCACTAAGCGCTTCCGTGGGCGCGAACCGGTCCCTGGTGTGCGGATCGCGTGTCGTCGATCTGTCCCGTCCGAGAGTGATGGGAGTCATCAATGCCACCCCCGACTCGTTCTTCGGCGGTAGCCGGCGCATCGAGGTGAACGCCGCGGCGGATGCCGCGGCTTCCATGGTGGACGCTGGAGCCGACATCGTTGACATCGGCGGAGAGAGCACGCGCCCGGGCGCCGACCCCGTTTCCGAAGCCGAGGAGATGGATCGCACCGTCCCCATCATCGAACGCGTCTGCGAACTCGATGCGGTTGTTAGCATAGATACCTGCAAGGCTGGCGTGGCGGCCGCGGCGATACGGGCCGGAGCGGGATTCGTCAATGACGTCCGCGCCGCCTGCGGGGGCGGCATGCTCGAACTGCTCGCCGGGTCTGACGTCGGCGTCTGCCTCATGCACATGCGGGGCGAACCGAGGACGATGCAGGAACGGCCGGTCTATGGGGACGTGGTAAGCGAGGTGAGGGAGTCTCTTCGACAACGGGTCGCAGCCTGCCGTGAAGCTGGGGTCGATGCGTCCCGCCTCGTGGTCGATCCGGGAATCGGCTTCGGCAAGACCGTGTCCCACAACCTGGCGCTGCTGGCCAATTTGCGTGCGCTATCATCGATCGGGTTGCCGGTCCTGGTGGGGTTCTCGAGAAAGAGCACGCTCGGGGAGCTTACCGGCAGGGCAGTCACGGACCGTTTGCCCGCCAGCATCGCCGCTGCGGTGCTCGCAGCGGTGAACGGTGCCTCGGTGCTGCGCGTTCACGATGTGGGGGAGACGGTGGACGCGCTGAAGGTGGTCGATGCCACCCTGGCGCATGAGCGGCCCGGTGTTTGAGGGACGAAGGCGGGAAAGGTGAAAAACGGACGAAAGTACTTCGGCACCGACGGAATTCGCGGCCGCGTCGGCGAGGCGCCGATCACGGCGGAATTCTGCCTGCGTCTCGGCTGGGCGGTCGGCAAGGTTTTCTCGGCCGAGGGGTCGCCACTGGTCCTGATCGGCAAGGACACCCGCATCTCGGGTTACATGATCGAGTCGGTGCTTGAAGCGGGACTGGTATCCGCCGGTGCCGATGTGCGCCTGTTGACGCCGATTCCCACGCCAGCCGTGGCGTATCTCACGCGTACGTTCCGGGCGGGCGCCGGAATCGTGATCAGCGCGTCCCACAACGCCTATGAGGACAATGGGATCAAGTTCTTCGACTCCCGGGGCCACAAGCTCCCCGACGAGATGGAGCTTGCCATCGAGGAGCGGATCCGACAGCCGATGAAGACCGTGCGTTCGAGCGAACTCGGCAAGGTCGTACTGCTGGACGATGCCCGGGGACGCTACATCGAGTTTTGCAAGAGCACGGTGAGTCGCCAGTTCCGGCTGCGGGGCATGAAGATCGTCCTCGACTGCGCCAACGGGGCGACCTATGCGGTCGCGCCGAGCGTCTTTTCCGAATTGGGGGCAGAGGTTGTCCTGCTTGCCGCGGAACCCGACGGAATGAACATCAACGAGGCCTGCGGATCCACGCACCCGGAGACCATGGCGGAAAAGGTCGTCGAGTCAGGTGCGGACGTGGGCATCGCCTTTGACGGCGATGGAGACCGCGTGGTGATGGCGGATCACAACGGGGACCTCGTGGACGGGGACGAACTTCTTTACGTGATCGCGCAGCATGCCGCCCGCAACGGCCAGTTAAGAGGCGGGGTGGTCGGTACGCTGATGAGCAATCTCGGCCTCGAACGTGCGCTCTCGAAGGTGGGTATCCCGTTTACGCGCACGGACGTGGGCGACCGGTTTGTCATCGAAGCGATGCGTCGGCTCGACTGGGGTCTCGGAGGAGAGTCGTCCGGCCATATCGTGTGCTCCCGGCTGACGACGACCGGCGATGGCATCATCGGGGCGCTCCAGGTCCTGGTCGCCATGGTCGAAAACGACCAATCCCTAAAGGAACTGGCTTCGGAAATGGTGAGACTGCCCCAGTCCGTGATCAATGTCGGGTGCGCGGACCCCGAGGCGACAACCGAGTGTATCAACGTCTCGGCTGCCGTCGATGACGTCGAGGACAAGCTCGCGGGCCGGGGCCGCGTACTGCTGCGCCCGTCGGGAACCGAACCCGTCGTGCGGGTCATGGTGGAAGGCGACGACCCCGGCGAAGTAGCGGGACATGCACAGGCGCTTGCGCAAGTGGTCCGTTCCGCCAGCGTCTGAGGGGTGGGGTATGGGTGGGGTACCAGCAGTTCTCATTATGCCCGTCAGTCCCTTCCGCAGGAGGGGTCTGCCGGTCGATTTCGCCCGGATCGGGTCGGAAAGGCGCGGATTTTGCATCCGACGGCGAAATCGGACGCCAAAATGAGAACTGCTGGTGGGGTACCGGGTGCACGACAAATTTGTTGGATTCTAGGCGGCGCGGTTGCGGCGGCGGGCCCA
>JAPOYI010000045.1 GCA_026706665.1 Gammaproteobacteria bacterium | reverse complement strand
ACGACCCGCGCCTGGGCCGGTTCCTGAGCCCGGACCCGATCATCGGGGACCCGACCTCAAGCCGATCCTGGAACCTATACAGCTATGCCCGAAACAACCCCTTGAGCTACGTCGATCCGACCGGGGAGACGGAGCACCTGATAGAGGAGATTGTCGTTACTGCATGCAGGTGCGGAGGAGGGTGGTGGTGGGACCACCACTGGTGGGCCTCGTGGTTTCTGAACAACTCGTCGCCCATCGACCCGTGGGACTTCGGGCCGGGCTATGGTTTCGCCGAGAGTGTGCGCGCCGACGCGAACGACGTGCTCAGGACGCTGGACGATAGCGTGGCGGACCAGCCGATAAACCGCGACTACGACGCGCTTGTGGCTGCGATAAGGATCTACTCCGATAACACCAGCGGACTGTTGAAAGAAATGGGCATACCGTATAATCGGAAGCATGGCTTCGCTGCCGCGCTGTACAAGACAAACGGCCGCTACTATCTGGTGTTTCGGGGAACTCAAGGAGGAAGTCTTCGCGACTGGTGGGCGAACCTCCGCCAGGCCTTGGGCTTTCGCTCTTCGCAGTACGGGCAGGCCATCGAATTGGCCAAGGCGGTAAAGAAGAAGTTGGGCGACGATGTGACCCTTGCCGGCCATTCTCTGGGCGGTGGGTTGGCTTCGGCGGGGTCGTTTGCCACCGGCGCGGGGGCCATCACGTTCAACGCGGCGGGCCTGCACTCCCGTTACCGCGAGGGCGAGCCCGGCGAGATCCGCGCACACTACATCCGGGGCGACCCGCTGAGCGCGGTGCAGGACTTTGTTCCGTTCCTGCCGGAGGCCGCGGGAACGCGCATCGAACACCCCTACCAGTATACGGGGCCGTTCTGGGAGCGGCACTCCTACAAGGCCTTCCCGTTTTACCGGTAGACGGCATGCGACGGGAGATAACCATGCGGCGTACAATGGCGCGGTTGGCCGTGGCCACTGCGCTGGGAGTCGGGATGAACGCGGGCTGCGCGGTCCGCCCGGAGAGCGCGGATTACTACTTCACGACGCCGGAGACGGTGTCGGCTGCCAGGGCGATTCGCCGAGGCGATGCGAGAAGCCTGGAGAGGATGATCGCCGGGGGCCTGGACGTGAGTGCGCGGGGACGCGAGGGGATGGACCTGCTGAAGTGGTCCATGGGCCGGTTCTGCCTGGAGTGCTTCGAGACGCTGCTCGAGCGCGGGGCGGACATCGAACGCCCGCCGGCCGGGGAATATACCGGAAAGATCGAGCAGCTGTTCCTGATGCCCGTAATGGAATTGGCGGCACAGCTGAATGACCCGGCGTACTTGGCTTTGCTATTGCGCCATGGGGGCAATCCGAATGCACTCGACGTGTACGGCGCCAGGACGATCATCCACGAGGCGATAATGCTCCAGCGGATCGAGAACGTCCGGCTGCTGGTCGAGGCGGGCGCCGACATCAACGCGCGGGCGGACCTCTCGCTGGCGACGCCGTTGCATACCGCCGTCGCGGTGGACCATTACGACATCGCCCATTACCTGCTGGAGCAAGGAGCGGATTCAACCCTCGAGGATAGTGCGGGCCATACGATTGGTGACGATATCAAGATGTTCAAGGACCGCGGCGTTGGCGACAAGGAGATGCATGCTTGGTACGCGAAAGTTGTGGAGTGGCTGGGACTGGACCTCGACGCCGTGACGATACAGTGACGTCCGAGCGCTCCGGCTGCCGTGGGTGCCGACGTCGACGCTAGGGTGGACGTCTCCTTGAAGACACCGCTTTTGATCGCGTTGGCGACCTCGGACAGCGCCATAGGCTGTTCCCGGCGTCATCATCTCGGCTAGATCGAGGCTGGCGCTCCGCCTCGTGCGGCGGGGAGGAGTTGGACTATTGAAAAGGTTGTCTCCCGATTAGGTTCACACTCGCGTTGCCACTGGGCACGACCTTGGCGGTCAACATCCCCCGCCTTGTTTTTGCCATGGCGTAGCGCTGGCTGATCCGCGCGGCCCGGCCGGACGGCGGGACGACGGGAATCGGGTACGCGGC
>JAPOYI010000014.1 GCA_026706665.1 Gammaproteobacteria bacterium | reverse complement strand
TCGCCGCGTGAAATGCAACCCAACTGTCAACGTCAGCTCCGCTCAAGGAATCTAGTAGGGCTTTGGAGCAGACCGATTGCTACGGACTGTGGCCGTGAGGCTGGCGATCATATCTGACGGGAACGGTTCATCGACCGGCCAGATGATGAGTCCATCCAAGTCAGCAGGATTCTCGCAAAAATCCAAGACCTGCTGATAGGCTTCCGCGTAGCTATCGGCTAGGGAGCATAAACACCCTATGTCGTGATCGCGCTCAATGTCATGGCCGGGATCAAGGTCCGCTCCCTGAAATCCGCCGCATTCTGCAATGATCAGGCATCGTCCGCTCATGTTCTATTCCTTCAATTTCGCTTGATTTAGGCCCAAGCCCAAGAGAAACAGGACTCTATGAATCACATTGACCGTGGGACGGCGATACAAGGATGGGGCATCCCTGCGGATGATCATGTGAACGCGTTCTCTCGTTCTTCGGTTGGTAGGCCAGAACCTTGTCTACCGCTTGGTTGAACGCTGGCGGCAAGACGCGGGGGGTGGGATCGTCCCTAACGCGCTTCATGGTTGCCCCTCTGAATTGCCAGCTTCGCTCACTACCGTGACGCAGGTGGCGGGGAGGCCAACCAATAACAATGGACATGGATTGCCAACGCCCCGGTCCAAGCGTTCAGTGAGTTTGTTCCAATGCGTTGTACTTTCTCCGTACTTCGTGGCCATCATCGTACCCGCCGCCCTCGCAAAATCAGTCGAGGCTCCCAGTCTGTCAAGCTGCGCCCGTTGATTGGCCGTTGGCTCCTTGATCCCCACGCGGCGAAAATCCGCTGTGGTGCGAAGATTGTTGGTCTTCGCGCAGACAATGAGAATGTCGCGCATGTTGGTCTGGAGCGACCGTCCCCGAGTTACCACGATTCCAACGCTAATCGCCCCATCCGCATGGAGTCTTTGGAAGTTCTCCAAGTCCCTATCGAAGAATGGATCTTTGTTGTTCCATTCGATTTCGAGCGCCAAGGTGCCACGGTCGCAGTCGCGAACGTGATCTATTTCATGCGTCGTACTCGACCTCGGCGTTCCATCGACTGACTTCGTGACTTCGATATTTCGTTTGGGCCAGCCCGCATCATTCAGCAACTGCCGCAAGCGTCGTGTCGGAGGGGCCTCGTTGCCGCCGCCCTTCATCATTTCCGTGCACTTGATCTCCATCGACAGCAAGACCTCACACAGTGCATCAAACTCCGGTCGGAATGCGCGCGAAAGGATGGCATCGGCGTGATTGGTCGTTTCGAGATCGAACCCGGCGTCCGCGAGAGCGTCGAGACTCATGCCAACGCTTCAGATCGCGAGTTGTGCGCGTAAGTCGGCCAATCGGGCGCGTAGTCTTGCTCTGCTTGCTGGCCCCATACCGTCCAGCCGTCTCTGGTTCCCCGTCCAAACAATTCCAGGTACGGACCCCGTGAGCAACTCTCGATGATCTCGTACTGCTCGTCAGGCTTTCGAGAATGCTCGCGCTTGCGGCTTGCGATCAGATTCACTTGGCTACGTCCCGCATCCAGCGTCCTAGCCTTCTTTCCGCGAACGCCGAACAAGATCACTTCGGTGACATTGCGGAAATAGAATCCCACGCCCCTTCCATCGGGTCCGCCGTCCTTCCGAACTTTGAACCAAACAAGGTTGGTCTTGTACTGGAACCCCCATGACTCGAGCACTTGCAAGCCCCACGGCAAGAGTGCGTTCGGAACCCATAGGTAGCAGTGCGCGACATCCGCCATATGGTCGATCACCGGTAATGCGGCGATCTCATCGACAGATAGGGTGTCGTACCGCGACAGGCGGTGGTGCTCGGGCGCCACCTTTCCCGTTCGGTTGGTGAACCGCCAAGGCGGATCGGCCAAAACGGTGCCGAAACGCCTGTCACCAAGATACCGTTCCAGTTCGTGGTTGATGCTCATCCTGCTTCTCCAACCAGCTGCGGTTGCACCTCGCAAGCCTTTCGCAGCCTATCTAGCATGAACCATGCCGTCGCCTGGGTGACGCCCAACTCCTTGGACAACTGCGTTGAGGAAATGCCCTTGCGGTCCGTTGCGAAAAAATAGATTGCGTAGAGCCACTTGTGAAGGGGAACGTGCGACCGCTCGAAGATCGTGCCGGTGCGGACCGTGAACTCGTCCTTGCAGCGACGGCACCGGTAGTAGCCGAGGCGCTTCCCTTTACGGGCGGTTATTCGATTATTGCTGCAAGTCGGGCAGTGGACATGGCCGCGCCATCGGTGATTTTCGAGAAACTCGCGGGCGGACTCAGCGTTGGGGAACATCTCGGACATTTCCGACATGCTGATGGTCACTTCATCGTCTGCCATGTCAGTTGGCCGTTGGACTCGATGAAGGGGTAATGTACTCCTATACAGTGGTGGAGTCAACTGTATAAACCCCATACCTCACGGCCCAGAAACTTCGAGTAACGTTCCATGAGTTCACGCCGGATTCCGAGCATGACCGACATCGTCGAACTTGCCGCTACCAGCCCAAGTCCGCGCGCTGCTAGCCGACGACTGTGTCTGCCTGCTCCTCGACCACCGCGCTCTCGATGTAGCCGACGCGGTCGATTTCGATCCGAACGACATCGCCCACCTCGAGCCACGGCGGCGGGTCCATGGCGGCTGCGACCCCTGCCGATGTGCCCGTGAAGATCACGTCCCCGGGCTCCAGCGTGAACGCCTGGCTCAAGTGCGCGATCTGCTCAAAGCAGTTGAAGACCAGGAACCGCGTATTGGAGTCCTGGCGTTTCTCGCCGTTGACGAAAGTGCGCAGGCCCAGGGTGTGGGGGTCGCCCACATCATCGGGCGTTACGATCCATGGACCGAAGGGCGCGTGCGTATCAAACGACTTGCCCATCTGCATGGTTCGCGAGGCCCTCTGCCAGTCGCGCACGCTGACGTCGTTCCCGCAGCAGTAGCCGGCTATCACCTCGCTCGCGCGGTCCGAAGGCACGTGTTTCGCGCGCTTTCCAATCACGTAGACGAGTTCGCCTTCGTAGTCCACCTGGTCCGATACGGAAGGTTTCACGATGTCGGCGTAAGGGGCATTCGTCGCGGTGGTCTGCTTGTTGAACCAGATCTGTGTAGTAGGCGTTTCCGAGCCTGTCTCCGCTATGTGGTCGGCGTAGTTGAGGCCGATCGCCAGGATCTTCCCCGGCCGGGGCACCGGGGCAAGAAATTCGACGTTGTCGACTGGCACGGCGTGATCGGCATCGTCCTGCACTTCGCGCGCCCGTTCCATCGCCGCGTCGCCCGCAGCGAGGAACGCGGTCATGTCGGTCGGAAGTTCTGGCGCCGCCGCACTGAGATCGATGACGAGTTCCCCCACCACGATGCCGATCCGCGCACTGTTTCCATCCGTGAATGTCGCAAGTTTCATCTTTCCTCCTTACCTGGGCGCACCATGCACACGCCTGCTACGGGCATACGTTCTTGAGTACGAATTGCCGCGCGTAACCCGCCATTTCCGCGAAGATGTCGTCCTCGCGGACCCGCGAGCGTTTCAGGATCCTGTAGCCGTGATCCCCGGTGTCGAGCCACCTGAGCGTCGCGCCAAGACGGCCCGTCACCTGCGTCATGAGTCTGCGCTCGGCCAGTTTGTCCCGGTCGCCCGACAGGAACAGCATGGGCGTTTCGATCGCGTCCATGTGACGCGCACGTTCGACCGACGGCTTCCCCGCTGGATGCAGCGGGAATGCGCAGAAGATCAGTGCCGCGACATCGAGCCGATGATCGAGCACGGCGTGACTTGTCATGCGACCGCCGAAACTGTGGCCACCGAGGCAATAGGGTCCCTCGTAGTGTTCCGTCGCGAACTCGAACGCCGCCTTGATCGTTCCCGTAGACACATCCTTCGAATCCACCCGGAATTTTCCCGTTTCCTTGAACGGAAAGTTGAACCGGAGCGAGGAGATGCCGACGGCTGCGAACGCTTCTGCGATCGATTGCATGGTCGCGTGCCGCATGTCCGCGCCCGCACCATGACCGAAGACCAGGGTCGCGATGGGATCGGCCGCTACAGTGAAAAGTCCGCCCACCTCACCCGTCGGACCCGCGACGCGGCATTCCGAAACCACGTTCAGGGGGTCGGAAGTTCGTCCGCAGACTCGATGATGCGTCCGACGAGACCGTACTCCTTCGACTCCTCCGCGCTCATCCAGTAGTCGCGGTCCGTGTCCTTTTCGACGCGATCGATGGGCTGTCCGGTCTGTTCCGCAATGATCCGGTTGATTCGCTCACGGGTCTTCACCAGTTCGCGCGCGTGGATCTCGATGTCCGAAGCGTCGCCGCCGAATCCACCGGCGGGCTGGTGAATCAGGAACCGGGTGTTAGGAAGCGCGTATCGGTGCTCCCTATCCGCCGCCAGGTAGATGTGGGTGGCGATACTGCCGACCCAGCCGGTACCGACGGTTCTGACCACGGGCTTGATGTAGCGGATCATGTCGAAGATGGTGTCGCCGGACTCGACGTGCCCGCCTGGAGAACCGATGAACACGGTGATCGGATCGTCGCTCTTAAACGCCATGGCGAGAAGCCGTTCCGTGCAGCGCTGGGCGCAGTCCTTGTCGATCTCGCCGAAGATCGTCAGGGTGCGGTGCTCAAGCAGCGTGTTCTCGAGCATTGCGAACTGCTTCGCCGCCTCCGCAGCTTCCTCGACGCCGTAAAGTCGGGACATGACCCTGCCTCAATCGCGAAAGGCGGCAATGTTACCACCGCGCCCGAAGCGAACTGAGCTAGTGAAACAATGAACCGCGGCAGCGGCTCGTTCTCCAGCCCGTGGGTCGATTGCCACCGCTTAGACTACCGGTACGCCAAAGAGGGTGCCATGGAAGACCGCGAGCAGGACGGCGGCGACTAAACCCGCAACGATGGCCGCCCCGTCCATCGCGATGCGCGGCGCCTTGTCGGTCGATGGTCGACTTCCGCGCACTAGAGCGCTGACGAGGTCGATTACCGCATAGCCCGCGAAACTACCGAACAGCACAACCGAGCGGACGTCGCCGTTGGAGAGTAGGTGAGCGGTTGCCCAAAGCAGTAACCCGAGCAGCATCGGATGCCTGAGCACGGCGCGTATATGGGTTGGCATGTTGGCCGCCGCGAACAGCAAGAGGGCGACGGGCACCGCGAACATCGACACTTGGTGCCCCCAGCCTGGCACCGCGTACAACGGTTCGACGGGCGCACGGACGAACCCCAAAACCACGAGTACCAGACCTGCCAACGCCAGGAGCGAAAACAGGCCACGGTAGCGTCCTGGCCCGAGACGGGCGACGAGTGCTGCGCGCAGGGGCACGACGCATGGTACCAAGTGAACTCCGATAAACAGAACAAGACCGGCCAAGAGAAGGGTCATCCTGGGTTGTTCCTAACTAACAGGACGGCGCACTATACCGCCACGAAATCGCCGACCACAACGGCCCGTCAGCGACAATATGGATGGGTCGAGCACATCAGGAGAGATCGACCCTCGGGGATTCGATGCCGGGCCAGGTGCCCCACAGCCGGCGCCTTCGGCCCCGAGTTCTTTCTTGCGAGGGGTACCCCCTCGCGCTGCTCTTTCCTGCGAGGGGTATCCCCTCGCGCTCCCCTTTCCTGCGAGGGGTATCCCCTCGCGCTCCCCCGGCTGAAGGCTCCAGCCCGGCCCCGTTCGTCGACCATGCAACAACTGCCCCGGGTCGCTGAACGCTCCCCGAGACACTTGTTCCATGGAAGTTTGTTCGGTTTTCTATTGCGCCAGAAGGACGTAGCAGCCAATCGCGGCCGCCGTGATCAGGAGTCCGGTAATCCCGGCATACCGCCACGGGGTCAGGTCCACGGGCACCGGCACTCTGTCGATAGTGCGTTCGGCGGATGCAGGCGCTGGCCTCAGGTAGCTGAGCCCGACCATCAGCAGCGTCGTGATCACAAATACGACCGCCAACGTGTGGAGGAAATGAATCGGCTCGGAAAGCCCGAACAAACTCTGCACTGCGCTCTGATAGGCGTCGCCGAAAGCGAAGTTCAGGAGGTAGAACACGACCGGCCCCGCAACCAATCCCACCTTTGCGGCCAGCGCGGGTACCCTTGTCGTCAGCAACCCGCACAGAATCACCGCCAGCATCGGCCCAAAGAAGGTCGCGTTAATCTGCTGCAAGTAGATGTACAGGCTGCCTGTGGTATCGATCATCGGCGCCATCAGCATGGCTGCCACGGCGAGGATGGCACTGCACCATCTGCCCACGCGCACCTGGCCCCGTCCGGACAGGGGGCTTTTGATCAGCGCATTGTGCACACCGTTGCTGTACAAGGTCGCGGCGCTGTTCAAGACGCTGTTGAACGTGCTCAGGACCGCGCCGACCATTACCGCGGCAAAGACTCCGGTGAGCACGGTCGGAAGCACGGTCTTCACCAGCAGAGGATAGGCCTGCAGGTACTGATCGCTGGTCAGGGTGTCCTTGAACATGTGATAGGCGATCACGCCGGGCAGCACGATCGCGATGGGGCCGAGTATCTTGAATACTGCGGCGATGAGCACGCCCTTTTGGGCCTCCTTGAGGTTCTTGGCTCCCAGCGCCCGCTGGATGATCGATTGATTCGTGCACCAGAAAAAGATCTGGTTGACGATCATTCCCGTAAACAGCACGCCGAACGGCAGGAAGGAACCCGGCTCATCGCCGGTGATGTCGAACTTTTCGTGCTCCTCGGTGTAAACGGTATCGAAGCCCGCAGCGATGTCGCCGTTGCCGACCGCATACAGCGCCAGGGCCGGTATCAGCAATCCCGCCAGCAGAAAGCCGACGCCATTGATCGTATCCGAAATCGCGACCGCCTTGAGACCGCCAAAGATGGCATAGAGCGAACCCAGCGTGCCGATTCCCCAGACCATCATGATTTTCGATTGCGTTGGCGTCAGCCCCAGGCTCGCCGAAACGTCGAACAGGCTCTCCAATCCGGCCGCGCCGAACAGCAGCACCACCGGCAGGATGGCGATCGCATAGGAGAACAGGAACAGGGCGGTGGCGATGAACCGGGTCTGGCTGTCGAATCGCAGCGACAGGTACTCCGGAATCGTGGTCAGGCCGATGCGCAGGTACTTCGGCAGAAAGTAGAGGGCCGTGAGCACCATGGCGATCGCGGCCGTGGTTTCCCATGCCATCACCGCGATGGTGTGATTGAACGCATCGCCGTTCAGGCCGATGAGATGCTCCGTCGACAGGTTCGTCAGCATCAGTGAGCCGGCGATGACCCAGGCGGTGAGACTGCGCCCGGCCAGAAAGTACGCCTCCGGCGAATTCATTCTGTCCTTTCGGGTCATCCACCATGAAATACCGCCCACGGCCGCGGTGAAGGCCAGGAAGGATACGACTGCTGTCATGAGTTCCCGCAAGCCATGTGCGACCGGCGCGCGACCGATGAATCGAACATATGAATCGTTTCCCCCATAATCGCGATCACAGCTCGGCAATCAGGACAAATCCCGGATGAGAAATATAGCGGCAATAGTGATGGTGAGCGTTTTCCTTTGGGGCTGTCAACCGCCGCAGTCCCCCCTTTCCGAAGACGACACGCCCGCAACCGCCAGCCTGTTCGCCGCGGCGGAGACCACGGTCACCCTCGCCGACGGCGCGAGCGACCCGGCTATCCTGATCGATGCCGACGATCCCGCGAACAGCCTGATACTCGGCGCCAGCCCGGACGGAGGACTGGAAGTCTACGGTCTGGACGGGTCGCGCATCGCCGTGATGCCCGAACGCGCCATCGGTCGGGTCGACGTTCGCTACAACTTTCCCCTTGCCGGTGAGGACATTCCCCTCATCGTCGCTTACGACGCCGCCACGACGGAGCTTGTCGCCTATCGAGTGGACGCATCGGGCCCGACGCTCCGGCAGATATCGTCGCATCCATTGCCCACCGAAATAGAGGTCGAAGGGCTCTGTGCCTATCGGAGCCCGCTGACCGGCAAGTTCTACGCCCTTGCGACGGGCGCGGGGACGATCCAGCAGTGGGAACTCTTCGACAGCGCGGGCGCGGTGGCCGGCCGGAAGATTCGCACCATCCCGGTCGGGCATGGCGCCGGACATTGCGCTGTCGATGACGGGGACTCGACGATCTACTACTCGCAGGAGACCGTCGGCATCTGGAAGCTCGACGCCGATCCGGAGTCGGAGGGGGAATCCGAACTCATAGATCTCAGCGGGCGCCATGGCCGGTTCGAAGGAGACGTGAAGGGTGTGGCGATCGTCGAGTTGCTCGCCGGTGGCGGTTATCTCGTCGTGTCAGACGCCGATGCGAGCCTCCTGCATGTCTATGACCTTGCTTCAGAGCTGCACCTCGGGGCATTCCGAGTGGATGCGGGCGCTTCGATCGGCGCCGTCGATGAAACCGAAGGCATGGCGGCGACCGGCATGGCGCTGTCCGCTGACATCGGCAACGGCCTGCTCGTGCTCACCGATGACGACAACGACGGCGAACACACCAACTACAAGATCCTGCCCTGGAGCGATGTCGTGACGGCGCTCGATCTCCCGGGGGGGACCGGACTCGATCCCACGGCACGAGCCGAGGCTGCAACCGCAGTCGTTCGTCCGAGCGTCGAGACCGATCCGGTAGCGAGCTATGGAGATGCCGCCGACGACGCGGCCATATGGGTTCACCCCGACAACCCCGAACTCAGCGTCGTGATCGGTTCACAGAAACAACGGGGCATCAATGTCTATGGCCTCGACGGCAGCCTGATTCAGTCGCGAGCGGACGGGCGCATCAACAATGTCGACGTTCGCTATGGCTTCAGCCTCGGCGACAACTCGGTCGACATCGTCACCGGCAGCAACCGGACGAGCGATTCGATCAGTATCTACGGCATCGACCCAACCACCCGTTCGCTGATCGACCTCGCCGACGGCACCATCCCAACCGGCATGGTCGATCCATACGGGCTATGCATGTACAAAAGCCCCGTGTCAGGCCTCTACTACGTGTACGTCAACGACACGGATGGCCTAGTCAGGCAATGGCTGCTGAACGACGCGGGCAACGGCCGGGTCGGCGCCGAACTGGTGCGTGAGTTCAGCGTCGGCTCCCAGACGGAAGGCTGTGTCGCCGACGATGCCAGCGGTGACCTTTATATAGGTGAAGAAAACGTCGCCATCTGGAAATACTCGGCCGAGCCTGACGGCGGCGAGGAAAGGACGATGGTGGATGGCATAGAAGGCGGCAACCTGGCCGGCGATATCGAGGGCATGGCGATCTACTACGGTGCCGGCACGGGCGGATACCTCGTCGTCTCCGATCAGGGCATCAACAGTTTCGCGGTGTATCGGCGCGAAGGCGACAACGCCTACCTCGGACAGTTTCGCGTCGTTGCCGACGCATCGGCCGGCATTGACGGCGTATCCGAAACCGATGGCATCGACGTCACCAGCGCGAACCTCGGCTCGGCATTCGCGCACGGCATGTTCATTGCGCAGGACGGCCGCAACATCGCACCGGCCGAGCGCCAGAATTTCAAGCTCGTCCCCTGGCAGCGCATTGCAGCGGTGATGGGGCTTGAAACGTACGCCGGATTCGACCCGCGAGCGCCTATATCGAAGCAATGATGCGTTGCAGGTTCTCGTAGCCTAGATTCGCGTACCGGGCGGGAGGCGCCACGCTCGGGTCCTGTTCCGCTTCGACAACCAGCCAGCCTTCGTAGGCCGCTCGGCGCAAAACCGACAGTACCGTCTTGAAGTCCACACAACCGTCCCCTGGCACCGTGAAGACACCGTCGAGTACGGCCGCCGGAAAGCTGCTGTCGTTGTTCAGACAGCGGTCCAGAATGGCTCGACGTACGTCCTTGCAGTGTACGTGGGCGATTCGGCCTCCGCAGGTTTGCGCAACGGCCACCGGGTCGGCGCCCGCATAGAGCGCATGCCCGGTGTCCAGCAGCAGCCACAAGTCGTCCGGCGTGGTTTCCAGCAGCCTCTCGATGTCTGCAGCGGATTGCACCACGGTGCCCACATGATGGTGATAAGCCAGTTTCACACCCTGATCCGCAGTCATCCTGGCAAGTTCTCCCACCCTGTCGGCAAACAACGCCCACTCCGACCGTTTCATCCTTGGCCGGCGCGATACGCCGATGTCGGACTCGGCATGTGTGCAGGAGGTGACTTCGGCGAAGACGAGCACTTTGCAACCCATGCGTTTCAGGAGGTCGAGGTGGCCCTGGAGTTCGGCCGCTTCTTCCTGGGCGTCGCGCAGAAGCAGGTGAGCGCCATACCAACCAGATACGAGCGACAGCCCATGACTTTCCAGCAGCGGCGCAAGTCGCTCGGGATCGCGGGGAAACTTGCCGCCGAGTTCGATTCCCGCATAGCGGGCGGCGGCTGCGTCGGCCAGACAGGTTTCAAGGCTGATCTCGGCGCCGAGATGGGGCAGGTCGTCGTTACTCCAGATAATCGGGTTGACGCCGATGGAGACGTTCATCGAGTGCTTCAACGCTCGCCCAGTTTCCGCCGATAGTCCTCGAAAGCCGCGTCCACCGAGACGCTGTCCGAGACCTCTGCGACGGGCACGTCCCACCAGGCGCCTCCCGCCGCGGTAGACGCTGTCGGGTCGGTGTCGATCACGACGACACAGGTGCGTTCCGCATCGCGGGCGCGCTGCAGCGCCGAGCCCAGGGAGTCGATACCATCGACTTTTTCCGCCTTTGCTCCGAGCGAGCGGGCGTGGGCTGCGAAGTCGATTGACGGCGCCGCTTCCGGGGTTGCATAGCTGCCGTCGAGAAGGTTGTTGTATCCATCGGTGCCGCAGGATGCTTGCAATCGGTTGATACAGCCGAATCCGCCGTTGTCGAGCAACACGACAATCAGTTTCCGGCCGAGGGCGACCGACGTGGCGATTTCCGAGTTCAGCATCAGGTAACTGCCGTCGCCGACCAGGACGACCACGTCCCGTTCCGGCCTGGCCAGCTTCACGCCCAGTCCGCCGGCAATCTCGTAGCCCATGCAGGAATATCCGTATTCGACGTGGTAGGCGTCCTGATCGCTGGCCCGCCAGAGCTTGTGCAGCTCACCGGGAAGGCCGCCCGCGGCGCAGACGACCACGGCGTTTTCTTCGAACGCCTGGTTGACGATACCGAGAACGTTGGCATCGGACGGCAGATTGCCCGGCTGTTTCGTCACCGCATCGGTTACGGCGCGGCTCCATTCATTGCGAAGACGCTGCGTCCGTTCAGCCCAATCGGGCGCGAGATTCGTGCTGTCCAACCGCGCCTCGAGCAGTTCCAGTGCGCACCGCGCGTCCGACTGCAACGATACCGCCGACCGCTTGGCCAGATCGTGGCGCGCGACGTTGATGCTGAGCAGGTTGCAATCCGGGCGGCCGATCAGGAGCCCCGACCCGGTGGTGAAGTCCTGCAGGCGCGTGCCGACGGCAATGATGAGATCGGCCTCCGCGGCGAGGCTGTTCGCCGCTGCCGACCCGGTCACGCCCATCGCACCGACGTTGCAGGGGTGGTCCCACGGCAGGGCGCCCTTGCCCGCCTGGGTTTCGGCAACGGGAATACGCAGTCGTTCGGCGAAACTGCCGAGATCCGCACAAGCCATTGAATAGTGAACGCCTCCGCCGGCAACGATGAGCGGCCGCTCTGCTCCGACGATCAGCCCGACGACAACCTCCAACTGCCGGGCATCCGGTGGTTGCCGAACCAACCGGTGCAGCGACGGCCGGAAAAAGGACACGGGATAGTCGTAAGCTTCCGCCTGCACGTCCTGCGGCAGGGCAAGTGTCACCGGGCCGCAGTCCACGGGGTCGGTCATCACGGATATCGCCTGGGGCAGGCTCTGCATCAGTTGCTCCGGCCGCGTGATCCGGTCCCAGTAGCGCGAAACGGGCTTGAAACAGTCATTGGCGGTAACGGTGGGATCGGAAAAGTCCTCCACCTGCTGCAGCACCGGGTCCGGCAGCCGTGAAGCGAAGGCATCGCCCGGCAGCAGCAGCACCGGCAAACGGTTGAGGTGCGCGACAGCGGCCGCCGTCACCATGTTGGTGGCACCCGGCCCGACGGAAGTGGTGCACGCCATCATCCTGCGTCGCCGCATCGCTTTCGCATAGGCGATCGCGGCGTGCGCCATCGCCTGCTCGTTGTGCGCGCGAAGTACCGGAAGCCGATCCCGGTATCCCTCCAGGGCCTCTCCCAGACCCGCGACGTTGCCGTGACCGAATATCGCGAAGACACCGGCAAACAGCGCCTGTTCGCGGTCATCCACCACCGATCGCTGCGCCAGCAGATAGCGCACCAGCGCCTGGGCCATCGTCAACCTGACTTTTTCGGACACACCAACCCCCGTTTACTCATCCATCCGTGCGAAAGTTACTCACCAGAAGCCGCGTGGGCCGCGTCCCGCCACGAAAACCTGTTGTCCGCGCGGCGGTTACTTCGTGTCCGGGTCCCAGAAAGACTGATCCGGACTCATGACCCAAGCGTGCTCCTCAGTGAAATCCGGCACTGTATAGGGGTTGCCGGGAAGATGCCGGATGACCCAAGAGTAGTACATGCCATAGCCCGGCGCGGCGCACTGCGCGTGATCCTTTTCGTCGAGAATCTTGACCGTGTCGTAGTTTCGGACTTTCAGAACTGCCTCGCCGAGTTCCGCGTGGCCATAGCCCTGCGGCTCGGTGAAGCGGTAATGATAGATCTCCGGCTGAGGGTGATGGTGAGGGGGATAGCTCGACCAGCCGCCCTGAAAGGTGACGACTTCTCCGAGCACCAGCTCCGCTTCGGCCGGTGCATTGGTGCCGTCGAATATCGTGCGCACGTAGCGAAGGCAGCGGTCGTTTACCTGGCCCTTGCCGCGCGGCTCGTTGGCGACGTTCTCGGGGCGGTAGATGCGCGTCTCGAACTCGCGGCTGTTGTCGCAGCGGTAGACGGTGAACTCGGTGTCCGCGGTACAGTGCATGTCGACGGCGGTGTTCGCCGATACGTGAATGCAACTTGACGATTCATCGAACAATGATGTGCGTTCGAGCGCAAACTCCTGGCCACCGGCTGTGCCATCCACCTTTCCGCGCATGAGCAGCCAAGCCGTTTCGCACTCGGCGTCCAACGTAACGGACTCGCCCTCGGCCACCTTCATGACAGCCAGGGCGATACCGGTGTTGTCTTCTTCTTCGTCGTAGCGGGTAATGGTCGTCTGGCCGCTTGCAAATCCGTCTCGATGTTCCGTGATGTGTAAGGTCATTGTCCCCCCGAATGCACTGCGGTCCCTTGTCCATCCCCTGTCGCCGGCACCGCCAGTAAGGGCGTCCTAGCCGGCGATGTCCAGCACCGGTTCCTGTCGGACTCCTCGATGGCGTCGATGACCGCCTGAACGCGCCACCCCTCCTCGAAATCCGCTTCGATTGCCCGGTCGTGGGCAATGCCTGCCAGCACGTTCCTCAACTCGATTACCTTCAGGTCATTGATGCCGAGGCCGTGACCGGGCGCCGGGCAGAAATTCTCGTAGTCGGCGTGTTCCGGCCCGGCGAGGATGGTCTGGTATCCGGCCTGGCCGGAGCGATCGGCCGCCCGGTAAACGCGCAATTCGTTCATGCGGACCTGATCGAACGTGAGCGACCCGCGGCTCCCGGTCAGGCGAAACGCCAATCCGCTTTTCCTGCCGGTGGCAACCCGGCTGATTTCAAACGTGCCGGGCATGCCCGATTCGAATTGCAGGAGCACCTGCGCCATGTCTTCGTTCTCGACCTCTCGCCACACGCTGCCGTTCGGGTCCGGCCTTTGCCGGTAAACGGTGGTCAGGTTTCCGTATACGGACGCGAGGCGACCGACCAGGAAGTGGGCCAGGTGAATCAGGTGCGAACCCAGATCGTTGAGCGCGCCGCTGCCGGCCGTGCTTCGCGCGCATCGCCAGCCGAACGGCGCCCGTGGATCGCCGAGATAGTCTTCCTCGAAGCTGCCGCGAAAGTTGACCGGATCGCCCAACTCGCCTGCCTCAATGATCGAGCGCGCCAGTCGTATCATCGGGTTGCACGTATAGTTGAAGCCAACCGCCGTCTTCGCCCCGGCGTCTCTGGCCGCCAGATACATCGAGGCGGCCTCGGCGCCGTCAAGCCCCAGCGGTTTCTCGCAGTACACGTGTTTGCCGGCGCCGATGGCAGCCAGCACCATCTCCTTGTGCAGATGATTCGGCGTACAGATGCCCACCACGTCGACTTCCCGAGCAAGGCAGGCGGACAGCCAGTCGTCCGTCGCGTGGTGAAAGCCCCAGGCCTTTGCGTGCTGTTCGGCACGCGACCCGTCCACGTCAGCCAGGATCTCACGGACCGGCGCGGGCACATCCGGAAACACGGTGGCAACGGAACGTAGCGCGATGGCGTGCGCCTTGCCCATGACCCCGGTGCCAATGAGTGCGAATTTCAATTCAGCACCCAAGTCCCCAGAATCCGGTTGGTCTGCTGGAGAACGCTTTGAGCCCGCGGCATTGTCTCAGTGGATATTGTCAAAGGCGCGAATCCTCTTGCTCGCCTGACTACCACCGAGCGCGAGAATCGTTTTCCATCGTCGTCTGGGGTAGGCGCACGATCGACCCCACTCGCTACTGAGCGGCGGCTGACTGGATCCAGCGTGCAATACGGGGGTCGACGAGGATGTAACAACCATCGCGTGTTACGAGTGCTCGCGCTCTTCGTTTACGGCTTACACAGACAAAGGCGACTTTGCCGTTTCGCAGTACGAACCAGCCCACCTTGAAGCATGGCAATCGCGTTCCCCGAAAAAGCCGCTTGACACCGAGGTTGTCATCATGCCGGAAGTCGAATTTGGGTGTTGCGCCGGCACGGATGTTTTCCAGTTCGTCCGAGAAAGAGTAGACGAGGTATCGGATGGTGAGCCGGTTGTCGGAGTCGATCTCTACCGTGGCGCGTAGCGTCAAACTGGTCAACACGGCAAAAGCCAGCGTAACCGCAAGCAAGACGGCTACGCTCCCAAGCCCACCGGCCAGCGCAGGGCCGAACAGCGCCAATGAGCTGGCGCCCCAGATCCAAAGCACAGTGGTTCGCCCGGCCTGGACACTGCGCGTCAGTCCAGCCTTCTGAAGGCCACTTGATGCCGTCCCGCTATGTGCGTCATCGGCACTGGAAGATCGACTCGCCACGGTAATCGGCGCCTGCAGTCAAATGTCCGACTCCCGAAGATAGCAGCCTGATCGGGCCCGGACAATGGTCGCGGTCAGACCGAACGCTTCGGATCCACGGCCACCGGCTGGCCTTCCAGCATCGATTTCTGCGCGCAATCGGCCAGGATCAGTGCTCTGAGACCGTCGACACCATCGGCAAGTTCTACCGCTTCTCCGCTCAGGCGCCTCAGGAACCGGTCGATCTGTATTCGGTAGGCGTCCTTGTAGCGCTGCAGGAAGAAAGGGACATCGGCATCGCCATGGGAACCGGATGCGTCGGCCTCCGGGACCGCTTTTGCCACCTCGTTTCCCGCCTGCAGCATGCCGGATGATCCGAACACTTCGATGCGCTGATCGTAGCCATGGCTGCTGTGCCGCGCGTTGCTGATCGAACAGAGCTTGCCGCTCTGGGTCTTGAGCAGCGCGACGGCGCTGTCGACGTCGCCGGCCTCGCCGATGTTTCGGTCGAACAATACGCTGCCCGCGGCATATGCGAGGACGGGTTCTTCTCCGAGCAGCCATCGCGCCATGTCGAAGTCATGGATCATCATGTCTCGAAACAGGCCGCCTGACCGCGCGACATAGTCGGCCGGCGGCGGCGCGGGGTCGCGGCTCGTAATGCCCACGAACTCGACCGTTCCGACAGCGCCGGCGGCAACATCATCCCTGACTTTCCGAAACGAAGGGTCGTGCCGGCGATTGAACCCGATCGCCAGCTGCACCCCTTGCCGATTGACGGCATGGAGGGCTGCGCGGGCTCTGTCGACGTCCAGATCGATCGGCTTTTCGCAGAAGATTGCCTTGCGCGCAGCCGCCGCCAGGCCGATAAGGTGGGTGTGCGTATCGGTTGAAGTCGCGATGACAACGGCCGCCACATCGCGGTCCGCCAGGACGTCCGTGGCAGAAGCAACGCGAGCGCCGCAGCGCGCGGCAAGGTCTGCGGCGGCTCTCTCATCCACATCGACGACATAGCGCACTTTCGCGTCGGGATGCCGGTGCAGGTTTCCGGCATGGACCGCGCCGATTCTGCCAGCCCCAATCACGGCCAACTCGATCATGCGCCGCACTCCGACGGTCCCGTCCTTGCCCTTTCTCCACCCCGTAGCAGACTGCCGGCGGTCGAACCGAAAACGCCGCCCGTGCGGCAGGCGCGCCAGCCCGGCGCATCGGTCGCATGCATGTCAGGGACTTGAGCCAAGCTCCTCATATATGTCGCCAAACCTGAGAATCCGTTCCGCAAGGTTGAAGAAGCCGAGGTAGTGCACTTCCTTAGGCGTGATATCGCCGTGGTAATGCCCGCCCTGCTGGGCCGCATCATCGACATGGCGAAAGTGCGTGTGCTCGCCGGACGGCCTGAGATTCAGGTCTCCACCGGTCGGGTCGCCTGTCCAGAGCGTGGAAAAACACAGCAGGTCAGGACCCATATGCTCGTAGAACTGCAGAAAATCGCGCACGACGCGTTCCCGATTCGTGTCGTAGTAGTCAAAGCCGATGCAGCCGTAGTCCGGCATGACGTGTGACCGGATCCTGCCGCTCAGTACCTTGAAAAACCCACCCATGCCGATATGGCCCTGGCTGCGTGCGATCGGGCGAAGGCTGTCACGGATGGCCTGTGGCAGGGATGGCTGCTCGCCGGTGCGCGTCCTGACATCGATGCGAACGACCTCGCCGTTCCGACCCTCGCTGACAAAGAGGTTTACGATCGGACCGCAAACCGCGGACGGATACGGTTCCACGACGCATTCGCGGTCAGTTCCGACACGCGCCACCCGGCTGAGATTGCTCTCGCCCGCCAGCATGTCTGGAATCAACTCGCCGCAATGTCCGTCGTTAACCGCCGTGTCCGCCATGCCCGCCCCGAAGACGCCGGCAGCGGGCATCCCGCAGGCTCTCAGCACATCGTCGACATCGATGCTTGTGCCGCGATACGCCGGGTTGTGCGCGTAGGGCTCACCGCCGAATTCGATCAGCCTCGTCGATCCGCACATGCCCCTTGCGGCTGCACCGAGCCTTGTCAGATCCGGACACTGCACCACGGAAACGTCGACCGAGGCATAGTGGTGCTCGAGTCCGGCTCGAAGTGTCGCGGCGACCCGGGCCAACTCCGGCATCTGGAAAGCCGCCGACTTGTATTTTTCCTGCGAGGGGTTCCCCCTCGCGCACTCTTTCTTGCGAGGGACACCCTCGCACTCCCGGGGCTGAAGGCTCTTTTCTTGCGAGGGGTTCCCCCTCGCGCTCCCCGGCTGAAGGCTCTTTTCCTGCGAGGGGTTCCCCCTCGCGCACTCTTTCTTGCGAGGGACACCCTCGCACTCCCGGGGCTGAAGGCTCTTTTCTTGCGAGGGGTTCCCCCTCGCGCTCCCCGGCTGAAGGCTCTTTTCTTGCGAGGGGTTCCCCCTCGCGCTCCCCGGCTGAAGGCTCCCCATGTTCCGTGCCGCACCCATCAGCCCAGATACCGATGCTGTATGCCGTGCACCAGGGCGACCAGGGCCTCGTTGACAGGCACCGCAATGCCGTGTTCCCGCGCCAGTTTGACCACGGCGCCATTGATGTAGTCGATCTCGCTCGGGCGTTCGTTCTCAATGTCCATGCGCAGGCTGGACTTGTTCCTCGGCGTACCGTCCGGCCCGGCGATATCTCCAAGTATCTCGCGCGCCTCTTCAGAACTCAGCTCTATGCCGCAGGCGCCCGCGACGACTATTGCCTCTTCCAGCGCGGCATAGGCGACATCGTCAGCCATGTGCCGATTGAAAATCTGACCGACATTCAGCCCCGTGATGCCGCTGACGGCACTGATGGCGATGTTGGCCATGAGCTTCCGCCAGATGTCCCTGCGGATGTTCTCACTGGCTTCGGTCGGCAGGTTGGCATCGGTCAGGATCTTCGCGATCGACCGGGTCCTTTCCGATACGCCGCCTTGCATCTCGCCAATGTACGACGGCAGGTTGGCGTGATTGCGAACGACTCCCGGAGACTCGATGTTGGCGCCCTGGGCCGTCAACCCGCCGAGAACGCGGTCGCCGCCGAAGGTACCGGCAAGCTCTTCTTCATTGCCCAGGCCATTCTGGAAACTGATCGCAACGGTGTCGCCGCCCCCGGCAAAGAGGTGCCGCACGCTGGCTGCCGCCTCACCGTTGAAGTTCGCTTTGCACTGAACGAAGACAATATCCGCCGAGCGGACCGACATCGGGTCGGTGGTGGCCTCTACGGGGATACGCCGGTCACCGCCGTGCCCGACCATCCTCAAGCCGCCTCTTCGAATCACGTCGATGTGCTCCCGCCAGGGATCGACCAGGGTGACGTCCAGCCCCCCTTCGGCCACCAACCCGCCGAACAGGCTGCCCATGGCGCCGGCGCCGAGCACTACGACGTGAGTGGACATTGGCGCACCAAGTGAACGGATCTCATCATCTCAAGCCTCGTCAACCCATCCAGAGCGCCGGCACCCAAAGTACGAGTGCGGGGAACAAGCAGATCAGGATCAGCGTAATCAGGTTGGCCAGCAGGAACGGGGAAGCTCCCCGGAAAATCTCGCCGATACGGAGATTGGATATCGCCGCGCAGACATTCAGGCAATTGCCGACGGGCGGCGTACAGGCGCCAACGGCAAGCCCGGATATGAGGACAATGCCGAATTGCACCGGCGATACACCGGCCGCTACCGCAGCGGGCAGCAGCGTTGGCGTGAGCAGCAGGATTGCGGGACTGACATCGATAAATGTCCCGAGGACCAGAACGATCCCGGCGATCAATAGCAGTACCACCACGGGACCCAGGTCCAGGCTGATGACGAATGCGGCCATCGCTTCCGGAACGCGCTCCAGGATCAGTATCCAGACGAACAACTGGGAAAACGCGATGATCGTCATGATTTTTGCACTCATCATCACGGCCGCGCGCAACGATTCCGGCAGGGCCGTGATGGCCTTGGAACCGATCAGCATCGCGCCGAGCAAGAGCCCGAAGAGAACGCCCAGGCCCGCGGACTCGACGGCGGTGGCGATGCCAAGGACCACTGCCCCGACCACGAAAACCGGCATCGCCAACACCGCGGCCGATGCCCCCATCCGCCTGAAATCACGCGCAAGGCCCGGAGCGGCCGTTTCGCGCGGGTACTGCCGACGTTGGGCAATCGTCAACATGATGACAATCTGCAGAATACCGATCATGAGGCCGGGTATGAGCCCACCGAGAAACAACCGCCCCACCGATTCCTGGGCAACGATCGCGTAAAGCACGATCGGAACGCTCGGCGGAATGATCATTCCCATAGTCGATGACGCTACGGTGATGCCACTCGCAAAGCTCGCGGAATAGTTGCGCTTTTTCATCTCCGGAATCATGACGGCACCGATCGAGGCCGTGTCCGAGGTGGAGGATCCGGAAATGCCGCCGAAGACCATGCTGGAAAACACATTGACAAGGCCGAGACCTCCACGGAGCCTGCCCACGAGGACCGTGGAAAGGTCGATCAGCCTGGCTGTTATGCCGCTGGAATTCATCACCTGCCCCATGAGTATGAACAGCGGCAACGAGATCAGCGCATAGTTGTTCATTCCGGAAAACACCCGTTGCGGTACAACCACCGCCAGGCCCGGCTGCTCGATCAGGAAGTACAGCAGGCTGGACAGCCCCAGCGCATAGGCAATGGGTACGCCTATTACCAGAAAGACGGCGAAAGACAGGATGAGAATCAGCATTTCGTCCCGCTAGTGTGCCGTCCCGGAAACAAATAGGCCAATGCGTTCGACCTTCGCGAGGATGGAGTCGGCGGTCGCGGTCCAAGCGAAGGGGCGGCAGTTCTTGTTGTAGTTGTCGACGAACTCGTCGAGGCGCTTGCAGCAGCTGCGAGACCGAGGAGAAGAACCCGCGAGCGGATGGCTTGCTGGGTAATGACGCCGAACCAGCGCTGGCCAGATAGTCCTAGTGCCGGTGGCGTGGATCTCTGCCGTTGATCCCGGACCTCGGCCAATGCGCGTCCTCCCTAGCTCTGCCGTGTCATGAGAAAGAAGGCTGGACAACGGGCATTTGCCATTGTAGCCTGT
>JAPOYI010000141.1 GCA_026706665.1 Gammaproteobacteria bacterium | reverse complement strand
ATACGTTGGAGGAGATCAACACATGCCTCGTCGGTCTGAGGCGAAGCCTCGCTAGGAATTACGAAACAGATCCGGCTCGAACATGTCCTTAGCCAGAAAGTTACGAATGAGTTCCACGGACCAAGGCTCTTGCAAACCGTTGGATGATTCGACGTTCCTGGTCAGGTCGTCGACGGAAGCGAAGCTGCCGCTGAGCGATGTGCCGCGGCGCTCGAAGAACTCCGATCTGGTCAGGACTACGGACACGTCATTGGCGGGTGCCCGCCACTCGTATGCGATGGCGACATGCCTTGAAGTGCTTCCGCCATTGTCAAAATATATCGCCCCGATCAAGTGCAGCGAGGAAGGTTCGATTTGCAGTCGCAGTTCTTCTTCGATCTCTCGCACCACGCAATGAACAATCGGGTCGCCGCCGACCGCATCTTCGCATCGAACATGGCCACCCGCCCAAATCACCACCTGCTGGTGAAGCGGGTTATCGGCGCGCCTTTCGCGTCGCCGGAGACGCAGGACTTCGCCGCTTTGGTTCCGAACGACAACTATAGGCAACGCCTGCACGCGAGCCGCGTCGGCTTCTACCTCATCCCTTGGTCGAAACGTGCCTTGCTCGTCTTCGCCAAAACACCTCAAGAGCGCTTCGGCTTGATCGCCGTCAATGAAGTTGTTCGCGCCGAATGATTGGGTAACGGACTCCTTGGGACAGGAGAGTATGTCTTCCGCAACGTGTCCTTCGATCAGACCTAGAATGGCTTCTGCGACAACTTCTGCCGTGCGCTTGGGGTTCTCCCTAGTCTCGCCATTGGATGTATCGATGGGGAATATCCTGAAGTCCCTCTGAAGCTCTGCAATACACTGAAGGTTTGTATTCCTTATCTGCGTCAGGATGTCCTCGTTCATGATCGAACCCGACGATCCTTCTACCGGAAGTAGACCTCGTTCGCGTTTCATCGCATCCTGCGGCGACGTCAACATGACGAAGACGGCGGATATTCGCTTCCTCCAATCCCCAATTGTGAGGAAATTCTGGATGGCCTTTCTTTCCTTCGGTCGGATGCGGGAAATCCTCTCCATCATGGTCATCCAGCAGATGGAGTCGAAAATCCCTCGATCAAGAAAAAGGATCTGGGGATCGTCGGGCCGCGGGGGATTCTGGGTCTTCTCAAGGACCTGTGCGAGTGTTGTGCATGCGGTCCATACATTGAAATTGACGTGTTTCTTGTCGCGAATAGGGCAAACGGACGCACGTTCGACAACGACGTCCGTGCGAAAACCGCAACGTTTGAGGAACGATTGCACATGGGCCAAGGTCGTGGTTTTCCCTGCTTTGGGAACGCCCGCGAATTCGATTACCAGGGGACTGCGGGCTTTGTCATCGAATTGCTGCGCCGCGCGCTCGGCACGGCATTGAAGACTTGATCTCATGCCTTGGCTCTCTTGGGAAAACACATCGGCCGATTGCCGGAAGAAGGCAGTCCTCTGATTCGGATGGACATGGCGACCATGCGACGAAGAACTATGATCGACGGCGAGCATCGGGTCAAGCAGCGTGGTGCCGTGGTGCGTGTAGGAGATAACTACGTACTTCTGTGCTAGGTATCCCGCAATCTCGGGTCGAGGGCATCGCGCAATCCGTCGCCGATGTAGTTGACGCTCAGGACGGTAAGCGAGATCGCGAGCCCGGGCCACAGCACCCGCGCCGGGGTGATGGTGATGAAGTTGGCGCCGTCGAAGAGCAGGCGGCCCCAGGTGGGGAAGTCGGGCGGGAACCCGAGCCCGAGGAACGAAAGTGCGGACTCCGTGATGATGGCGTTGGCGATACCGAGCGTGGCGGACACCATGATGGGGCTCAGCGCGTTCGGCAGGATGTGTCGGCTGACGATGCGCCGTTCGCGGGTGCCGATGCTGCGGGCGGCGGTGATGAACTCGCGCTCCTTGATTGCGAGGACTTCGCCGCGGACGATCCGCGCGGTCTGCATCCAGCTCGTGATGCCGATGACGAACACGATGAGGAGGAAGATGCCGGTCTCCGGCCCGAACGCGTTTCGAAGAGTGTCGCGGAACAACATGATGATGACGAGGAGGAGCGGCAGAAGCGGCAGCGCGAGAAACAGGTCGGTAAACCGCATCAGCGGCCCGTCCAGGCGCCGGAAGTAACCCGCCAGCGTGCCTACCGCGGTGCCGAGGACCAGCGACAGGAACATCGCCGCGAAACCGACGGCCAGCGAGATGCGTCCGCCGGCGAACACTTGGGCGAGCGTGTCCCGGCCCAGGTTGTCCGTACCCAGCGGGTGGCTCAGGGAAACTCCCTTGTTGCGCGCCTGGAGGTCGAGGTACTGCGGGTCGACGTCGTGGACGAAGGGACCGAGGAACACCGCCAGCACGATGCCCGCGAACACGCCGACGCCGATCAGCGCGCCGGTGTGCTGCCGGAACGTGAGCCACACGTCGACCCAGAGGGAGCGGTGCGTGCGCGGAGTGTCGGGTATTTCGGTCGGCATCGTGTCAGTCGTAGCGAATGCGGGGATCGAGGATCCCGTAAAGGACGTCGGCGATGAGGTTGAACAGCACGATCAGCACCGCGAACAGGAACGTCAGCGTTTGCACCAACGGGATGTCCGCGCCCTGGATCGCGACGATCAGTAGCTGTCCGAGGCCGTTCACGCGAAAGATCTGTTCCGTGATGATGGCGCCGCTGAAGATGGTCGGCACGCCGAGAGCGATCATCGTCACCACCGGAATCATGCTGTTGCGCAGCACGTGAATGAGCAGCACGGCCCGCTCTCGGAGGCCCTTCGAGCGCGCGGTGCGCACATAGTCGAGGTTCAGGTTGTCGAGCATCGCCGAGCGCATGAAGCGGCTGAGCTGGGCGGCGTTGTACAACGCCAGCACCATCACCGGCATGAGCATCTGCTTGACCTGCACCCAGAAGCTCGTGAGATCCGTGACCTCGTGGGTGGTGTCGTAGATCGAGGGCAACCACTGGAGCATGACGCTGAAGAGGATGATCGCCAGCAGGCCCGTGAAGAACGTGGGTACCGAAAAGCCGACCATGGAGACGAAGGTGCCAATCTGGTCGAACCAGGAATACTGCCGATAAGCTGATATCACGCCGATGGGCACCGCGATGAGAATGCCAACGACGTAGGACAGGCCCACGACCCACAGTGTCTGGGGCAGCCGCTCGGCGATGATGTCCACCACCGGACTGCGCGTGGCCCAGGAACGTATCCGCGGACGCGTGCTCGAGTCGCCGATCTCGACATCGAAAGCCTCCTCGATGAGATTCAGCGGCTCGTTGACGAAGAACTGCTCCATCCATTTCGCGTAGCGCAGGTGGAACGGCTGGTCCAGCCCCAGCGACTCGCGGATCTGCGCCCGAACCTCGGGAGGTATGGTAAGCGGCAACTGGCCGGTGGGATCGTTCGGCGCGAGGTCGAGGAGCGCGAAGATCGCGAAGCTGATCGCGATCAGGGTCGGTACCGCGAACATCAGGCGGCGTGTGATGTAGCGGATCATTTCACCGATGCCAGTCCGCGATGTTCCAGAGTTCCGAGTCCCAGGGATTCATCCGCACTCCCTTGAGCGAGTTTGACCGCGCGGACACGGCGGCGCGCCAGATGAGCGGGATCATGAACTGCTCCTGGACGATGATGTCATTCAATCGCTTGCCGATCCGGGAACGATCCTCGCCTGGCGGCGTGATCGAGAGCTCCTCGACCAGCGCGTCGAATTCGTCCGAGCAGCCGCGCGGTATGTTGGTACCGAGCCACTGGTTGTGCGGTCCCGGGTTCCTGGCGCACACCCATCCGGCCATGTACACCTCGGGATCGGTGCCCTGAAAGTTGTTCGTGTACATCTGGACATCGGCGTAGAACTTCTGGAACGTATCGGGACTGGCGGGATCCGCGCCGAAGAACACCGCCGCGTCGATGTTGCGCAGTTCGGTCTCGATTCCGATGGCCTCCCACATCTGCTTGATGAGCGCCTGGGTTCCCTGGCGTACCGAGTTGGTGGAGGTCTGGTAGAGGATTGAGAGACGTACGCCGTCCTTCGCGCGGACGCCATCCTGGCCGCGCACCCAGCCGGCCTGGTCGAGAATTCGGTTCGCCTCGGCGGGATCGGGGATCTTGCAGGCCTCGTTGGCGACCGAGGCGTAGGGCACCGGTGCCGGCACGATGTTGCATGTCGTCCGGCCGGCCGCACCGTAGCCCGTATCCACCAGCACCTGGCGATCGATGGCCAGCGACAGCGCGCGCCGCACTGCCGGGTCGGAGAGGAACGGGTGCGCATTGGTGCCGTCGAGGTAAAGGGAGCGGCGATCGCCGAGGTTTGAGTCGTCGTTGGTCTGGTTGACCATCAGCCGCTCCACCTGGCTGCCGAACCCCATCAGGACCTGGCCCTTGCCCGCCGCAACCATCTGTTCCAGCACTTCGGGTTCGACCTGCAGGTTCCAGGCATAGTCGTATTCGCCGGTTTCGAGTACCGCCCTTGCCGCCGAGGCGGCGTCGCCCCCGCCCTTGAATGTGGCCGTCCGAAACCACGGTTTGCCGGGCTCGCGATAGAGCTCGTTGGCGGAGTAGTTGATGACGTCGTTGGCGCGGAAGTCATCGACCTTGAACGGTCCCGTACCGATGGGACCGAAATTCTGCTCCGTGCACTCCTGCGCCCTGGTTCCCAGGCAGTCCTGGAACTGTTCGCGTTGGATGATGGGAGAGAGGGAGCCCACGAACGGGCCGTAGGGCCAGGGTTTGGCCACCTGGAACGTGATCCGCACGGTGTGATCGTCGATCGCCTCGACCGCCGTGACGTCGGCAAACGAGGCGAGGGAGGCGCAGCCAGCCTGTTCGTCCAGGCAGTACGCGCCGGAGAACGCCACGTCGTGGGCCGTGAACGGCGTACCGTCCGACCAGAGGACATCGGTCTTCAGCTTCCAGGTGATGCTGCGCAGGTCTTCTGCTACGCCGCCGTTCTCAAGCGTGGGAATCTCGGCGGCCAGCACCGGCGTCATCCCGCCATTCTCATCGTAGTGGGCGAGGGGCTCGATCACCATGGAGGCGGCCTCGATGTCCTTGGTGCCGCCGGAGAGATAGGGATTCACGATCGACACGGCCTGCCAATAGAGGATGTTGAGATGTCGGTTCTCCTCCTCGGGCGCCTCGAAGACCGGTTCGGGATCGTCGGCGCAGGCTGCCATCAAGGCGGAAATCGCGAGAACAGGCGTGGCGTGGCGTAGGTTCATGGGCTTGCGGGTCTCTTCGGGTTGGTGTGATGTTGCTCGGCTGTTTTCGTGCTGGCGCCCGTCATTCGGCCAGGTGGCACGCCACCCGATGGTCCGGACGCAGTTCGCGCCACTCGGGCGCGCGGGTTGCGCATTGTGGTACCGCCATGGGACACCTGGTATGGAAAGGACAGCCGGATGGCGGGTCGGCGGGGCTCGGCACGTCGCCGCGCAGGATGATGCGCTCCCGCCGCGCCTCGAGTTCCGGGTCGTGCACCGGCGCGGCGGACATCAATGCCCGCGTGTAGGGGTGCAGCGGCTCGTGGTAGAGGGTATCGCTCGGGGCGAGTTCGACGATCTTGCCGAGGTACATCACCGCGACGCGATCCGCGATGTGACGCACCATGCCGAGATCGTGAGAGATGAAGAGGTAGGTCAGGCCGAGGCGTTGCTGCAGTTCTTCCAGCAGGTTGACCACCTGGGCCTGTATCGAAACGTCGAGCGCCGCGATGGGTTCGTCGCAGATGATGAGATCGGGTTCGAGCGCGAGCGCCCGGGCTACGCCGATGCGTTGCCGCTGTCCGCCGGAGAACTCGTGGGGGTAGCGGTTGGCGAAACCGGGCTCCAGGCCAACCGACTCGAGCAGCGCCTCCACCCGTAGCACGAGTTCCTGTCCCTCGCCGATGCCGTGCTCGAGCAGCGGCTCGCCGACGATGCTGCCAACGGTCATGCGCGGGTTCAGGCTGGCCTGCGGGTCCTGGAACACCATCTGCATCCGTCGGCGTAACCGACGCAGTGGCTCACCGTCGAGACGAGCGATGTCTTCGCCGCGAAAGCGCACGCTCCCGGCGGTGGGTTCGTACAGTCTCAGAATGGTGCGCGCGACGGTGGACTTGCCGCAACCGCTCTCGCCGACGAGTCCGAGGGTTTCGCCTTCGCGGATGTTGAAGTCGATGCCATCGACAGCCCTGACCGTACCGACCTGTCGACGGAAAACTCCGGCCATGATGGGGAAGTGCATGGCCAGGCCTTCGACCTCCAGCAGCGGCGCGTTATCCGGCACGGGCGGCTCCCGCATCAACGTCGTACCAGCACGCGACCTCGTGTCCGCTTCGGACGGGGAGCAGGGGAGGGTTCTCGCGGCGGCAGGCGTCGAACGCGTGCGGACATCGTGATGCGAACGGGCATCCGCGCGGGATCTCGGCGAGGTGCGGCGGTTGTCCCGGAATGGTCGCCAGGCGATCATCGCGGGTACCGTCCAGCTTCGGCAGCGTGCGCAGCAAGCCGCGCGTGTAGGGATGTTGGGGGCTTCCGTACAGTGAGCCGACATCGGCGCGCTCGACGATCTCTCCGGCGTACATGACCACCACCCGATCCGCGAGTCCGGCGAGGACGCCCAGATCGTGCGTGATCCAGATGATGGCGATTCCGAACCGGCGCCGCAGATCCTTGATCAGGTCGAGGATCTGCGCCTGGATAGTCACGTCGAGCGCGGTGGTGGGTTCATCCGCGATCAACAGCTTCGGATTGCAGGCGAGGGCGATGGCGATCATGACACGCTGTCGCATGCCGCCGGAGAACTGGTGTGGGAACGCGGAAAGTCGATCTTCCGCCGAGGGGATTCCGACGTGCTCAAGCAGTTCCACCGCGCGCCGGCGAGCATCGGACCTGCCCATGCCGAGATGCGTTCGCAACGATTCGGTCAACTGGTAGCCGACGGTCAGCACGGGGTTCAGCGAGGTCATGGGATCCTGGAAGATGAAACCGACCTCCGCGCCCCGAACGCGGCGGAGTTCACCCGGGTCAAGCGCCATCAGGTCCTTGCCGTCGAGGAGCGCCCGACCCGAAACGATTTCGGCGGGCGGCATCGGCAGGAGTTTCAACATCGACAACATCGTCACGCTCTTGCCGCAGCCGCTTTCGCCGACGACGCCGAGCAACTCCCCTTCGTCGAGGTCGAAGCCAACGCCGTTGACCGCGTATATCGTGCCTTCGCGCGTGCGGAAACGGGTCCGGATGTCCTCGACTTCCAGTACCTTGCGCGGTCGAGTCCGCTGTTCGCGTCTGTGCTTCATTGCGTCGGTATCGGGCGTTCGATCAACGGACATTGAACTTCTCGCGCATCTGGTCGAAAGCGTGGGCGGGACGGTCGGCCGCACGCATGATCTGCTGCGCGCACTGCCGGGGAGTGGAGTCCGTCGTGTCGACCTCGACGTCGTAGATGCAGTGCGCGTGAACCGCATGGAAATGGAATGTCGCCGTTCCCGGAAAGCGTCCGGGGCGGCTGGCTTCACGCGCGTTCACAACCTCAAGGTCGCAACGAATGCCCGCGAACGTGACATCCAGTCCCTTGAGGACATCGAGATAGTCAAGCAGGAACGATTCCTCGAACATCAGGTCGTCGACGATGACATGGTTGCCCTCGCGGGCGAACGCCGCGATGGACCGGCGCATGCCGCGGAGGACTCGCCTCCCGACATCGCCGAAGCGGATCTCCGTCACCGGCTCGCCATCGCGTTCGACCGGCACCACGTTCAAACCGCGCGCGCCGGAATCGCCCGGCGGAGAGTTCAACCCGCGAAATCGACCGGACATTCCGTCCCGGAACTGATCGAGGGCGATATGCTGCCAGGGTTCCCGGTAAAGCTGCTGCATCATGCGCGCGATGGTGGTCTTGCCCGCGCTGGACGACCCGTTCAGCAGAATGATCTTTCCGGCGGTCATCGGAGTCTGTCCTCCCCTGCCTGTCAGCTCCGGTCACGCATTGCGGCGAGTGGTTCCAGCGCCGGTAGCCGCTTCACCGTCATGGCCCCGGAACGCCCCTAAAAGCCTCCAGGCATTGTGGGATCCTCTCCCTCTCCGATCAGGTAAGGCGCCGTGAGGTCGACAAGTTCTCGTTCGAAATTTCCACCGAATTTGCTGGCCTCGCGTAGTTGATCGTAGACCGCCCGGGCTTCTTCGCCATCGGCTGGGAACCAGTCCGGATACGCGCCATACCGCAACTGGCACAGTCCCCGATACCCCATCGTGATGTATCTCAGTTCCAAGCTGCGATTCGACCCTCCATCCGGGCGCCGGTCGGAGTATCCCCCCAGCAGGTTGCGCAGTTGCCGGTCCAGGAAGCGCCTCACCCGGTCGAATCTCTCTTCGCTTTCCGCAAGAACCCTCCGTGCGGAAACCCTGCGGGCCAACGGGTGCGTCACTGCCGCCAGCAGGAACTTGTCCTGGCGCTGTCCGCCAGCCGTCTCCCAATTGCCGATCAGCTTGTCGAATATCGTCCTGAGATCGTCGTCTGACCGCACGGCGCGCCCGATGCCCGAGTAGATCGACCACGCCGAATAGTCGTTGTCGACATGGAGCGTGCGACCGCCCGCGCCGTGAGGCTCCAGCAACGCGCGACTCAATACCCTGACCGTTCGTTCAGGGCACCCGGTGAACAACCATGTCAGCGGCATGTGCAGGCGATTGGCGATCCCGGGCTTGAGCGCCGCAACATCATTCACCGCCTGCTCGAGTTCGGTTTGGAGCACGCTCGTCGCGTCGGTGAGCAACTTCCCGCGTTGGTAGTTCACATTCGGGTCCGATACGGCGGGCGGCAGGCCATCCGAGCCCAAGGGAAATACCTGGTCTTTCCACTGGCTCCGGATGGTCTTGTAAATGGTGTTCTTCAACTTTCGTTCGACAGATCCAACGCCTGCGCTTGCGACCTGTTGAAGCAGTGGCTCAAGAGCTTGCCATCCCTGCTCGCTTGCCCTGAACACATACAGTTCCGGAATACTGCCCAGCGCGGGCGGGCGGTTCGTATTCATTTCGCTCCACCGTACGCTTGACCTAGAGGCCGCGAGCAATTCAACAGCGCCATCCGGACGATGCTCGACCATCTCGACTCGCGCCTCGCCCGAGAGTGGACGCACTCGGGCGCGGGGCTCGACGAATCGTTGATGATCGCTCGGAGGGATGGCGTATTCGGTGTATCGCTTATTCCAATTGCCTTCGTCACCGCGGCGAAGGTGTAGATGGATATGTTCGATGCCCGGCGCCAGAGTAACCTTGCGGCGGGCGTCCGGGGGCGTGTGATAGGTCTGGCCCGCCGGAATGGCCTGATCCCTCGCGATTATGGGTCGCCATTCCGCGCCATCTTCATTTCGGGTCTCAAGCTCAATGGCCGGGACCGCATCGAGCCAGGCGGGCACATCCGAATCGCGCCCGAGCGCGTACGCCAGCCTCACCGCCGCTTCGGCCGTGCTGTGGCCCGTGACCCTGATGATCGGAAGGGAGACGGCGCATTCCCTCACGAGCCGCTCGAATGCCGAGGTCATTTCGACGCTCGCCGGACTCTCGATGACGATCGCGAGCGGATCAGGACTGTCCACGAACTGCTTTAGCCGCGATTTGAGTCTGGATGGCAACGCTGCCGGAAACCGCTCTATCGCGGGCCTGTTGTTGCAGCACCCCCATCCGCCGCCCGGCGTCGGCCAACTCCAATGTTCGAGCGCGTCTGCCTCCACGCCAAGCCTTGCCAACGATTGCGGGCTCATGCCCGTCGCCAACATCTCTGCCGAACGTGTCCATTTGTTGAGCGCATCGAAATCTCCTGACAACTCCTCCTTGAGAGCACTGCGCACAACATCCAGTCTTTGCCTGGTCCAGGCTTCGTCGGGGTCGCAGTCATCCATCACGGGTCTGCGAACGATGTGAACGGACTCCGGACGTCGCTGCCCTCGTCCCGACGACCACGCACGCAAGTCCAGAACGGTCCAGAACGTCCTTCGATTGATGCTGATGACCAGTACGGACCCTGATTTGTCGGCGAAGTGCTCCGATGATCTGTCCATCGCGGCCCTGAGTGCGGCCACCGACCGCCAAATCAGCTCGAGTCGACTCTGGCTGAGGTCGGCGGGACGTTGTTGGCGCAACCTGTCGTGCAGGGACTCCAGCCTCGTGCGCCCGCTCTTATCGACTCCCAGACACCCGAGAGATCGTCCGTCGGGAACGATCACGGCAAGATGCGCCGGGTCATTGGACCTGACCGCGAAGTCCTTTACCAGTTGCCACAACGCCCGAGGCAGCGCCTCGCGCTCTTCGTCGGATGCGTTCCCGTGACCGGCCGCAAGGGCGAGCGCATCTATGGCGTCTGGCAGGGGCGCTTCCGAGCGTACATCTCGTGCCGCCGCAAGTGCCTGAGATCCGAACAGCCATGTGTCCTTCAACCGAAAAAGACAGGATCGGAAGCCAAGTGCGCGAGCCTCCGGCGTAGGGTCACTCTCGCCCCCGACTACCAGGTGATCGAGCCAACCATTGAGGTCGAGTGTTACGAAACGCTCCATCTCAGGAGGTGACTCGAGCTGCCCATTTTTCCAGTCTGGCGTCCCACGCGTGTCCTTGGGTCCAGGGCAACTCACCAACCGCTCCGGGTTCCGTCGAAGTTCCCGAAGCGTCCCACCAGACTTCCATGCCGGAACCTGCGGACCCTATCGCCCCAAGCAAGCTGTCGCGATTGCCGCAGCCATAGTCTGTTCCGGATCGGTACTCGATGGGACGAACGGAATCCTCACGAGGCAAACCGAACGTGGATCGAATGCCCCCTCCTTGCAGATAACGTCCCTGGGATGGCGCCGCATCGGCCCGCAGCACGGCACCGTGGGCCAGGGTTCCGGCCCCGCTATTTCTGCGGATCGCTTCGTGCAGCTTCATCGCGGCGCGCAGTCCCAGCAGTTCCATGAATGTCCGGTTTTGCCACATCCACTCAAGTTCGGTATCGCGACTCCTTTTTCGCAGTTCATCCCAGGCACGACGGATCTCCCTATAACGCGGGTCGAACCGGAGTGGAAAGTTGGGTTCAACTGGGGGTATAGCTTCGGGAACTTTTCGATCTCGAAGCATCGCTTCGATCCGTTGGGCGCGGAGCCGGTGCGCTTCTACAATTAATCTGTTCTCTGCGCCCTCCTTCGACTCTCCCGTCTTGAGCCAGCCTTGCGCTTCGCGAACCGTGAGCGCGGCGAACGCGCGCAAGACACGGTTTTCCAATGTCGCGATCATCGGATATCGCTTCGGCGCCATGACGCGCTGGCGGGCACCCGCGCGCTCGGCGGTGTTTCGGCCCGGCTGCGCCGACATCCACCGCAGTGTCTTGGCATCGATGCGACGCACGTCCTGCAGCTTCAGCATCCTGTGTCGGGTGCGGAGCACTGCCCTGGGGCGGGCGAGCAGGTCGTCTAGTACGCTTCTCAGTCTTTTCGCCTGGCGCACGAGCAAATCGCCGAGGGGATCAGCTTTTTCCTGCGCCACGTCGTTCCATATCGCCTCGAGCCGACGATATGCGCTGGCTACCGCCGGCGCCGTCGCGAACACGCCCGGCGCGAGATCCAGGACATTCGCGGCGCGCCTCAGAATTCGGTCTCTGGGTCGGCTAGCGGAATCTCCCACAGGACCGTCGTGTGGCTTGGGCCATTTCGATGCATCAACAATCAAGACCGTCCCCGGTGAGATTGTGATCACCAGACGGTCGTCCGCCCCGACGCGCCAAGGCATCAGCCACGCTTCCAGTTCTTCGTGCGATCCACAGTGGCCGCGCAACAATGCGCCCCGCTTTCGGCCGGGGACTTTGGGAAGCGACTGCCGGTGCCGTCCCTCCAGCAAGGGATAAGGAGGGGACAACACGCCACGGACCGCCACGATTACCGGGCTTGGAGTTGGACATGATATGTCGTTCTTGCCGGAACAGATCGTCTTCCATCCCGAAGCATCCACCCCCGCAGCCGCTCGACTGAAGGCGGCATACGATGGTGCGATCCAGATGCCGCTAGTATTCAGTTTGGCGTTCCTCGTAGGTATATCCAGGCCAATCAAATATCTGAGAACTCAGTGACTTGTCTTCGGCCCTGTGCAACGCCTCGGCAAAGTCCTCGTCGCCCAATTCGTCACCCGCTAGTCCACGGAGCTTGCCCACTGAATCCTGACAGTCAGTCATTTCGGCGCCCGAGAGTTTCGGCAGGAGACGCATATTGATTTGGTCGACCATCGGCAGGCGCCAATCCTCGCCCGGGTAGCGATCGATATATGCCTTGATGCTCTGCGTGATTCGGTAACCGAATCCGCGTCCCGCCGCCTGCATGATTCCGGCAAGTTCCTCCAGCGTCTCTTTGATTTCATTACCTGAACCACGGTCCACAGCGGCGTTGTCGCCACCCGACCACCCGATCCACCGTTCATAGGGAAGATACCCGTTGGACATTTCAGCGCTTTCGTCCGGCGCGGCGCTGTACTCGCTGAGGGTGTGCGGTTGCGGCGGTGCGAAACGGATGGAGTTGGCCCGATCCAATACCTTGTCCGACAAAGCTTGGGTTGTCTCGTCTTCGTTCAGGGTTCCTACCCACAAGACGTTGTGGGGGACATAGAGGAGTTTTTGCTCGTCGTCTTTTCCGTAGGGCAGGTCGATCAATATACGCGATTCGCTGCGGGCCTGGTTGCCGGTACCGTTCCGGGAACCGCGCATTTCAAGTCTTGAGAGAAACTCCGAAAAATAGTACTCCGTTCGAGCCAGGTTCATCTCGTCCAGCAGGATGATGAGCATCCGGTCGCTCCAGTTCCTGTCACTGCAAACTCCGAATTCGCTGTCGAAGTGAGCCAGCGCGCGCGCTCGATCCGTCGGGCGATAGCGTTCCGCCACGAAGTCATAGAAGCCGAGGAGATCCTGCGGCGAATCCCACCCGGGTTCGACCGGCACGTGCAGGAAATGGATGCCGAAAAACCGCGCATAGGCTCGCGGCAACTGGCTCTTGCCCGTACCGCTGAGACCACTCAGCACGGTAAGGGGCGAGAGGTCGTTCACCTTGAGTGCCGTGTGAAAGGCCCGGACGATCCGTTCCGGATAGTTGAGACGTTGCCCACCCAGATGGTCCATGAACCCGCGCAGCATGTCATCCTCGGACTGCTCTGGCCTCGGTGCCTCGTAACAGTCCAGACACTCAGGCGCCACCCCGAACATGCCCACCTTTTCGTCGAATTCGACCGCGACAACGGGGACTTCCTTGACCGCGACGTTCAGCGCACCCTCCGGGAAGTGAATCGTTGCTCCGTCCACCGCTTCGACGGCGTCTGCTTCCTGTTGCGCCCGTTCGCGCTCCTTTTTGCGGTCATCCAACGCCTGGATTTGGCGCTGCAGGTCGCGCGCCTCTTCCAGAAGCCGTTCGTTGTAGGGCTTCAGGCCCTCGACCTGATCATTCTTGATGCGTTCAAGGGACTCTTGGGCACTCTGTATCTCATCGTTGAGTCGCCCCTTTCTGGATTCAAGCCGGGCCGCTTCTTCCGCATTCTGGTCCCGCTGCGACACGGCTTCGTCGCGCTCGCGCCGAGCGGCTTCCGTCGATTGTTCCAATTCATCGAACGCTTTCTTGCGCGAATCCAGGGCCTCCGACCATACGGCATCGTCTCCGGTTATCTCGGGCGGATACGCATCAAGCGCAGATTGGATATCGGCAAGCCTTCTGGCCGCCTCGGCCCGGCGGCGCTCGAGTTCATCGATGCGATTCGATTCTTCTCTCTCGAATTTGCCGAGTTCGTCCCGCATCGCCTCGATGTTCTCGTGGTCCTGTTTCACCGTCTCCCATCGATCAAGCGACTCCTGGGCTCGCAGGGCGTTGCGCAGCAGGGCTTCCTTCTCCTTTCGCAGTTCATCGAGGCGAGCCTGGTTGTATTCCGCGAGTCTCGTCAATGCTTCACAGGACGACTCCACCGATCCCTTGCGCATCAGGTGCTCAAGTCGTCCGATGAGGAACGCCACGATGATCAGAACAACGGACACCGCAGCCAACGCGATTTCAACGAGATTGCCTTCGAGGCTGAACCAGTCGGCGACCATTACTCTGAGCCGAGCCGTTCGGCTGAGAGGTCTGTTGATCTCAATGAGTGACCCATCAATTCGATCAACTGGCGAATCTGCTCGCGAACATTGGTTTCGTCGCTCCGCAGCCCCCGGATTCGCGCCGCCGTCTGGTCGGCTCTCATTGTCAACTCCGTCAGCTCTGCCCGCTTGGATCCCAATAGTCGGTCCTTATCAGCGAGTTCCGTTTCGATCAGACCGAGTCTTGCCTCTTCGCTGGCGACCTGCTCTTGCGCCCGCGCCAGGTGACGCTGCTCTTCATTGATGGAACGCCGCAGATCCTCCAGCCGAGCGCTGGCTTCTTGGGCGCGATCAGTGGCACTGCCGGCTTCGCTCCGGTCAGCCTCAAGCTGGCCCCGCAGTCGTTCTTCTTCCGCCTGAAGCAGCGAGCGGTCCGACGACAAGCTGGCCACTTCCTTCGCCAGCCGGTCTCGCTCCGCTCGGGTTCTCACTTCCTCCGCCTGCAGGTTTGTCAAATCCAACGCAAGTCGAGAAGCCGATTCCACAGCGGCCTGCAGGCTCTCCTTCTCAGATTTCAGTTCCGCAATCTCCCTGCGCAGGCTGTCCTCTTCGGTTCTAAGCCGCGGAAGGCGCGCTTCGATATCAGCTGCCTCCTGTCGGCTCTCGGGCAACGACAGTATCTCTTCACCGAAAGCGGCTACCGCCATCGCAAGAAGGACCGCTGCCAGCAGCAACAATCCCACAGTAAGTCCGAACGCTCGACCTTGGGCCTGCGGCGAACGGTTTTTGGTCTCACTCATTCGTTGTCCTCCTATTCGGATCTGGGCTAGCAGTCGAGGGTTTTGGGGAGGCGGCTTCCCGACGGATGCGCGCAACGCAACCGCTTTCGTCACTTTCGATGTCGTCCGCCCACAGACGGACCGGTCGCCAGCCCAAGCACTTCACAATCCGGTTTCTTCTCTCGTCCCGGGGCCCATGACGTCCCGGCAATTCCTCGTGCCAGTGCCGCCCATCGACCTCCACATCGAGTCGTACCGGTAGCCGTCCGCCTGCGACAACCGCAAAATCCAGAAAGTAGTTCGCCAAGGGCATCTGTGGTTTTGGGTCGAAACCTTCCGCCCTGAGGCGTTCACCAAACCGACGTTCAATGTTGGACGTGCGGGGGGCCAAATCTCCCAAAGGCTCGCGCTGACGCCGCCAGCGTCGACGGGCCTCGAAGTAGAGATCGTCAACGCCCGCCTGCGATCCGAACGCCGCCACAACGTGGACGACGGCTCCGCGCCGCGTCGCGGTCGGCAACATCCGGGAAAACCAGGGGAAAGCCTCGGGGCGCAGACCCCAGTCGCGTTGCGCAAGCAGCAAATCCGGGCGCTCCAGGCCTGCTTCGATTCGATTCGTTGTCTCCTCCGCCGTCAGTTCGTCCGCCGATGCTACAACAATGTCGCCCGCTTCCCGCTTGGCGAGGGCGAGTTCGGTCCCGGCAACCGCAGCGGTCTGACCGGCGTCAGCAAACGTCCAATGTGTTGATGGGGTCCCATTATCGAGCAGTCGCCAGCGGTTGAACGCGTTGATCACGAGTTCCCCGCGCAACAGGACCTTTTGAATACTATCCAGACGCTCCCCGCGGGTCGCGGCCGGCCTATAGCTCCGCAGCCTACCGCCCAACGGACGGCGCAGCGAAGGGGCCTGCGAAGGGTCCGGATAGTCCAATCTCACGACCAGACTTTACTTCTTTCGCATGCGCAGCAGTTCCGATGGGAACATCGGGAGTGTCTGATCAGAATCTTGATCGCGCCGGTCGAGTCGACCTTGCGCGCATGGGGCGACCGCAAATCAGCGCGAGGCTCGCACCGACAAGGATATCGTGCGTTCACCGCCCGGGAAGATTCGACAACAGGAAGTACGCGGCCCACATACAGGCCAGCAGGATGATTGTTTTCCGCCAACTCTTCTTCTTGCGGCCACTGTCCGCCGCGGTCCGAAGAGGTCGGTGCGAATTGCTGTCATGGGACGGCTCTTGACTTGCGCGAGGTGGTCGATGGCTCGAAGCCGCAGTGCCGCGCACTCGCGATGGAACCGCCGGGGAAGGCTCCGGCGGCCGACTGTCTGCGAGATCATCCTCGAACCACTCGGGAACGGAGTCGAGCGGCACCGATACAGGCGCCAGCGGCGGGCTTTCCGCCGGATCGGCCTCGAGCCGGACTTCAATCTCATGGTTGCCGATCTTCAGAACCTGCGCGAGTCGTCGAATCGTGAACCCGCCGTCGGCCCGCAGGTGCTTGAGCATGACGGGAAGCTGCCGCCGGGCCCCTTCCACGACGAGCGCCTTTTCCATCTGTTCGACATGGTTGAGCAGCATCTGCTTCACGTCGACGTCACCGTCCGACAGCCAGTTGAATCGCCGTTCCAGATCCTGCGGTATGCGGTGTCGAATCACCGTGCGCTCGACATGATCCGCGATCTGGCGAATCACGGCATCGACATCGTCGCGAGGACCCACGGTGATCGTTCGATGCGACCGCGGACCCTTGTACCGCCAAAGTCCCTCTGCGAGACTGAGCTTGTCCGCCACCGGCATCCGCGGCGGAATCAGTTCGAACAGCCGCTTGGCGACCATGCCGCTCATGCGGCGGCGGCCGCTGCGCCAGGCCGGAAAGGTCATCTCGGCGTACTCGCGCGCCTGCCATCCGTATCTGCGGCCGTACTCGCGGAGTATTTCCCGTAGCTGGCGCGAGTCGAGCGAAAAGAAATACCGCTTGACCTCCTGGTCCGCGCCGCCCATCTCCTCGGTGAACTCCCGCGCTTCCCGGACATGCTGTTCGCGCCGCAGTTCGCCGCGCCGGCGCTGTTTGGCCGAGCGAGGATAGTTCGTCCAAGGGCCGTAATCGCTCATCCGACTCACCTGCGGCCCGGGAGGGCGAAAAGACTCCGAAGCGCGCGCGGCAGATATCGCGGCCATTGGCGACCGGCATCCGCCGCCCGAACACGGATGGTCAATTCCCGGACCGCGAATTCATGGACCTGACCCTTTGCCCGCCCCGGATCCGCCTTCATCGAGGCGACAACGCTGCGCACGGCGTCCGCCGACGATTCAACCAGGGCTACCGTTTGAGATTCGGACAATCCCGCGCGCCGGCATCGTGTGCGGAGCCGCTCCAACTCCCGCCCGGCGTCCGTATCGCCGCTGACGGTGATCGTATGACGCGGCATCGCGACTAGCCGAATATGGCGCCAAGCAAGAGCGCGCCAGCGATGATCGACACGATCGCAATGATGGGCCCCCAGTTCTCCTCGCCCGTCTGGTTCCTGCTTAGCCGGCCCTTCTGGGCGGCCTCGGAATTGCCGATCATCACTTCGGTCCGTCCGACGGACGTCTCCGTGGCATTGCTCACCGTCACGGAAAGTCCATCTTCATGCGCTTTCGCCGCCTGACCGGTCCAGGAGGTCAATTCAGTGTCCAGCGCCTGGATGTCGACATCCAACTCCCGGGCGCGCAAGTCGAGGTCGATCCTGCCCTTGGCGTACTGCTCCAGCAGCGCCGCCCGCGCCTCCGGGCTCAGGTGCGACAGGTCGACCTTGCCCATCCGGCCCAAGTCCAGCACTGGCTCGTCGCGCCGGGGTTCGAGGCTGCCCGAGACAGGCTTCGGCGGGCGCTCCGCCGCGTCGGCCGCAGCGGGCAGGTGGGAAGCGTCGTCGTCTTTTCGGGAACTGCTCATGCCGGACTACCCCGAAGGATCGGGCGCTGCACAAGCGACGCGGCTATCGATCCGATGCGGGATCGCGGCGCCGTATCGCACGATTCCGAGGAGGAACACACCGCCGCAGCGCGGCAGGCGCACATGGGTGCGGTCACCACGGTTGTCCCCCAGTCGATCAATAGCAGGCCTCTCGTGAAAGGTACCCGCCACAGTCTACTTCTTTCCTCCGTGGTCGCCAAACTGAAGCACTTGTCGACCGGAACATGGCGCTCATCGCCTTCGAGGGTGCCGGCATGGTAGTACTTCGCCTTGTCGGGTACCGAAAGGGCACCTATCGTGCGTGCATGACCGAAGCCATCGCGTTCGACACTCACCGCTTCGTCAAGCGCCTGACCGAGAGTGGATTCTCCAAGCAGCAGGCCGAGACGCTGGCCGACGAGCATGTCGGCCTGCTCAACGCCAATCTCGCGACCAAGGACGATCTCGCCAAGGGTCGAGGCGGGGATGGACCGCGCTTCGCCAAGAAACCAGGCTGGCGCCGCCCGAACAGAGACACTGATCGAGTCGGCAAAGTCAGAACGTCTGAAATGGATGATCGGCGCACTGATCGCCCAAGGGGCCTGATTGTCGCTCTGGTCAAGCTTCTATGGAGCCACCCGGCGATCACTGATCAACGGACATTGAACTTCTCGCGCATCTGGTCGAAAGCGTGGGAGGGCCGTTTGGCCGCCCGCATGATCCGCTGCGCGCACTGCCGGGGAGTGGAGTCCGTTGTGTCGACCTCCACGTCGTAGATGCAGTGCGCGTGAACCGTATGGAAATGGGATGTCGCCGTCCCGGAAAGCGTCGCGGGCGGGTGGCTTCACGCACGTTCACGACCTTAAGGTCACAACGAATGCCGGCGAAGGTGACGTCCAGTCCCCTGAGGACATCGAGATAGTCGAGCAAGAACGATTCCTCGAACATCAGGTCGTCGACGATGACATGGTTGCCCTCGCGGGCGAACGCCGCGATGGACCGGCGCATGCCGCGGAGGACTCGCCTCCCGACATCGCCGAAGCGGATCTCCGTCACCGGCTCGCCATCGCGTTCGACCGGCACCACGTTCAAACCGCGCGCGCCGGAATCGCCCGGCGGAGAGTTCAACCCGCGAAATCGACCGGACATTCCGTCCCGGAACTGATCGAGGGCGATATGCTGCCAGGGTTCCCGGTAAAGCTGCTGCATCATGCGCGCGATGGTGGTCTTGCCCGCGCTGGACGACCCGTTCAGCAGAATGATCTTTCCGGCCGCCATGGGGCGCCTAGTGACTGCCATCGTCCCTGTGCATGTGCTCCGAGAGCCATGCCGGAACGTCGCCCCATGCCTGGAGGTAGCGTTTCGCGTAGGTGCCGAAGTCGTGCGACTGCGTACCCTCGTGCTCGATGTTGATTGCGGCGGCGCATGCTCCCGCGCGCATCGCATCGCGCATCGTCGCACCTCGCAACAGCGCATCCACCAGGCCGGTACGATACGCATCGCCGCAACCGGTGGGGTCCCTGACCACCCTTGCGGGCGCCGCCGGGACGACGATGTCGCCGCAGTAAGAGCCCGTTTTTCCGGTAGTGACCACCGTGTATTCGGGAGCGCCGAGCTCTCCTTTGCACCTGGATTCGACCGTCTCGAATTCGAAATGATTCATGATCAACGCGTCGGACACGCGGACAAGTTCTCTCGTCTCGCACGTACTGAAGTCGGTCAGACCCTGTCCGGGGTCGCAAAGAAACGGTATGCGATGCGTGCGCATGACACGGGCAGCGTCGATCATGTTTGACGCGATATCAGGTGCCAGTATCGCGTAGTCGGGCGGACGGTCCGAGACAAATGCGGACAGGCGCTGCGCGAAATCAACTACCCGGGCGGGGCCGGGGAAAAACCCCGTGAACTGGTTGCCGTCGGCATCCGTAAAGACGAACGCGTGGGATGAATGCCCGGCGCAGGATAACCGGATGATGCCGCTCTGATCGATATCGAGGCGGTCAAGATGGTTTCGATAGTCCTCGCCGTAGTCGTCCCCGGCGAAGACGAAAGGGAGGGCATCCTGCCCGAGCCGGTTGAGACCGTACGCGATGTTCATGGCGCAACCGCCGAACCGGCGTTCGATGCGGTCGAGTTGAATCGACAGGTTGACGCCCGGATGACGCGGTAGCTGCTTGAAGCGGCCGCCGTAGTCGGCCACGTAGTCTATCGCCAGTGTTCCGGTTACAAGCACCCGCGACACGACATCACCCCGGATATTGCATCAAGGGCCTCGATGACGGGCAGGAACTCGCCCGCGGCGTGTTGTCGCGGCGCGCGTCAGTTGCCCGCAGCGAGTGAGACGTTGGTCACCCCAGCCTGCCGTGCCGAGTCCATGATGTGCACCATCACTTCCGTGCGCGATTCGGGATGCGGCTGAATGATGACCGGCGCCTCGGGGTTTTCCGCGTGCATGCGTTCTATGTTCGCACGGACCGAACGCCAGTCGACGTCGCGTTGCGCGATCAGGATGCGGTCCCGGCTGGTGATGCGCACGACGATGCTGCGCTTGTCCGGATCGACAGTCTTTGGCTTGTCGTCTTCCGGCTGGTTCACATCCAGGCCCACCTCCTTCACGAACGTCGCCGTCACGATGAAAAAGATGAGCATGATGAAGACGACGTCCAGCATTGGCGTCAGGTTGATTTGTGCGCCTTCTTCCTCGTCGCGCCTCGCGTACCTGCGCATGTTCGCTCCCCCGTGTCGTAGGCCCGCCGCCTGGGACTGTCCCTATGTTAACCGACGCGGCAGCGAAGTCGAGAAACAGCCTTGTCCAACGAGGCATGAGCCTGAAGGGGGGGCGTAAATCCAACGACACATGAGCCTGTAGGCGGCGTCAGGGATCATCGGAGGATGATG